>CAYXKT010000001.1:0-75834 GCA_964465735.1 uncultured bacterium
AAAAGGGTCCGAGGCGAGGGCCCAAATCCTATTAAATCCCATTCAATCGTCTGTTAAAATAAAAGTCCAAGTCGGGGCCCAACCCCCGTCCCCGGATCCCATTCAATCAAATAATAAAACCATAGAATTAACCCAATCCCCTTCAAAGCCATATCTAAAAACATAGAATTATCCTGTATAAAAAAGGGTCCGAGGCGAGGGCCCAAATCCTATTAAATCCCATTCAATCGTCTGTTTAAAAAAAAGGGGCTCAAAGCGGAGCCCATAAATAGTCAGAATCATCTGTCGAGGAGAAGAGTATGAACACGTTAGACGAACTGGAAAGCAAGAGTATCTACATCATCCGGGAAGCCTACCACCAATTCAAGGACATCGCCGCTCTCTGGTCGATCGGGAAGGACTCCACCACCCTGGTCCACCTCTGTCGGAAGGCCTTTTACGGCAAGTTGCCTTTTCCTCTGCTCCATATTGACACCAGCTACAAGTTTCCTCAGATGTACAAATTCCGGGATGATTACGCCAAAGAATGGGGGGTGGAACTGCTCGTAACCCGGAACGAGGAGGCGATCGCGGCCGGTATGGGACCGGACGAAGGCGAGAAACTCGAGTGCTGCACTCAGCTGAAGACCATTGCCCTGAAGATGGGAATCGCTAAGTACAAGTTCAAGGCGCTGCTGCTGGGGATCCGCCGGGACGAACACGGGATCCGGGCCAAGGAGCGCTACTTCTCCCCCCGCAACGAAGATTTCAAGTGGGACTACGAGAACCAGCCCCCCGAGTTGTGGGACCAGTACAAGTCCAAGGCCGATGACGAGGAGCATATCCGAGTTCATCCGCTACTGCACTGGACCGAACTGAACATCTGGGAGTACGTCAAGCGGGAGAACCTTCCGATCACCGATCTTTACTTCGCCAAGGACGGCAAGCGGTTCCGCAGTATCGGCTGCGTCCCCTGTTGTGCCCGGGTCGAGTCGGAAGCCGACACCATCGATAAGATCATCGAAGAATTGAAGACCACCAAGACCTCCGAGCGTTCTGGCCGCGCCCAGGACAAAGAATCCGCGACCACAATGCAGAAACTCCGGGCGTTGGGGTATATGTAAAAGAAGTCCACTAATTACACGAATTAACACTAATTATTTTTGGGGGGCAGATGGGGAAGGTTGGAGATCTTATTTATAAGGAAGAGGTTTATAAGATTGTCGGGTCCGCGATCGAGGTCCACAAGGTTCTCGGGCGTGGTTTCCTTGAGTCTGTTTATCACGAGGCTCTGGAAATAGAATTTAGCCTTCGAGAGATACCATTTGAAAGTCGGAAGCAACTGAACCTATCTTATAAGGAAAATCCCCTTCAGCAAACTTACCAGGCCGATTATTTGGCTTATGATAAGATAATTGTTGAAATAAAGGCCTTGGATTCGTTAATTCCTCAGCATCAAGCTCAGGTCATCAATTATCTTAAAGCAACAAAATTAAGATTAGGTATCTTGATCAATTTCGGAGAAAAGTCATTAGTTTGGAAACGAATCATTTTATAAAAATTAGTGGTAATTGGTGTAATTAGTGGACAGTTTTTTAGGGGGTGAGGGGGGGGATGGTTAAATTTAAATTAATGGAGAATATGATGAATAACTTGCGGTTTGTGATGGTGGGTCACGTGGACCACGGGAAATCTACTTTAATCGGACGGTTGCTCTACGATACCGATTCCCTGCCCCCGGACAAGATGCAGGAGATCCGAGTTGCCTCGGAAGAGCAGGGGAAAGAGGTGGAGTTCGCCTACGTGATGGATCACCTGGAGGAGGAGCGTTCCCGGAGCATTACAATCGATACCGCCCAGACCTTCTTCAAGACCCCCCGGCGGGAATACGTGATCATCGACGCCCCCGGGCACAAGGAATTTTTGAAGAATATGATCACCGGCGCCTCCCAGGCCGAGGCCGCGGTCCTGATTGTCGATGCCGCCGAGGGGCTCAGAGAACAGACCCAGCGGCACGCCTTTATGATTGATATGCTCGGTTTGAAGCAGCTGGTTGTGGTTGTAAACAAGATGGACTCGGTTGACTTCTCTGAGGGAAGATTCAACCAGGTTAAGAAAGATCTGGTTGAATTCTTGTCTCGGGTCCACCTCAGCCCCACTTTTGTCATTCCCATCTCGGCCAAGCAAGGGGATAATGTCTCCAACCGGTCGAAGAGTATGGATTGGTACACCGGGGTGACCTTTCTTGAGGCTCTTGATTCCTTCGTTAATCTCCCTTCTGCCAGGGAAAAACCTTTCCGGTTCCCCGTCCAGCTTCTCCACCGGGTGGAGGGAGAAGAGGTAGTAATGGGCCGGGTTGAGGCGGGGATCCTCCGCCGAGGCGAAGAACTGGTCTTCCTCCCCGGAGGAGAGAGATCCCGAGTAAAAAAGATCCTGGAATTCGGGTCCGACGGACTGTCTGAAGCCGGGGCCGGCGTATCAACCGGGATCGTCCTCGATCCCCCGATCCGGTTGGAACGAGGCTCGGTCGCCTGTCGTCTTGGGGAAGAACCTCCGATAACTAAGAAGTTTCCGGCCAGCGTCTTCTGGATGTCTCCGGCACCCTTTCATATCGAGGAGGAAATCCTCTTCCGAGTCGCTACTGAAGAGGTCTCGGCCCGGATCGTTGAGATCCGGGAGCGGATCGACTCCTCGACCCTGGAAGTTTTGGAAAAGAACGCGAGCGTCCTCAACGACACCGAGGTGGGTGAAGTGATCATCGAGGCCGAAAAACCGCTGATGGTGGAGTCTTTCTACAAGACCAAGGAACTGGGACGTTTCGTCCTCGTCCGCGGCCACGATGTCGTCGCCGGCGGCATCATCGCCCACGCGATTACGCAAAGATCATAGCGCGTAGCATCTGGTGGGTCCACGCTGCTGGAATTTTTCTATTCTGTTTTGCTCCTGGGGATTGATTCTACCCTGTATTTTTCTTTCTGGGGTTCTCTGCCTATGGTATTATCAGGAATCGTCGGCTGTGTTTTTGGGGGAGCGGGGAGAATTTATTACCTGAGCAAGGAGGATCGTCTTATGGCTTAACGAAGCGCCGATTGGCTCCGACAGGCGGATAGGAATTTAGAATCCGCTGTAACTTTGCTCAAGAACGACTATTTCGAGTAGTTGTGCTTTATTTCCCCGCAGACTGCGGAAAAGGCCGTGAAAGCAAACCTGCAGAAATTCGGGGCGGAAGATTGGGGGCATCCAATCAGCGACCTTCTTCAAGATGTCTGGGAAAAGATCAACCTGCCTCCCGATTTGATGAGCGGGGCGAAGCAATTGGCCGGGTATTATATTATCGGGAAGTATCCGAACGGTTGGTCATCCGGTATCCCGGCGGATTATATCGGCAAGGAAGCCGCCAACGATGCAACCGGTTATTCAAGAAAATGTGTATTGTTGGCCCAATCGGCTTATATAAGAACTCAATTGGTATTGTTATCGATTTTCTATTACAAATGTATAATGCATTTGAAACGTGAAGCCGGACCAAGGAGTTAAAAATGTTTGAGAAATATAGAGGACAAAAAGTTCTTATAACAGGTGGAGCAGGTTTTGTCGGTTCCAACCTGACAGATAAATTAGTCGAATTAGGAGCCCAAGTTACCGTTCTGGACGATCTCTTTACTGGTTCAATAGCAAACATTGAGCACTTTGATCAGGTCACATTTATTGAAGGTTCCGTCCTTGATCATAATTTAGTCGAAAAATTAATCAAAGAATCAAAACATATTTTCCATTTAGCGGCCAGAAATATCATTATTTCAACGAAAGACCCATTGGAAGATTGCAAGACCAACATTATGGGCACACTTAACGTTCTCCTCGCAGCACGTAAGTTTGGCATTAAGGAAAAAATAGTTGTATACGCTTCTTCTGCCTCAGTGTATGGAAATCCGAAGCATTTGCTAATTAGTGAAGAGGATGCTAAAAATACTTTATCCCCTTATTCTGTAAGTAAACTAAGTGGTGAGAACTATTGCTATGCATTTTACGAATCTTATGGGTTAAAAACAGTCATACTCAGGTATTCGAATGTCTATGGCAAGGGGCAGAATGCTAAAAATCCGTATTGTGGAGTAGTCGCTAAATTTTTTGACAGTTGTAAAACCGGGGAGCCAATAATAATTCATGGGGATGGTGAGCAAACCCGTGATTATACATATGTTCAAGATACAGTAGAAGCAACGCTTTTAGCAGGGTTGTCAGAAAGAGGGATTGGAAGAATTTATAATGTTGGGACAGGATTTGAAACAAGTGTTAATGCGTTGGCTGACAAAATCAAATCCCTTTATCCAACGCATATAAAATCTGAATACATAGACTTGCGATCTATCGACAATATTCGAAGGAGGGTGCTAAATATAGAAAATATTCGAAGAGATTTAAGATGGGTGCCTAAATTTAATATTAATACTGGACTTATACGAACAAAGGTATGGATAGAGTCTTTAGATTAAGTACTGGCAGTAATTACCCATTGCTATGCAATGCATAGTATATGTTTATGTGTAATGTAACTGTGGACCTAAATTGTTACAAGTATTTTTGTTTTGGAAATATACTGCTATCATTGTGATTGTAGAAAAATCATAGATCAGTAAATATCATTCTAATGTAGTGCAATAGCTTGGATAAATTTCTTGTTGATATTATTTTGCAATAGTTTGTAGCCTGCCTGCGGGAAGTGAATAACAAGATGAATATAAGAGAGTCAACCCCGACGGTGCATTTAGGCACAATTGAAATATGTGGTATTATAGCTACATATGCGAGATCTTTTAAGAAGCTGGGGATTAACACAAAATCCATCGTTATGTTCAAAAACTGGGCTTTTGTTCAGGAAAAATACGATGCGATCGGCTTGGATTCCACCCAGCATAATTTCCAGGCCGCCCTACGGGAAGACAATCCGCTGGCTCGGTTGAAGCTATTCGGTAGGATCGGCTGCTTTGGCGCCGGTCAGTTTCTCCGTTCACTGGGCCGAAACAACTGGTTCATTTTTGTCTTCGGTAGCAACTTCCTCCCCTTCCACTATTCCCTTCCCTTTCTCAACTTCATAGATTACGCTGTCCTGAAGAGACTTGGCAATGTTATCGTTTCGATCTTCGTAGGTTGCGAGGTCCGGAACAAGGTTACATCCGAGTATTTCAATGAAAAGCACGGGTTGAATGACATCTGCCGGGAGTGTCGGCGACGGGAAACACCTTGTGACCCTAAGCGCGCCCTTCGGGTTATCCGGGGAGCAGAGAGGTATTCCGATCTAATTATCACAGTCCCCGATCTTGCCTTTGAACTGCACCGACCGTTCTATCCTTTCCGGATGCCCATAGAAGTGGAGCAATACCGCTATCATATCCCGAAGAACCGGATTCCCCGGATAATCCACGCCCCCAGTGACCGAGTCATCAAGGGGAGCGGCCTCATCTTTGAGGCCCTCGATCGGCTGGAACGAGGTGGAACGCGATTCGAGAGGGTGTTTCTGGAGAAGGTTTCCAACCTCGAGGTGAGAAATATTCTGGCCGAGGGGGACATCCTCGTCGACCAGGTTTACTCTAACCTGGCCGCGAAACTGGCACTGGAGGGGATGGCCAGCGGCTGCGCAGTCCTCTGCGGGCTTAACAAGGAATTCAACCTGATCCCGGAAGAATGTCCGGTGATCCCGATACGTCCAGATCCTGAGGATATACGAAAAAAGCTTAAAAATCTGCTCGATAATCCCGGGATAATATCCGAACTGGCGGAAAGGGGCCGGAAGTATGTGGAAAAATACCACGAGAGCAACGGGGTCGTCCGGGAGATCATCCACTGGATTGAGGACCGGCCGGAGGAGGAACTGATTCAGCCCCGCCGGTAAGACCGACCGAGCCCGCCACGCCTGACGCCGCCCGGGAGTCTTTGATCGACGCCCGGGGAAGCAGGTAACTGGCGATGCCCCCCCCGGCAAATATTATTGCCGTGGAGACACCCCTCCAGATTAGCGCCACCGAGACGCCGATTACCGCAAGGTGCCCGAGCGCACGCGAGGTGAAGAAGATCACAAGATCACTGATGCCGAGTCCCGAAGGAGTGACATTGACCAGGGCGCTGAGGGCCGTCATCGCTGATACGATCACCGCGTCCACGAAAAGGATACTGTCGTTTACCACGCGGAAGGCACAGTGAAGGGTCAGTATCCCGAAAAAAGCGGTCAGGAATGTGAACCAGGCGAGGACCGCTATGTCCCCTCGGTGGCGGGAGATCATTCCCCAGCCTTCCCAGATCCGGCTGATTTTCTGTAAAATCCAGTTTTTGCTTTTGATCTCGCAGGGGGGGAGAAGAATCAGCATCCCCGGTAACAGAAGGCAGCAGAGGAAAATGAAAAAGATGGCCGGGCTGAACACGCCCCTCGTGGCCAGGAGATAAAGTACCATCAGCAGGCCGATGACGGCGTTGATAGAGATCGTCAACAGCGCCGCCCCCCCCACGGTGCTGGCGAAATAGCGGAGAGAGAACCCGTACCTCTTCTTCAAGTAGGCGGCCCGGAGGCCTATCCCCCCGACGTAAGGGACGAGAAAGTTCCCTATCCCGGTCAGGAAAACCAGCCCGGCCGCTTCCCAGAAGCTCAGCCTGACTTGGAAAATCGCCAGCAGTTTCTTGAAGACCAAGGCGGAGGAGAGGCTCTGGGCGAGGCATCCGGCGACAAGCGCGGCCAGCCACCACCAAGAGGAGATCTCCAGCTGGCGGAACTGGTCAAAATTGCTGGATATATAGATAGCCGCCACTGCGAGAACCAGCGCCGGGAAAACATACAGGGCAGCCTGCCGAGCCCAATTAAAGATAGTCTTCATAGGAAGAGAATATCACCATCCGCTCGTTCAGGCATAGTTCAAAAGATATCAAGAGATGAACCGGAAGCAGATTGGCGTCGCCCTGGAGGTCCGTAATGGCCTGATAAGCCATCCACATAGATTTTTCCAGGACAAACACCGGGTTCTCCCGTGGCGGCATTATCTCAGGACCGAGAATCATCTGAATATGGTAATATTCCCGCTTTCCCGTTGGATTCTTCTCCCCGGAAATACTTTGCCTGTGATATTATCTATAATGTAATCTGAATGTGTGGATCTTGGGAGTTGTCGCGTTCCAGCGTAATTGGATGTTGCAAAATGGAAAACTTTTGCGAAGCATTGATTCAAGAGAGGATTCGGGCCTGGGATATTGCTGCCCTCCAATTGGCACGCGACCGGATGAAAGAGATAGTTAACGCTGATACGGCAGCGGCAAGTGAACGCTCTGGAAGGGACTTTTCAATCAGCCTTGATCCATCACTGTCTGAGCCCCACCACCGGTTTAGTGCGATTATAGGAGCTTCTTAAGTTATTGGCCGGTAAGTGTCCTCCCGTAAAGTTTGATATTGCCTGAATTCCAACAGACTGCCTAAATTAATCGTAGAAGTTAGCCAATGAAGAAAATAAAAATATTGGGGAAGGTGAAAAGACCGGAGGATTCAACCTCGAAAAATAACCTTCGCAAAGCTTTTGTCCTGATCTGGGAGATGGACCGGATCAACCGCTATCTCCGGCCCCGAGGTTTCGTTTTCAAGGCCCGGACCTGGGAGGAGTACGAGAAGTGGTGCAAATCCCAGGATAACCCTCACCTACGGTAGGTGATGAGCAAAGTGCCGAGTGCATAGAGCCAAAGATTCCATTCCCTATTCTCCATTCCCAAATCAGTTTAATTCGTGAACTCAAAAGGACAAGCAATGACTGCAAGAGTGCTGGCAATCGGTCTGGATGGTTTTCCTCATTCACTCGCCCTCCGTCTGATGGAGGAGGGGATAATGCCCCATTTCAAGGCATTGGTGGCTGAAGGTAGCTTCGCCCAGATGAACTCAATCTTCCCCACCGTCTCTAATGTTGCCTGGACCAGTTACCAGACGGGAAAGAACCCGGGGAAGTTTGGTGTTTACGGCTTTGCTGAGCTGACCCCGGAGTTTGATCTTTATATCCCCAACTCGACCAACTGCCGTTCGAAGACTATCCAGGAGATCATCTCGGAGAAGGGCAAGGAGGTGATCTCCCTTGGTGTCCCCGGCTCTTACCCTCCCCGTCCAGTCAACGGAATTACGGTCGGCGGCTTTTTAAGCCCCGCCCTGGAGAAGGCGGTTTATCCTCCCGCAACCCTGGATAGCTTACGAGAAACCGGGTACCAGCTGGATATCAATCCGATGAAAGCCCGGGAGTCGCTGGATTATTTCAAGGAAGAGACTCGGAAGGTTTTAGCGGGGCGAGTCAATACGCTCTTTCATCTCTGGGATACCCAGCCCTGGGACCTTTTTACCATTCACTTTATGGATACCGACCGGATGGGACACTTTATGTTCCGGTTTCTTGATGAAGGGGAAGCCGGTTCGGAGAATCACCGCTACTACCTGGATTTCTTCCGTTCCATCGACGATATGGTGGGCCGAGTTCGGGAGAAGCTTGACGAACGGACCCGCCTGATTATCCTCTCCGATCACGGCTTCTGCCGGATCCGCCAGGAGGTTCAGCTCAACCGTTGGCTCCAGGACCGGGGCTATCTCTCCTTTTCCCGTCCCCCCGGCCACGATCTTGACTTTGAGGCTATCTCCCCCCAGTCCAAGGCCTTTGCCTTAGTGCCGGGAAAAATCTATATCCTTCGGGAAGGGAAGTGGAAGGCCGGCCGGGTCCCGGAATCGGAATATTCCGGACTGCGAGAGGAGATCATCAAGAAGTTGGAGAATTTTACTGAGGCCGGCCGCCCCGTCTGCAAGCAGATCCTGAAAAAAGAAGATGCTCTCTGGGGCGAATATCTCGAGACCGCCCCCGACATCATCGTCGATCCCTGTGACGGTTATGATCTCAAAGCCGGATTGAAGAAGAGCCTGGTTTTTGAGTCCGGAGCCATCAGCGGGATGCATACCTACTATGACGCGATGTTCTACCTCAGGGGCGCGGATTCCTTCTCCAAGCGCCCCGTTGTTTATGACGCCCCCGCCACTATTCTCAACCTGCTGGGGATCGAAATCCCCTCCGATTTCGATGGGGTGAACCTGCTGGGAGAATGAATTGGGACTCCAATCAAAAAGAACGGAATCCCAGATGGTCTGATGAGTCGTTAGTGTAGTGTCTCGTAATTAGTGTCTGAATGAAAAACCCAATAACCAGGTCATCGCCAGGGGGGATGACGAAGCAATATTTTCCCTGGCAATGATTTGGAATTGTTGTCCAATATTTCCGCTATACTACATTAGGCACCAACATCGAAGCCAGTTCCGGATCCGATTCAATCCCATCCCTGGCTGAAGACGGATCTTCACCAAGTGTCTGCTAAGCCTGGCTGGAATCAAGGCATATCACTGTCCGCTCCTAACTGTCAATCATCAATAGTCAACCGCCGATCTGCTAATGGGCCGTATCTACCAAATTGTCGGATTATTCTGTGTTTACCTGGTCTTTCACTATGTCTGGCAGGTATGCAAGGGGATAAAATATCGAAAATTGCTCCTCCCCGTTGTAGTTGCCCAGCTTTTTTTCGTGATGATCGGGTATTTTCATCTCTCGATTCCGGTATTGACATATCTGTTGATCGGCGGAGTCGGTATCCCAGCGCTGATCAATGGTGTAATGTTTGACCCCAATATCTTACTGATTGTCGCTGCGACCTATCTTCCCTTTAACCTTCTGCTCCCCGGTTCGTTCGGCGGATTTGCCACCGCGTTCAATCTGACCAATGTGGTGATAATCGCTATCCTGCTTTCTTTGGTCATCTCAAAAAAAGCGAATCCGGGCAAGAATTATTCCATATCGAAAGCGATAATGGTCCTCCTCGGAGCTTACGTGGTTTTATCTTTGATGTCGTATGTCAAGGGAAGCCTCTATTTCGGCTTGCCATATTTAATGGCTTTCGCCATCCCCGTCAAGCGTTGGTTAACCCCGGTAATCATATTTATTCTTTTCTACAGGATGATAAAAGGAAGGGATATCATCAAGATAATATCCGCTATTTTAATGTTGATGGTGATTGTCAATATAACTTATGGCGTTCTGCAATGGGTTAATTTTGGTTTTGCCACTTACTCAGATTTCAAACGCCGCTTAACCGGGTTTAGCGGTCACCCGAATTTCTTTGGTGCCTTTATTGCCTATTACCTGGGTGTGATTGCTGGTCCGTTTTTGACGGATTTTCGGAAGATTTCCGGGAAGTTCTTGTTGTTTCCGGCGTTGCTGGGGGTGCGTATCATTATCCCCACCAACTCCCGAGGAGGCTGGCTGGCTCTGGCTTCCGCCTTGCCCGTATTGAGTGTTTTTCGCAGCAAGTTAACTGTTCTGTTACTAATCTTCGGGGTTTGCTTAGTTATTATATTTCCGGATTATTTGATTCCGGAGACAGTACGGCTGCGGGTAGGAGGCGCGACCCGGACGGAAGTCGTGGAAGAGGATATTTATACTGCTCACAGTGCCGCTACGGTCCTTTCCGAATCTAAGGAGATCAGTATCAAAAATCGCTGGGACCTTCTGGAAGCGGGGCTGGAAATGGCCAAGGAGAACATCTGGTTCGGCATCGGCTGGGGGGTCTTCCCTTTTCGCATCGGCGATTATAATCCCCGGCTTCGTCGAGCCTCAGCGCATAATATCTGGATTCAGATGCTCTGCGAGATGGGGTTGCTGACGGTAATCGCGCTTCTTCTGTCCCTGGCCTACCTATTTAAGGCGGGAATATATGTCGTTCGACGGGAACGTGATCCGATGCTGAAGGGGGTAGCTCTGGGCTTTATCGCCGCTATCCCCGCGGTTATTGTCGCCAATATGACCGGGAACCGTTTCGACGCCGAGGAACTGATGTACCCCTTCTGGATTCTCGCGGCCTGTGTGTTACAATTGAGAAACATTATTCAGACGGAAAGAACTCAGGAAAGATACAGGCCGACTTAGTCTGGATCGAAAATCAATATATGCTCAGTCATTGCAAGAAGCCCGAACGCGGTGAGGAGGGTGAAGTAGTTTCAACCCGATGATTGTTCAAGAGCCGCTTCCCCCCGATAGATCAGGGTTCGCGATGAAAAATTACGCAATCGGTGGTTTTGGCCAGCACGCGCACCTGATCGGAATATATTGGTAACGCTCATCCGTGGATTATGATTCCTTATGTCCTGTTTTCTCGGAGAACCGTTACCTGCCTGTTGTGGCACGGCATCCCGGTTAAGCGTATATGTCTCCTAAAGCCACGCTGGAGGAATTATCCCAATTGGGTGGTGAAGTATTTTTACTTTTCGATGTATTCATACTGGATATGCAGTTCCTTTGTTGATCGTTTGGCCACTGCACTGTGCGTTGGATTGCCGATTGATCGGGTTTTGATTACCGGCTATCCGCGTAATGATTATCTGATTGAGCAAAAACAATCAACTACCCGTGATCTGCTGGACCGCTTCCCCTACTTGCGGAAAAAAGTAATCCTATATGCCCCCACGTGACGACAAAACAGTATTGTCTGTTTTTCCCCTTCTCCGATTAGTCCTTGGAGAGAATCAACGAATTCCTGGAGGAAAGCGATATTTTTATCTTGCTGCGAGGGCATAGGTATGAACGTAGAGAAATTGGAGCCATCGATTAGTACTTTCATTGGAGACCGGATGTTGGACGCATCAAAAAATATCTTCGAAGATGTTCAGGAGCTATTGCCCCACATTGATATCTTGATTAGTGATTGTTCTGGGGCCTGGTTGGATTACCTGCTTCTGAATTGTCCGATCGTATTTGTCCCCTACGATCTGGAGGAGTTCGAGAAGGAAACAGGCCTGTTTTATAACCATGACTTCGTTATCCCCGGTCCGAAGGTTGCCACGGCTGCAGAGTTGATCGAGGCTCTTCGGGAATATATCCGCTATCCGGAGAAGGATTCTGAGAGACGCCAATTGATTAAAGGCCTATTCCATCAGTATGATGACGGCCGTTCGTATGAGCGGTTATACGAAATTGTCAAACCGATAACCTGAATCCAGTCCTGAATCTGTGAAAATATTGGGCGAAATCGCTCAACAGACCTGTGCCCAGTTTTTTAAGAATGTTATCTCGACCTTGAGGAGTCGCGGTCACGAAGTCCGAATTTTGAGTCGCGAGCGCGAATGTACCGTGGAATTGCTTGACGAGTATGGCATTGACCATTCTATCATCAGCAAGTTTATACCGGGTAAGTATAATTTATAGAATGAACCCTTGGCCAGGGATTACAGGATATGGAAAGCGAGTCGTTGTTTTCAGCCCGACTTGATTTTAACCGCCAGCATTGCCGGTGTTCCCGCGGCGAAATTATTGAGAGTCCCCTCGCTATTGCAGAATGACAACGGTAAATCGGCTGGCTTGCTCCACTGGTTGATGGTCTTTTTCACCACATATGTCTTGCCCCCTGATTGCCAGGATGAGAACTGCGGAATCAAGTCGGCTGCACTGATGGAAAAACAATTATGTGGAATTGCAGGCGTTAATGTGATTTACTTCGTAAATACTTTTTTGATTTAAACCTATCGACAGAAACTCGAGAAAGTTTCTCGCGGAAAGTTAAAGTTCGACACTGGATTGTCGGAAGTATTTAATTATGAAGCATATATCCGTATCAGTTGTAGTTCCGATGTTCAATGAAGAGGAGGTGATCTCGGACACGATCGCCGCTATCACCGCTGAACTTGGTTCGCTGGATGCGAAGTGGGAGTTGATCCTGGTAAACGACGGCAGTACCGATCGGACGGCCGAGATCTGTCGGCGCGAAGCCGAGCGAGAATCCGGGATCAAGGTGGTCGATTATAACCTCAATCGGGGCCGGGGGTACGCTCTTCGACGCGGCTTTGC
Organism: uncultured bacterium; assembly: GCA_964465735.1. GTDB lineage: Bacteria > Auribacterota > Erginobacteria > Erginobacterales > Erginobacteraceae > Erginobacter. The sequence continues at coordinate 12,867 of CAYXKT010000001.1, forward strand.
CGCCGCTTCGGGAAAATTCTTGATCAGCATCGACGCCGACCTGACGTATTCTGCGGATCACATCTCCCGGATCTGGCGGGAACTCAATGAATCCGGCACGGACGTGGTCTTGGGTTCGGTCTATATGAAAGGGGGCCGGGCGGTCAATGTCCCCTTCAAGCGCCTTTTGATCAGTCGGATCGGTAATTTGATTCTCGGCCTCGCTTTCCCGGGAAGGATCAAGACCATCACCTGCGTTCTGAGGGGTTACCGGCGGGAGGTACTTGATGCTCTCGACCTGGAGTCGGATGACAAGGAGATCCACCTGGAGATCTTGGCCAAGGCCATCTCGGTTGGTTTCAATGTTCGGGAGATCCCGGCCGTACTGACCGCCCGCCGCCAGGGAAAGTCGAAGTTCCGGTTCAAGGCCACTTCCATCTCCCACCTACTCTTTTCCTTTTACCAGAAGCCGATGATAATTTTCGGTTTCGCCGGAATAGTAATGGTGATAATCGGTTTCATCCTCGGCATTATATTCGTTGTCCAGCGGTATATGGGGATCCTGGATCCCACTCGGCCCATCTTTCTGCTGATGATCCTGATGCTGCTGGGCGGAATCCAGATGCTCAGTTTCGGGTTCGTGGCCAACCAGATCGGGATCATCAAGAAAGAAATCTACAAGGTCCAGAAGGAAAACCGGGAAATAATCAGGCGGAGCTCGAAGTAGGCACATTTGATTCCGGTACCTTGGGTCGGGCGGGGGCTCTGACGCCGGAACTTGCCGGGGAGTGAAAATAATACGGGATGAGATTCAAGCCGGGTTATATTCTGCTATTGCTGATCATCATCGGGGCCGTTCTGAGGTTGCTGGCGGCCACCGAAACCGAGCTGGCGGCCGACGATGCGATCAGTGTGGTCCAGGCTTCGGGGAATTACTGGTCCTTCCAGAAGGTATTGCCGTCCCGGGTCGCCCCTTCCAGCCGCTTCCGGGAGATCGTGGTGCCCGGGAAGCGTCTCCCCCTGAAGACGCTTATCGCCGACCGGCCGGGCTGGCCCCATCCCCCGCTGTTTTTTATCCTCCTCCACCACTGGATTGTTCTGCTTGGTTATTCGACATTCAAGGCTTCTCTTCTGGCGGTGATATTCGGGGTCCTGGCGATACCGATGTTCTATCTGCTCTGCGTTCAGATGGTATCGAAAAAGGAAGCCTTGATAGCGACCTCTTTCCTGACGTTTTCCGGGCTGGCCATCCAAGTTTCCCAGTTCATCCGGCACTATTCGCTGATTCTCTTTCTCGGGCACGCCTTTCTCTACCTGACCCTCCGGCTGACCCGGGAGGATGGCAGGAAGCTGTCAACTTATGCGCTGCTGGTTATAGTCGGGACAATCTCGATATTCAGCCACTATCTCTTCCTCTGGGTATTTGTTGCCGCGAATATCTATTATCTGGCAAGCTGCCTCCGTGAGAAAAAGATCATCTTGCGATGGTTGATCTGCCAGGTGCTGATCGTTTTTGCCTCACTCCCGACCTTGCTGGATTTTTTCCTGCTTCGCCCGCCCGACGAGGCCAACATCCCCTATATGAGCTTCATCGGAGCAACTACCATAGTTAAAGGCATCGGTTATATGATCTCGGGTTATTTTTACCGCTACCAGTACGGATATGAATCCGGGGTTGACCAGGTGCTGGGGCGTCTGGCTATTGTTCTGATTGTGGTCCTAACCTTTATCGCCGTCAGGAACCGGAGTAAGGTAAGGAATTTTGGTATGCCCTGGACGTTGCTCGGGGTTGTTTTTCTCATTTCGGCTGGCTTGGTCTATCAAAGCCGCCGGGAGATACTGCTGCAGTTGCCATACTATTACATATTCGGCGGCACGGCGATCTTCATTTTGGCCGCGGTCGGGTTATGCAATTTAAAGCCCGTCTGGGCGCGCTGGCCCCTGTTAGCGGTTATGCTGATTGGCACCACCACCTCGATCAGGTGGTGGCCCTTTGAAAGTCCCCGCAAGTTCAGTTCGATTGCCGGATATATAATGGAGGAATATCAACCGGGAGACCTGATCGTCATTGATAATCCGAAGATGTCCTTGGTCGGTCCGCTGTTCATATACTTTGGGAAAAAGGAAGTGGATATCCTCTGCCTGCACCGGGACGAACTGATGCCGCTTTTGGAAAAAGGGAGTATGGAAGACTTATTCTCAAGAAATAGGATATTCTACCTGCAAAATCTCATTCGGATGAGTCGGGATCCGGAGGAACTGGAGTACTTAAGCGATCTGTTCAAGAGAAGTTTCGACGAAACGAAAGTGAACAGGTTCAGGCATTTCACCACCGTTTTTGAATATAGCAACAAGTCACTGCGGTAAAACCCTGCACCTTTCCGTTGATGCGGAACGGGATTGATTCGGGGCGTGCCGGACAAGAGGAAAGTTAATATGCAAAGTAATGATCCGAGTATCGTGGATCTATCTGTCATAGCCCCGATGTACAATGAGGGTCGTTGGATAGAAAAGAATATCGAACGGCTGCTTGACACTTTGACCGGGAGGGAGGACAACTGGGAATTGATCCTGGTCAATGACGGCAGCGTCGACAACACGCTTGACCTGGTCCGGGAAAAGGCGAAAAAGGAACCCCGTCTCCGGGTGGTGACCTACCCGGAAAACCGGGGGCGGGGTTACGCCCTGCGGCAGGGGTTCCGCGCTGCCCGGGGGAAGTACGTGGTCACCACCGAGTCAGACCTGAACTGGGGCACGGAGATCATCAACAAGCTCTACGGGGAGCTCAGGCAGGGTTCCGCGGATATGGTGATAGCCTCACCATACCTGGAGGGAGGGAAGCTGGAATGCGTTCCCTGGAACCGGGTCTTTTTGAGCAAGTTTGGTAACAAGATCCTGACCTGGGCGGTGCCGGGCAAGCTGTCGATGGTCAGCGGGATGACCAGGGGATACCGGAAGGAGGTCCTGGATTCCCTGCTCTTGGAGTCCGACGGGAAGGAGATACACCTGGAAATAGTCTCCAAGGCAATCGCCAACGGTTTCCGGGTGGTCGAACTGCCGGAAGTCCTGAGCTGGAAAGGTCAGGAAGCCAGAGCCATCGAAAAAAAGTCGGGGTTCCGCTCCGGGAGCCTGATCCGGAGCCATCTCAACTTCTCCTTTTACGAGAAGCCGATGATGCTCTTCGGCGGGGTCGGGTTGATTTTGCTCATCCTCGGGACTATCTTTGCCTTCCATATTATGCTGTTGAGATTCAAGGGAACCCTGACCCCCAACCGGCCCCTGGTGACGCTGACCATAATCTTTATCCTGGCCGGGATCCAGATCCTGACCCTTGGTTTTGTCGCGAACTATATTGGAGCTCTTAGGAAAGAAATGTTTAAAATTCAAAAACAGAACCGAGATCTGGAAAAAAAAGTTACATCGTGGGATAATAGCTTTTAATTTATTCGATCTCAGTAGCATCCTAACATTAGTCGAGGAATATCAACTGGTTATGGGGGCGCCTTGCTCCAAACTATAACTGGAATATATAAGTGTATTCAGATAAAAGTCTCTACTGTTTTATAAGCCTGCAATTGTCATTGTGAGGAGCCGAAGGCGACGAAGCAATCTTTAGACTGAGATTGCTTGTCCATCTTCCGTCTGAAGCCGGATAAAAAAGCCAGATCGCAATGACAATCAATAATGTTTTTAAAAGGCTAAAGTGTTACAAATACTCTGGTTTCGCCCTTTCTCATTTGTATAGCTATGCCGACAATAAGATCCAGTTTTACGCATAGATTAGCGTATTGTCGGAGTAAGTCATATTGCTCCCTTTTGTTCTTTTCGTCTAAATCCAGGAATGGGTTTATGGTCCGGCTTTATTCCTCCCCTCAGCTAAACAATAATAAAATTACCGAACAAATATTTGGTTGCGGCTGGTTTTATTCTTGGTGCCAATATAGTTTTAATATCACCTAAATTGAGCGATTCTATGCGGCGAACTGCACCAATCTTTTGCCTCCGAACGGATATTGAAAATCCTCGCCATATCTCCTGGATATGGCTGCGGTTTCCGCAACCCGTCGGCCAGCAAAATCTTAGCACATTTCATCCGCAATAATCGCTCAACTTAGGTATCATTTTGCATAGGATATTTTTATCACCAGATGGGTTTACGTGTCGGCCTTGCAGAAATTACATTATGTTATTCTATTTCGATGTTAGCCGGATTTTTCTCGATGGTTCCATTGGGGCTAGGTGTGGTGGAAGTTAGTTTTGTCTTTTTGATGAACAAATTTGGATATAGCACCGAAATATCCTCAGTTGTAATTTTAGGCCAGCGATTAATCTGGACTTTTTTCCCTGCTATATTAAGTATGCCAGTGATAATCCGGAAATGGATATCTTGGCTTAAGTGTGTCCCTTAAAGTTTAGAATAACCAGACTAAAGCAAGCTTGTCTTTGTCGTTAGTGATTCAAATGAAGAATCGAATCGTCATCCTGGTCCTGCTCGCGGTCCTAGCATTATTTCTCCGGGTTCACGGGATCAACTACTACTCCTAGGCGACGAGCATTTCCACGTTTACAACTCCCTGGGTCTGGCCAGCGGGCAGCTGCCTGGGAACTTTCACCGGATAGTCCTGTTTATATTTTATGGAGTGTTTTACTCAGTCTGGTGGGCGGGGGGGATATTCCGCGATGCCCGGGAGTTTATTGGCCTCTATCTCGCCCGGATGCAAATCTTCTACTACGCGGGACGCTTCTTCGAGTCACTGGCGGGGGCAGCGTCCGTACCCCTTCTCTATCTGCTGGGGAAAAAGATGTTTTCTCCGTTGGTCGGTTTCATCGCCGCCTTTTTCCTGGCGGTCAGCCCGGTGGCGGTGGAGATCTCTCAAAAAGCCCGCTGAATAAAAAACAAGGGCCGTGATGAAGTCCGGGATTAAAATCTGTGTTAAATGGTTGTTGCCAGTCGCTGTCTACTTGTTCCTGGCCTTCGACGGTAATACCCACTGGGCCGAAACGAATGTTCTCTACAAAGCGGCTAATGCGAAGGATTGATGAATTTGCTCGGTGGCCCGCATTCCCCAAGCCGGACCGCGGGGAGGTGTTGGAACTGTTTCATCCATTTTTCAAGATTATCCTCTCTCCTCAAGCGGTGGTATTTGCCCCTGAAGTCTCGTTCCAGGTAGTGACGGCGGTTGCGGATGTTGCGGCGTGTCCGGCTGTCGTTACATTGCAGATAGGTCTCGATATAGGGGGAATCTCGACATAGTAGCCCGGCTCTCGGTTGATGGCTTCCCGATCCGGGAAACAGGCGGCCAAGAAGCCACCCAGGAGCGAGTCTTTCCGCAGGTCGCTGAAGACAGCGATGTTCCCGTCCAGGTCCCGGGAGATGAACGGAGCCAAAGTTTCCAGACACTCTTGCCGGTGTTCGGGCCGGCAGATCAGGTCAAGATACTCGGAGCGGACCGTATCCCCGGTGCCGATGAAAAGGAGTTCTCGAATCCAGCCGAATGGGCACAGAGGTCTTCTCTGGGTATACAGTGGCAGGAAGTCGATTAGTTCGTTGACTTTCCGGAAGGTAAGGCAATGCGGCTGCTTCTGTCCGCCGAAGACCTCCCACCAGGTGTAGAGCTACTCCCAGGTCAGGAAGAGGTTGTCTGCCGGGCTCTCCGGCAGGAGCCCCCGCCATTCATTCTCCAGCGCTGCAAAAGCCTGTTCGTTGTCGCTAACCCTGAGGTCAAGCGCAGTCATCTCCGGGTTTCCGGGGGTTTAAACTGAGACGGAAAAAATGTCCTGCCAGGTCAGAACGTTGGCGATGGCCCAGAGACGGTTGGCCAAAACCAGCTCTCGCGGAGTGTCGAAGGGGGAACGGAGGAGGCGGTTCAAGGTCTTATCCACTTCTTTGGGACTGAAGATGCCACTCTTTCTTACCGCGCTTTCACTTAGCGTCTCCCGGAAGAGCTCCCGCAGCGGTCCCCGGATCCACCGAGCCAGCGGAGTTGGGAATCCCCTTTTTGGCTGGGAGTAGAGCAGTTCAGGCAGTTTCCCCTGCATCGCGTTCTTCGGGATGGCCTTCAGGGTCTGGTCGTGAATCTTGAAGATGTCGGGGATCGACATCGCAAAATCAATCATCTCGTTGTCGCAGAGAGGAGTGCGGGTCTCCAGGGAATGGGCCATACTGATCTTGTCCTCGACAATGAAGAGGGCGGAGAGGTAGGTCTTGATGTAAAGCCACTCCAGGCGCTGATAATTGTTTCCGGAGAACCCCTGGAGGGCTTCTTCAAGGAATTGGCTTGTCGAAAACCGGGCGAATTCCGGCCGCAGCCGCGGGGATATCAGGCTATTTCTTATTCCCCGGTCAAAGAGGATGAAAAGACCGTCCTTGCGTTCGGGGTAGAGGAGAGGCAGCAGTCCAAAGAAGGCCAGGTGGCCGAACTCGGAGAGCCGGAATCCGGCTAAAATCTTCAAAGCCTGGGCTTTTTGGTTCTTCAGGCGGTCAAGCAGCATCCTTACCTTCAATACCGGGTATCCGGAGAAAAACTCGTCCCCGCCGTGGCCGGTCAGCACCACTTTAACATTTCGGGCTACCTGTTCCGCCACCATAAACTGGGAGAATGAGCCCACCCCTACCCGGGGTTCGTCGAGGTGATAGACCACCTTGCGGAAGTTCTCCAGGAAATCTCTTGGCCCGATGGTCACTTCGTTTAAATTAAGCTCCAGTTCCTTCGCCACAGCCCTGGCGCAGGGGGTTTCGTCGTATTTCTTCCCTTCAGCGAATTTTCCGGTAAAACTGAGGAGACCCCGGTCCGGTGGGTAGGAGGTGAAGGGTCCAGGTTCGATTTCGTCGCGTAGTAGCTTGGAGGCGAAATAAGATACGATGGAGGAGTCGAACCCTCCCGATAGGTAAGTGCCGAGAGGGACATCGCTAAGGAGGTGCCGCCCTACTGCCCGGCAGGTTTTCTCCCGGAAAATTTCGCATACAGTATTGAAGTCGTGCAATTCACCACCGGATGCCCAATGGAATTCCGGCTGCCAGAATTTATTCTGGTGTAAGTCCTTTCCATCGAACTCAAGTATGGTCCCGGGGAGCATCACCTCGATACCCTGAAAGAAGGTGGAGTTATTGAGGATGTTCTGGAAGGTTAGATACTGGTAAAGTGCCTCCGGGTTCAGCCGGCGGGGAACCTCCGGATCTTGGAGGATGGCTTTGATCTCTGAGGCAAAGATCAGTCTTCCCGGTTTGAGGTGGTAGTAGAGCTGTTTGATGCCGAGTCGGTCTCGGGCCATAAACAATTTCTTGGAACGGGTGTCGTAGAGGACGATGACGAACATCCCGTTGAGATCTCGGACCGCCTCGGTGAAACCCTTCTCCTCGTAAAGATGGAGGACTACCTCTGAGTTGGAGGTGGATTGGAATACGTGGCCTTTCTTGATCAGGTTGTCGCGCAGCTCTGGGGAGTTGTAGATTTCCCCGGTGACGGCCAGGACCAGGGACCGGTTCTCATTGAACATCGGTTGCTGGCCGCTCTCGGTGATGTCGATGACGGCCAGCCGGGCGTGGCCTAGCCGGAAGCGGTCGTCGGAGAAATTTCCCCTTCCGTCAGGACCGCGGTGGGCGATCGAATCCAGCATCCGCTCGATCAGATTCGGGTTGCTCTGTCCATATATTCCGGCTATTCCGCACATTTTGAACTGCTAATTATGAATTGTCCCAGTTTGTCAAATCGCTAATCTCGCCAATCTTCGCAAATTCTTCCCCTTATCGCCCCTTCATTATCCACTAATTCCACTAAATATCACGAATATTTTTTTCTTTTGTTATGTGTTTTGCGGCTTGGGGGAGGTCTCGGCAGGTTTTGGTTGGTTGGGTTGGGTGGCGGTTGTCTTTTCCTGTGTAGCCGGTTTCGACGAGAACGCTTCTTATCTCGGCCCGTCGGGCGGTATCGATGTCCACTGTGGTGTTGTCGACCAGGCAGGATTTCCCGAGGTCGATGTTGAATTCTTCGGTGGCCTGTTCGATCATCTCGATTCCAGGTTTGCGGCAGTGGCAGGGGGCCTTGTATTCCGGGATTTCTTCCAGGAAGCCGCGGTCGGGGTGGTGGGGGCAGTAGTAGATAGTGTCGAGCGGGGCGCTCACTCTTCCGAGCAGCGTCTCCATTTTATCTTCAGCTCATTTACGGTACACATACCCCGGGCGATTATCCGCTGGTTGGTAATTAAAACCGTGATGAAACCGGCGGCGTTGAGTTTCTTCAAGCCTTGGGTCGCCTCGGGAAGGAGTTCTAGCTGTTCCGGTTTGTGGAGGTGGCTGACTTTCCGGGCCACGACCCCACCTCGATCGAGGAAAATGGCCGGGCGCGGGTTTTGGCGGTGTATCCACTGGATTTTCCCTGAATTCCAAGCATTTTCCACTTCCGGGTAGCGTTGGGTGATGCTGTGGGTATGGTCTTGGAGAGTTTCCCATCCGGGGTCCGACTCCTCCGGCTAAGATGGCTGTTTACATAAATCATTTCACAGATTCCACGGATTGCTCTGATCTCCCGCCGCACCCGCTTTTCTTAACCACTAATCTCCGCGAAACTTCTTGAATCTCCACTGCTTCGTCCACTTTTTGCGAAGCCGCTAAACTTGCGAATATTAGCGAATAGTTTTAGGTGTGCTTGATAAATCAAACAAATGTTCGGCTAACCGAACCGGAACTTGCGTTTAGTTCGGTTGTCGGCAGCTCGGCCTCGTTGCCGAGTCAGTACCGGACTAGCCCTCGCCAGTGGTCAGGCTGGCGGCACAGATGCATCACGTCGATGCTTTGGATGATGTGATATCTGATCCGGGAAATCACACCATCCGGAAACCGGTGAACAAGGTGTTGCCGTATGCCCTCCTCTTCGTCTCTAAACAGTCATATTGCAGGCGATTCACTCACGCCAAGAAAGGAGGTGAACCTCTATAGAGTAACTTCCTGAAGCAATGGATGGGAAGAAGTCCCGAGACAGCCAAAGCTGGAGCTGCGTAGCACGAGCGGTGGTTGAGGGGGAAACCCCGAAGGCCGAAGTCCGCTGACAGTGTTCACATAAGCCGGGCGAGCAAGTATCCGGGTTGTAATGAAAGTGAACATACAAGTAGCCTCGTCACCTAAAACTTCACCAGTCGAGCCTCTGCGAATCGGGCGATTCCACCATCCAGGTGGAAGGCGAGGATGAAAAACCCTGCCGTCTCTACCGGGACGGCTGTGTCTGACGGTGCCGGGAATGCCAGGCAAAAAGCCGCTGGGGACCCGGAGAAGAGCCATCAGACGCTTAAAGATCCGCCGAGCTCCTGACCGCGATCCCAGGGCGGTTGAGAATGTGGGTGTAGATCGTAGTCGTGCTCACCTCGCTCTGGTCGAAAAGCTCCTGCTCGGTGCGGATACTGTACCCGGCCTTTAAAAGATGAGTGGCGAAGGAGTGCCGAAGGGTGTGTCAGCTCGCCCGCTTGGTCAACCCCGCCTTCCGCGTCGCCGCCTTGATTGCCCTCTGCAGCCCGATCGAATGCATATGATGCCGCCGGATCTTTGCGGAACGCGGGTCCGCCGAAAGGCGCCCGGCGGGAAAGACATACTGCCGGCCCCACTCCCGGGCGGAGTTTTGTCCTTCCGCTCCAGGGCGAGAGATATATATCTCCCCGAACCCTGGAAACTCCCCCCTTCTTTAGATCCTCCTTATGGGTGGTCTTGACTTTCTCCAGGTGTTTCCCGGAGGGCAGGCCGGTATCTATCCGGCAATATCGTTCCCCGGTCCTTATTGCCTTTCCCGTCCCGGATCACGATCTGATTTTGCCCGAAGTCAATGCCCTGTACCCGGTGGCGGATACACTCGATCAACCGAAATCCCGCCCCGTAGAGCAGGCCGGCCATCAGGGAATATGGTTCGCTCAAGGCTTCCAGCAGACGGCCCATCTCTTTTCTCCCCAGTACCATCGGCAACCGTTTGGGCTTCCGGGCCGGGGCGAAATCGGCGATCAGGTCGAGCGGTTCCTTCAGCGCCTGGTCATAAAAGAAGACCAGGGCGTTGAGGGCCTGCCGCTGGGTAGGAGGGAGACCTTCCTCTCCACGGCCAGATATTCCAGGTACTCTCTCACCTCTTTCGCCCTCATCTCCCGGGTCGCCTTCAACCCGTGAAAGGAGAGAAACCGTCGGGCCCAGGGAGAGTTGATCGAACAGATTGAACTGCTTGGAGAAGACCTTGCGGCACTGAAAGAGAAGCGCAGTAAGACTCTCAAGCATCTCCCCTTATCTGAACTACCCGAGTCCGATCGATTTTCTCAATTGGCTTCTACGCGAAAGCACTTCGTTGACTCTATCAAGATGATTGACTATTGTACTGAAACGTCTTTGGCTGGCATCTTGCGTGATTCGTTGGCTCGTCCCAAGGATGCACGAGCTTTGTTGCGCGATATCTATACAAATGAAGCCGACATATTTCCAGACGAGGAAGCGGGGACCTTGACTGTCCGTTTGCATCATCTGACGAACCGGTTGTCGGATCAAGCGGCAAAAGATCTTGCCAAGCATCTCAATAACAGTGAGATTATCTATCCAGGTACAAATCTACGCTCGCAGTACGAATTGGTATCATAATAATTCCGTGAAGTCAGGACATCTGAATCTCTGTTGGCACAAAATAGTGTATTGCTAACGCCCATAGACATTGGTATCAATAGTGGCATCATATAGTGGCGTCGGATATCAACAACACTCTTGATGAAATGAGGCGGCACCGGCGGGTATCCGTTTCGCGGACTTATGCCGGGTGTGTACTCACTACTCCGGCGAACCGCGACAGAAGGGCACGAGCCATCGGATCTATAAAACCCCCTGGAAGGGTGATCCAAGGGTCAATATCCAGAACGCGAAAGGCAAGGCGAAGGACTATCAGGTAAGGCAAGTCTTGATAGCCATCGAAAGGATACAATATGAAAGCGGCGGAAAGTGATCACTATACGTATCGCGTGACCTGGTCCGAAGACGATAGAGAGTATGTCGGACTCTGCGCAGAGTTACCCAGTTTGAGCTGGTTGGCCTCTTCTGCTGAAGCAGCTCTTCGGGGAATACGTCCTGTCGTGGCGGACGTGGTGACGGATATGAAGAGGACCAGCGAAGAACTTCCCGATCCACTTGCTGAGCGTCGTTTCAGCGGAAAATTTATGGTGCAGGTTCCTCCCGGAGTTCACAGGAATCTTGCGGTGGAGACAGCTGAGGCAGGCGTAAGTCTGAATCGCCTGGCGAGTGCCAAGCTCTCGCGATAGTTATGTGCCAACCATTCGCTCCAGCAGACCCGGGTCCGCGGTGTGGGCCCGGACAGCTGAGCTAATCGTTATATGCTGGATAATCTCTCGCGATTATGTTAAATAGTATGCGTCATTTATAAATTGAACAGGGGATACTCCAATGACAACAGCAGAAAAAATGATTCAACGTATCTCTATGCTACCTGAACATCTTCAGGCTGAAGTTCTTGATTTCGTGGAATTTATCGAAGAAAAGAATAAAACTTGCGACCAGACGGACGAGAGATCATAGTGGTCAAGATTATCCCTTTCGTATGCGATGCGTGGTATGGAAGATGGACAAGCTTACTATTCTGTCCAAGATATTAAAGAAGAGTATTTTTCAGACTACCCTGAACTGTCATCGTATGATTGTCCTGACTTATTACATCTTGATGCGACTAATGCTCCAGAGTTTACCAGAAGATTATCGTTTGTTATCAGGCAAAAATTATCAAAATCCCAAGGCGTAAATCAGTAATAGTAATAAGCATATATAACTCTGGCGATATGAAAGACAGGACCTCATTCATAATATTAATTGGCATAATCGCCTTGGCTTACATCTTGAGGGTGCACGGAATTAATTATTATTCCTACGGCGATGAGCACTTCCACGTCTATAATTCCCTGGGACTGGCGACCGGACAGCTTCCGGGCAATTTTCACCGGGTTGCCCTGTTTTTATTCTATGGCTTATTTTATGCCATTGGCTGGGTGATCGGCATCTTCCGCAACCCCCACGATTTCATCGGGGTTTATTTTTCCCAGATGCACGTATTCTATTACGTGGGACGGTTTTTTGAGGTCCTGACGGGGACCGCCGGCGTGGTGCTCCTTTACTTGTGGGGGAAGAAGATATTCTCCCGAACGGCCGGAAGTGCTAAGCTGGAAGGGGCAGGAATCCCGAACTAAGCAGAAGAAGACGGGGTTTCGGGGTGGAAGCCTGATAAGGAGTCACCTGAATTTTTCGTTTTATGAGAAGCCGATGATGTTGTTCGGTTTTGTCGGGATGGCTCTTCTGGTACTCGGGCTGATTTTCGGTTTTCATATTATGCTTTTGCGATTCAAAGGTACCCTTACGCCGAATCGTCCGCTGGTTACTTTAACCTAAGTTGAGCGATTATTGCGGATGAAACGTGCTAAGATTTTGCTGGCCGACGGGTTGCGAAAACCGCAGCCATATCCAGGAGATATGGCGAGGATTTTCAATATCCGTTCGGACTCAAAAGATTGGTGCAGTTCGCCGCATAGAATCGCTCAATTTAGGTATAATCTTTATCCTTGCGGGTATACAGATACTGACTCTGGGGTTTATTGCTAATTATATCGGCTCTCTCCGCAAGGAGATGTTCAAAATCCAGAAACAGAACCAGAACCTCGAAGGCAAGTTGAGCAGTTCACTGGCGAAGATTAGTCCTTCGCGATAATTTTTTTCCATCAATATTGATTAAATAATATGCGTGCCCTGAAAACAATCGGGTATTTTACATTATACTATCTTTCGCAGAGAGCATTTAAGTTTCTGGGATATCTCTGGCCGAAAGACCACCAACTTCTCCTCTTCTCTGGATTGAAGGGGATGCATTACAGCGATAACACTAAATATTTATTCGAGAGTTTTGCTCGCAATTATTCTGGTGAGTTCAAAATTGTCTGGATAACCGTTAACAAAAGTTTGCTCAGGAGCGTCGAAGAAAAGAAAATTTCCGGGGCCCGGATAATTTATCAGTGGTCTCTGGATGGTTTCCTGGCGATCCTTCGGGCTGCGGTGGTTTTTTACCTATCGGATTCCAGTGATATCCCTTATGTCTTGTTTTCTCGAAGGACCGTTACCTGCCAGTTGTGGCACGGCATCCCGGTTAAGCGTATATGTCTTCTTAAGCCACGCTGGAATCATTATCCCCACTGGTTGGTGAAATATTTTTACTTTTCGATGTATTCATACTGGATATGCAGTTCCTCTGTCGACCGACTGGCTACCGCTCTCTGCGTCGGATTACCGATTGACCGAGTTTTGATTACCGGCTATCCGCGTAATGACTATCTGATTGAGCAAAAACAATCGTCGGCCTGCGATTTACTGGATCGTTTTCCCTACTTGCGGAAGAAAATAATCCTATATGCCCCTACGTGGCGGCAAAACAGTATTGTCCGTTTTTTCCCATTCTTCGATTATTCCCTGGGAAGAATCAACGAGTTTCTGGAGGGATCCGATGCCTTTATCTTGTTGCGTGGGCATAGATATGAACGCAGGGAAATCGGAGCCATCGATTATGATGCTTTTATTGGAGATCGGATACTTGACGCATCGAAAAGCATCTTCGAGGATGTTCAAGAATTATTGCCCCACGTTGATATTTTGATTAGTGATTATTCTGGGGTCTGGGTGGATTACCTGCTCCTGAATCGCCCGATCGTATTTGCCCCTTACGATTTGGAGGAGTTCAAGGTGGAAACCGGCTTGCTTTATAACTATGACTTCGTCACCCCCGGTCCGAAGGTTGCCACGACCGAAGAACTGATCAAGGCTCTTCGAGAATATATCCACCATCCTGAGAAAGATTCAGAGAGACGGCAATTAATCAAAGGTCTATTCCACCAGTATGAAGATGGCCGCTCATACGAGCGGATATACGAAATCGTTAAACGGATAACCTGAACCTGGTTCTTGGATCTATGAAAATCTTGGTGGAAATTGCGCAACAGACCTGTGTCCAGTTTTTTAAGAATATTATCTCGACCTTGAAGAGTCGCGGGCACGAAGTTCAGGTTCTGAGCCGCGAGCGCGAATGCACCGTGGAATTGCTCAATGAGTATGGCATCGATCATTCTGTCATCAGCAAGTTCACCCCGGGTAAGTATAATTTGTTAACGGAGCTATTGGTCAGGGATTACAAAATTTGGAAGGCGGGTCGTTCTTTTCAGCCCGACTTGGTTTTAACCGCCAGCATTGCTGGTGTTCACGCGGCTAAGCTATTGCGAGTTCCCTCCCTATTGCAGAATGACAATGGAAGATCGGCTGGCTTGCTCCACCGGTTGATGGTCCCGCTTGCCACATATGTTTTGACCCCAGATTGCCAGAACGAGGATTACGGTTCCGGCCATATTAAATATCCCGGATACAAGGAACTGGCTTATCTCCATCCCGCTAATTTCACCCCGGATTCATCCGTCCTCCAGGAACTCGGAATTAAAGCCGGGGAAAGATTATTTATCCTTCGGTTTACCAGTCTTCAGGCTTGTCACGATGCTGGGCGGAAAGGGATGAGTTATGAGCTAAAAAACCGGATGATTGAATTATTGCATACCCGGGGCAGGGTATTTATTTCATCCGAAGGAGTTTTGCCGGCGGAATGGGAGAAATTTCGCCTTACATTAAGCCCCGGGAAAATCCATAGCGCACTTTACTATGCCGATCTCTATGCTGGTGATAGCGGGACAATGGCTTCCGAATCATCGGTCCTGGGAACCCCAGGGATATTTATGCTCTCTTTTTCAGGGACGTTGTATTATCTCAAGGAACTGGAAGAAAGGTACGGGTTGCTGTATCAATTTCGACATAATCAGGAAGAAGAATGTATGGCGCTTGTCCGAAACCTGTTGGATATGAAGAACTTGAAAGCGGCGTGGGCTGAAAAGCGGCAAATAATGCTGGGAGACAAGGTCGATGTCGCGGATTATTTTGTGAAGAAAATTGAAACGGTTTCGATATGAAGCCAGCCGGAAAAAGATTGGGCAGGGTCGTTATTCCATACCTTTTGCCATTGGTGGTGGGCGTGCTGGCGGCTATATATTTCTCACGGAATTATGAGCAGTTCCGGCAGATTAAAGTTATTTCCTGCTGGTGGTTCATTTTTCTGGTAGCGAGCTCACTGGCTACCATAGTTCCTGCCGCCCTGATTTTGCGGAATATACTTCGGTTTTTTCAGGTTAACCTGGGTTTTTGGGAATCGGTCGGCCTGGTCTTTATTACCGGGATGGGAAATTATATTGTACCGTACGTTGGTGGTGTCGGACTGCGGGCGACCTATTTGAGGAAACGCTATAACCTCCCATTGGGATATTTTGCCGGAACTGCGGGGGGGGCGGTTTTGCTCTCCACCCTGCTTAACTCTATCATCGGCCTGGTAATGGTCTGCTATCTGTACTTTACCAGGCAAATGTTCAATCCGGTTATCTTGCTTCTGTTTGTGGCGTTCATTGCGATGGTGGCGGTTTTCATCCTGATGCCAATGAAGGGATTCAAGAGCGAGAATAGGTTGTTGCTGAAAATGAATCAAGTCTGGGAGGGGTGGAAAATAATCCGTTCTCAGCGCCGAGCGGACCTAATCGCCCTTTTATTTTACGCGGCACTCTCCTCCGTGGTTGGAATTTTAGTAACTTATTCTTCATTCCGAGTTATTACGGAATTCGTTTCCCCCGCCGCCGCCGCGATAATTTCGGCGATGGCGGCATTGAGCCATAAAATTAGTGTTACTCCAGCCGGCCTGGGAATTCGTGAGCTGGTGATTGTGTTCACTTCACAAGCATTGGGATATCTTTTGGTGGTAAATGTTTCCGTTGCGCTTATTCAGAGGTTGGTTTCCGCAGGTATTGTTTTTATCGGAGGTGGCATATCAAGTTATCTATTATCGCGAACGGTACTTGAATCTCCGCCGGTCGATAAATCCGTATAAATAACCAATACATTGGCGAAAAACTGGGGTTGCATTAATCCGGCGGGATGATAATGAAGATATTAAGTAATGAATTGGCCGTGGCTCTGCCGAGCGGATGGAGTTTGGCCAAATCCGGGCGCTTAATTATTATTGTTCTGACCCTGCTGGCCTTATCACTCAGGGTTTACGGGATAAATTATTATTCATATGGCGACGAGCATTACCACATATATAACTCCCTGGCATTAGCGACCGGTCAGCTTCCGGGAAACTTTCACCGAATCGCGCTTTTTTTCTTCTATGGGATTTTCTATTTCGTGGGATGGATGTTTGGGTTTTTCCGGGATCCAGCGGTGTTTATCGGAACATATTTTTCCCAAATGCACATATTCTACTTTGTGGGCCGTTTTTTTGAGACTCTGGCCGGTACAGCGTGCGTCCCCCTTCTCTATCTTCTAGGAAAAAAGATGTTTTCCCGAATGACCGGATTTATTGCCGCTTTCTTTCTGGCGGTCAGCCCGGTCTCGGTGGAGATCTCTCAAATTGCTCGCGGCCAGGCGCTCTGCCTGTTGTTGATAATCGTGGCTATGTATTTTTCCTATACGGCGATTGATGGCAAGGGAAAGAACCTTCGGTATGTATTCTCCGGTCTTTGCTTCGGTGCTGCGCTCTCTATTCGGATATACGTATTGATCATTCTGATTCCGCTGGTTTGTTTCTACATAAAGGAAAGGTCATTATTCTTGGTTTCTCAACCCGGGAATCACGGTGGAATTCTTCGGCTGCTGCAGATGCGCATATTCAGTCGTTTGTTTCTCAGTCTTGGATTATGGTTATTTATCGGTTTCGCCATTCTCGCTTACGGAGTGTCTGCTCCGCGTATATTTGCAAGATTTCAGCCTTATGTAGCCGGTCATATTTATGATTTGGCGACCGGAACGGCGGAAGAAAAGTTATATGTAGGTGCCGATGTTAATAATTCGTTTCAATACTATTTGACAGAAGGTCTCAGCCGGGGCTTGGGCCTTCCCTTATATATATATTGTTCCCTGGCAATATTTATCGGATTAATGAAGTGGAGAAATAGAAATTATCCGGCATTGATTTTTTGTGTAATATTGTACCTGGCAGTTATGGGCCGAGGTGCCATCGCTGCCGTACGATATCTATTCCCATTGTTGCCTGCGCTTTTTCTTGTTGCTGGAGATGTGCTTTCCGAAGGGAGCAGGCGTTTTGGGTTTTCACAACGGCACCGGAATATTCTCATTATTGTGCTTGTTGGGATAATTGCCTATCCAGCCTTGAGCATAGTGAATAATCGGAACAAGCTGAATCGAAAACCAACTACCAAGGATTTAGCCCAGGAGTGGATATTCTCGAATCTTCCCGACGGAACGAGGATTGCGGTAGAGAGTATGGGGTACCGAGGGCCGGACTTAAAGCTGACCCCAGTAATCGATTATTGGATTTATAACCTTGGTGATGAGGATTTAAGGGTGTTATTGAATGAAAGGATAGATCAAGGCCAACCTTCGTTCGCCCTGAAGCATTTTATTGCTCACCGGCCCCATCCAAAATATTTCACTCGCACAATATCGATCAGGGAGGTAATTGACATTCGGGAACTGATTGATGAGGGTTATCAATACATAGTTACCTGCTCCGGAAATCGAGATGTCTATGAGCAGGAGATAACCCGAGATAGATACCCGGAGCATTATGCTTCCAGAGTTGGTTTCTACCAGTGGCTGGAGAAAGTCGGACTCTTGGTTAAGAAATTTACGCCGGGGCCAGAATCTCCGGGTGACCGCATCGATATATATAAAATCAGGTGAAGCATCTCGGATGCATTAATAGCCCTTAAATTAAATTCCTCGATAATAATAAGCTAGTAATTGTTTAAATAAAAGAATTGATTTCAAATAGATTCAAAATTTTATATATTAGCGTACTGAACGAACGGAAAATTCAAATTATATGGAAAATCCACGACTAATCATACTTAACAGCAGCAATAAAGAGCATATTGAAGCTATATCATTACTTCATTCAAAATTGCTGCCCGAAAGTAAAGTATGTCAATTAGGCCGGACTTTCCTAGAGAGGTTTTACTATAAATTTTAGTGAAACTTAAATTAATTGATGCTTTTCTTTGTAAATCCGATAACAAATATGTAGGATTTATTGCGTTCACAGATTATCCTTTTGATTTTATGAGAATAGGCATCAACAGCAATTTTTTGTATCTATCTCTGATACTGAGTTTATCAGTTTTAACAAATCTAAAACGCATAAAAATTATTATGGAGATGCGGAAAAACACTTTTTCGGATGATGTCAAAAAATTTCTTGAAAACTCTGGTCAATTCATATCTTTTGGCGTTTTGGAAAAATACCATAAGGTTACAGATGAGACTTCAGGTTTAACAATTTCAAACCTTTTAATGAAAAAAGTTTTTGAGCATTTTACTGAAAGGAAGAAAGGCAGTTTTTTTCTTCTGGGTTTAAAATCCAATGTCAGAGCAATAAAATATTATGAAAAGTATAAAGGATTTACTTTGCCGGATGATATCGGAGAAAGTGTAATAGTAAAATTTCGGGTCTTCCTCAGAATTTGGGGCCCGCCAGATTCTACAATTACTGGGCGCGTGAAGACGGATGGATAAACCTGTTACGCTGTTTTCGTCAGAGTGAGAAAAGGAGGATAAGGTTGCTATGAGCAAGTTTAAACAATTCCGCCAGATGCTTAATTCCGGGAACCTCGAGTTTATTTGTGAGGCGCACAACGCCATAAGCGCTCGGGTGGTGGAGGAAGCGGGTTTCAAGGGGATCTGGGGAAGCAGCCTGACCATCTCTGCTGCTCTGGGGGTGAGAGACAGCAACGAGGCCAGCTGGACCCAGTTATTGGAAGTTATCGAGTTTATGAGTGACGCGACCACCGTACCGTTGCTCTTCGATGCCGATACGGGTTTTGGCAATTTCAATAATGTGCGCCGACTGGTCCGAAAACTGGAACAGAGGAATGTGTCCGCGATGTGCATCGAGGATAAGCTCTTTCCGAAGAAGAATAGCTTTATTGCCAGCGAACGCCAACCGCTGGCCGAGATCGATGAGTTTGCCGGCAAGATCAAGGCGGCTAAGGATAGCCAGTCCGACCCGAATTTCTCCGTGATCGCCCGGGTGGAAGCGTTTATCGCCGGCTGGGGGTTGGGCGAAGCTATGAAAAGAGCTGAGGCCTATCACCAGGCCGGGGCGGACGGGATATTGATTCACAGCAAAATATCCAAGCCGGATCAGGTCCTGGCTTTTATGAAGGAATGGGGTGATCGGTTGCCGGTGGTGATCGTCCCCACCAAGTATTATACCACCCCGACCGAAGTCTTCGAAGAGGCCGGCTTTAGTCTGGTGATCTGGGCAAATATGATTCTGCGCAGTTCTTTGAAAGCGATGAGAGAAACTGCTGAGACACTGGCTCGGGAGAGATCATTGTTAAACATCGTGGATGGGATTGCTCCCCTGGCTGATGTTTTTCGTCTTCAGGAGGCGGAAGAACTGGAAGAAGCGGAAAAGTTATACCTTCCGGGGTTTGCCGAGAAGACCCACGCGGTTATCCTGGCTGCTTCCCAGGGGGTGGAACTCGGTGTTCTGACCCAGGATAAGCCGAAAGCCCTTCTGGAGATCTCCGGTCAGCCGCTGCTGAAGAGACAGATCGAAATTCTCAACGAGATCGGAATCAAAGATATTACCGTGGTCCGGGGTTTCAAAAAGGAGAAGATCGATTTCCCCAACCTCCATTACGTTGATAACGACGAATACGACCGGACTCTGGAGGTCTTTTCCCTATATAAGGGAATACAGGGGATTGAGGACAAGGCAATGGTTTGCTACGGGGATATTATGTACCGGAAATTCATTCCCTCCAGCCTGCTGGAAGCGGAAGGAGATTTCGTGGCTATGGTGGACGCCGACTGGCGTTCGGGCCGGGCGAAGGTGCGCTACACCGATTTCGTCAGTTGCGACCAACCTTATCAGCGGAGAATGCTGGAACAGTCGGTGGAGATGAAGAAGATGAGCACCGACCTTGAGGAGAAAGATATCTGTGGTGAATGGGTCGGTATGTTGAAACTTTCGCGGTCCGGCGTCCAGTTTCTCCAGGGTTTGTTGACTGAACTCTCCGAAGAAGATGGATTTCGGAGCTTGCGGATGGCTGATCTCTTCAACGAGATTATCCGCCGTGGCAAGATTATCCGGGTTGTCTATATCCGAGGTCACTGGGTGGATGTGGATGACATAAAGGATCTTAATGCCGCCGGGGCGTTTTAGTTCACAGCGAAGTTTTTTAATGCCGCTGTTTAGCAGAAAAACCAAGGCTGGGAAAGAGCATTGCGTCCGGCCAGT
The DNA here is from genome assembly GCA_964465735.1 of uncultured bacterium. GTDB lineage: Bacteria > Auribacterota > Erginobacteria > Erginobacterales > Erginobacteraceae > Erginobacter. The sequence continues at coordinate 33,194 of CAYXKT010000001.1, forward strand.
TGTACCTAAATTTTAATATGATCAAGGCGGAACAATTCATCTCGGAATGCATTCGGCTGGGTTACGACTTCTGGGCCGGTGTGCCCTGTTCGATCTTGACCCCCCTGATCAACTGCTCCATCTCCCATCCGGAGGTTGACTATGTTGGCGCTGCGAGTGAGGGTGAGGCGGTGGCTATTGCCATCGGAGCTCACCTGGCCGGCAGGAAGGCGGTTGTAAACTGCCAGAACTCTGGACTGGGGAATATGGTCAACCCGTTAACCAGCCTGATCCATCCTTTCCGGATTCCATTTTTGATGATAGTTACCCTCCGCGGCGAACCGGGTATCAAGGACGCTCCCCAGCATACTTTTATGGGTTCGATCACCACTGATCTGCTTGATCTTCTCCAGATACCCTGGGAGATAATGCCGGAAGATACCAGGCAAATCCCGGCCGCCGTCAACCGGGCCGATTCAAGTATGGGTGACACGGGATTCCCGTATGCCTTCGTTATGCGGAAAGCTGGAATGGAGCCGAGCCCGCTGGGTAAAGTTGCCTGTCCGCCATCCTGTACATATTTTAGCCCACAAGGGGAATGCTTGATTCCCGCCGGAAGCAGAATGAAGAGGTTGGATGCCGTCAGAATTATCCGAGATCATCTGGATCCGGAGGATTTGATGGTGGGAACCACTGGCAAAACCAGCCGGGAGCTTTTCGCCCTGGGCCACCGTCCCAACCAGTTCTATGTGGTCGGAGGTTTGGGCTGCGCGGCCGGCATTGGCCTGGGTTTGAGTCTCAACCTTGGGGAATGCCGGGTGGCGGTCCTGGACGGTGATGGCGGAGTATTGATGAAGATGGGGACGCTGGCCACGATCGGATTTTATCGCCCCCCCGGGTTGATCCATATCGTGTTGGACAACGAGGCTCACGAATCCACCGGGGGGCAGGGGACTTGTTCGTCGGGGATAGATTTTGCCGCAATCGCTGCGGCCTGTTCGTATCGGGCGGTTTTCCGCGCTGACACTGCTGGTTCCCTGGCCGAAGCGGTCAGAGAAGCGAAGCGATTGGAAGGGCCGGTGATGATCCACGTCAAGATCGGCCTTGGCTCCGACCCCGCTCTTCCCCGGCCGGATCGCAGTCCGAAAGAATACAAGGAGGAATTTCAGAGGTTTATCCGAGATGAAAGCTGATTATTTCAACCCGGTGAAGCTGAAAATCGGGCGGGGATCTCTTCGAGATATTTTTAGCCTGTTGGGAGGTAGGACCGCCCTGTTGGTAACTACCACCGGAGCGTTAAAAAGGGGGTTGGGGCGGAGAATAGAGGAGTTGTGCGGAGGCTTGGTGGTTCACATCACTGACAGGACGGTATCCAACCCGACGATTTCCTCGATTGAAGAATGCTACGAAGAGATCCGGGGGTATGATTTCGAGGTGATAATTGGCCTGGGCGGAGGGAGTGTTCTCGATACAGCCAAGGTCGTGGCTTATCTCTCCGGACTGAACTTGGAACAGGGCTGGCTCGGATATTATTTCCGGGAGAAGGTGGCAAAAGCTTGCGGGGGCGCTCCCCGGCCAGTACTGGCCATACCTACCACAGCCGGTACCGGATCGGAGGTAACTTCCTGGGCCACAGTCTGGGACGAGAAGTTGAAAAAAAAGTATTCGCTTTCGGATGATCTGTTATATCCGGAGTGGGCTCTTCTGGATCCATCCTTGACGGAATCTCTGCCTTACGAGGTAACCCTGTCTGGTAGTCTCGATGCGCTGTCGCATTCTATGGAGGCCGTCTGGAACAGGAATGCCAACCCGGTCTCAACTGAACTGGCGCTGCGGTCGGTGGAGATGATAATGGCGGTCTGGAATGATAACTTCCGGGAGCGCTACGCGGACCGAGAATCACGGGAGAAACTTCAGCTTGCCTCACTGCTGGCCGGACTGGCATTCAGCAACACTAAAACCGCACTGGCACACTCGATCTCATATCCCCTTACTTCTCTTCTGGGGATACCTCACGGCCTGGCCTGCGGGTTTACCCTTCCGGAGATATTGCTCCATAACGGGGAAGCCGCAGAGGAGATAGTATCGCCACTGGCGCTGGCAATGGGCTGCTCTTCAGTTTATGAGGCGCGGGAATGCCTATACGAAGTATTTAAAAGAATTGGGGTGCCGGAGTTCCTGGAGGGGTTTGTCAAGAGCCCCGACATTCTGGACGGAATCCAGGCAGAGTATATCTCTCCGGGCCGGGCGGATAATAATATCGTTGATGTGCAACAGGCCGAGGCTGAACAGATTGTCGCTTCGGCGTTCAGGGAACTGACCGGGGATTGAACGCAATGAAAGCAATCATACTGAATTCAGGAGTCGCCAGTCGTCTGAAACCGCTGACTGATGAAATGCCCAAATGCTTGCTGGAGGTTAAGGGGGAGACGCTCCTGGGGAGGCAGTTGAAATGCCTGGAAAAATGCGGAATAACGGAACTCATCATCACCACTGGCCCGTTCGAAGAGAAAATTGTTAACTTTGTTGGGGACAATTTCTCCGAATTGCGGACAGCATTCATCAGAAATCCTCGCTATGCCTCCACCAACTATATTTACTCGATCTGGTTGGCTCGAGACCTCCTTGACGACGATATCTTGCTGCTTCACGGCGATATGTTATTCGATTGCTCACTGTTGCAGAGAATCGTCGCTAAGGAGTCCGGGAACCACGTTCTGGTCAACAAAGTGATCGAGCCTCCGGAAAAAGATTTTAAGGCCCGGATAGAAAAGGAAAGAGTAATGGAAATCGGTGTCAACCTTTCCGGACCGAATGTATATTTTTGCGCCCCGATATATAGGTTCTCCCGGCAAGGTTTCCGGGACTGGCTCAAGGAAATCAAGATTTGTCTTGACGAAGGCCAGTTCAATTGTTACGCGGAGGAGGCCTTTAACAGAATATCCAGCGGCTTGAAACTGGATCCAATTTATTACAGCACTGAAGAGTGTATGGAAATTGATTCTCCGGAAGATTTGCAATTGGCAAATAGTAGGTAACTTCAATGAAAAGAGCCAAATTATTTTTAGATTGTTATCACCCGTTGCTCTTCTCTCTTGCCCCCATACTTTTCTTATACTCCCAGAATATTGATCAGGGGCCTTTCATCCGCATTATTTCCCCAGCACTAATTGCTATCGGGTTTACAGCTTTATTTATGCTGTTATTGAATCTTGTTGTAAGAAACAAATGGAAAAGCTCACTGATTGTTTCAATATTCATTATTATTTTCTTCTCTTATGGGCACGCCTATAATCTAATTCAGAATTTTGGATTTCAGTTGTTAGGGATAAATATCGGTCCTAACAAAATAATTACCGCTTTGACCTTAATTATATTTTTCCTACTCTCCTTCTTAACCCTCAAAACCTGTCGTCGACTTGACAGGTTTACTAAGTTGCTTAATGGAGTTGCAGTGATCTCTGTGCTCCTGCCTTTGATTAATATTGCTGTCTACCAGTTTGGTCGAGGGGGGAGTATCGAGGAAATCTCCAGCGAGGATCATCTGGTTGTTAGGGATGCTGGCTCGGGGAAGGTGGCCGGTCGGCCCGATATTTATTATATTATTTTAGATGCCTATGGTCGGGCGGATACTCTGAAGGAGTTATACGATCACGACAACTCCGAGTTCCTGGATTACTTGCGGGATAAAGGATTTTTTATCGCCGAAGAAAGTATGGCCAATTATAGCTTCACTGCTCCTAGTATTGCGTCTACGCTGCAGATGAGTTACCTCGATTCGCTACTCGGTTCCGGACAAACTGCGCAGGTGAGAGAGTTGTGGAATAATTCTCCCGTAGTCGAGTTCTTAAAGAGTCAGGGTTATACATACGTATTTCTACCGACCGCCTCTGCGTTTTGGTACGTGAAAGATATGGACGTCCGGTTGGAGAGTAAGTTTCCGATCAGCGATTTTCTCAGCGAACTCATTAATACCACTCCTCTGACGTATATGTTGCCAGTTATCTATTCTCGCTATCAACAGCATCGAACTTCCATCCTTTACGCTTTCAATGCCTTGCGGGATCTGTCTTATTTGGGATCTCCCAAGTTCGTATACGCGCATTTTGGGGTGCCTCATCAGCCTTTCGTTTTTGACGAAGATGGATCTCCGATTGAGTCTGATCGGCCATACACGGTAAGTAATTTCCTCACACCCCAGCAAGGTGGGATAGCGGGAAGAGGAGAATACCTGGAGGGTTATCGGAAGCAGATAGTTTTTACTAATAATAAGGTAAAGGAACTGGTTGATGGTCTTCTGGCCCTCCCCGGTGCCCCCCCCGTAATAATACTGCAGGGAGATCACGGGCCGGCCGGCTATCTCGATACTTACAACAACATCGGGAATAGCCACCTCAAGGAAAGGATGACCAATCTCAACGCCTACTATCTTCCCGGTGCTGAGAACCAGCTTTATGAAGGGATCACCCCGGTCAACACCTTCAGGCTGATCTTCAACCAATACTTTGGGACTGAGTATGAACTGCTTCCGGATCGGAGTTATATCTTCAACGAGGATCACCCATACGTATTCATCGATGTGACCGATCGTATTTCTGGACGGTGAACCCCGAGTAGATCCCCTGCTAATCTCAACCAGCGCGCTAAAATCTTTTTTCAATGATTGCTTGCGATTGTTTCGAATAATGCGGGGGCTATTATATTAACGCAACTCTTAAAACAGCCCACGCAGCGGGCGACACATAAATAGCCACGGGCGTTAGCCCGTGGATGATAATGGCAGATAAAACAATAGAGCCCCCGCAGGGGGCGGGACATAATTTCCTTTTGAGAGATCTGGATTGAGCCTAAAAAATTGATGTGGCACTCTTTCTGGGTGCCATCAGAAGTTGCTCCAAAAAACCCGGGACTGCCCCCCGGGCTATGATGTTGGACGCCTTTGGCGTAATGCATTTACCCCGAAGGGGTAATACATAATATCCCGGCGAGCATTGCCGGGATCATCCGGGATCAACAGTTAATCCCGCACCCCAAAGGGGCGTCACATCAAGGTTGTATTTGAAAAGGCTAAAGTGTTACGAATATCGTTATATCCGAATTAACTTCGCCTTGAATAATATAAACGATTCCTACTATGGCCGCCATTGAGATAGATAAAAGCTCGGATAATACCGGAGGCGTGTTTGTCAAGAAGAGCGCCTTTACCCTCTTTACCCGAGTGATTCTTATTGTCGTCTCATTTGGCGCCAGTGTGGTAACGGCCAGACTATTAGGACCGGCGGGGAAGGGGCAATTGTCCGTGATTCTTTTGGCCCCGACCTTGTTGATGAACCTGGGCGGGTTAGCGATTACCTCCTCCAATGTATTCCTCATCGGGAGAAGGAAACCAAAGCTCAACGAAATATTTTGGAATTCGACTCTCTTCTCCATTGTATTGGGTATCCTGCTGATCTTAATATTTCTTATATTTCGTCCCTGGCTTGACTCTTTTTTCAGAAATGCGGACCCAGTTCTGATCACGATTGCGTTAGCCACAGTGCCCTTCAGCTTATTTTACGTCTATGGCATATTTATTCCTCTGGGGGAGAGAAAAGTTGTAGCTTACAATATCCTGAAGGTGATTGAGCCGGTTGTCTATTTTATGGCTCTGGTCATTTTTATCTGGATATTGAAGTTGGAAATAATTGGCGGTCTGGTGGCATATATATTTGGCATCCTCGGTGGCTGCATAGCCTTGCTGGTCTATGCGAAAAGACATATCCCTCTCAAATTTCAATTAAACTTAAAACTGATCAAGGAAGGCTGCGTTTATGGCGCGAAGTGCCACGTGGAAAGCGCCGCCTGGTTTTTTATCCGAAGAATATCGGTTTTGCTGATCAATAAATATATGGAACCCAAGGATGTCGGTTGGTATGTGGTGGCAGTCGCTTTGAGCGAAGCTCTCTGGCATCTTCCGATGTCGATTTCCACGGTCTTGTTTCCGGAAATTTGTTCCAAGCATAATGCGTGCAACCAGAAAGAGATGGCTTCACGAGTATGCAGGAATTCGATATTTATTCTTGTCGTGAGCGCGATCATATTAGGAGCGTTCGCGTATTTATTGATAAATTTCTTTTATGGACGGGAGTACTCCCCCAGCATTAATGCTCTTTTACTCCTCCTTCCGGGCTCGGTATTGTTAGGCGCGATGCTGGTTTTAAGCACATATATGAGGGGGATTAATCGGCCTATGGTGGCGAGCCTGATTGCGTGCGCTATGCTTGTCTGCACCGTAATTACCAATATTATTTTAATCCCACTGATGGGTATCTACGGTGCGGCACTGTCTTTGTCCGTTACGGCGGCCATAGGCTTTGTCCTTATCGTCGTTATCTACGCGAAAATGACTGGAGAGAAAGCTGCCCAGTTTCTTATTATCGGCCGGGAAGATTTTCAATATTATCGCGATATGTATTCAAGACTAATCGTTTCGAGATTTAAAAAAGATGGAAAATCTATTTAACCGGCCGCTAATCAGAAAGGCCATTGATTCCCTCCCGGAGCATAACCCCTGGATAAAAAAGCTCAGGGTCGGAGCCAAGGCACTTCTTTTCCGGAGACGAATTATCCCGGAGAAGAGGATTTTATTCGCCGGGGTCGAAGATGCGATTTATGAACGGATCTTGATAATTGGGCCGGGGCGGGATGAGGTAGCGGTAACTTCTTCCTACACTGCGGTAAGTCCGGGGACAGAGAAGGGATATTATCTTGATTTGCCGAATTTTTTCCAGAAAAGACCCTACGTCCCTGGTTACAGCGGCTGCGGATGGATCAGGTCAAGGGGGAAGGCGGTGTCATCGTTCAAGAAAGGCGATCTGGTCGCCGGAATACTCAAGCATAGTAACGTGAATATTCTTGCCGCCGGCGAGGTTGTTCCCGTACCGGAAGGTCTGAATCCCCTCTATGCCGCCTTTGTGACACTGGGGGTCATTGCCTTGACCGGTTTGCGGAGTGCTTCAATTGAGAAAGGAGATAAAGTCGCGATTATGGGCCAGGGGATTCTGGGGCAACTCCTGAACCAACTGGTCCGGTTGACGGAAGTGCAGAGTATCTGTGCCGTCGCGCGCTCGCAAAGCAAAAAGGAGATGGCACTCAAAAGCGGTGTTGACGAGTTCATATCTTCGAGTGATCAATCCCTGGCCTTGAAATCAGTTCAGGCGAATGTGGTAATTGACAGCACGGGTAACCTGGAAGGCTTCGAAGATGCGCTCAAGATAGTAATCCCCGGTGGCCGAGTGGTGATGTTAGGGAGTATTCCTGAATATGCCAGAGATAGCAACTGGGCGAAGACAGTGGTAGATAAATGTATTGAAGTTCGAGGTGCCCACGTTCGGAATCTGGAAGAGGAAGGGTTGAGTTATCGCTCTGAAGCGGCCCGTTTCCTTAACCTGTTGGCTGAGAAGAAAATAAAAATGGACCACTTGATCTCCGACATCTATAAGCCGGAAGATGCGCCGGGAATTTATCGGCGTTTTGGCGCTGACAGTAGAGATATGGTGGGAGTGGCGATTGAATGGAGGAAAAGGGATTGAGAATTACCATTACTGAAAAAATACGAGATCGCGCCAAGGGCAGCAAGTTAGCCCGAAAAATTCTCTTTCCAGCGATATTTTTCCGAGACTTAATCCTGGAAAGGAGGGAGAAAGTATTTGATAAGTTTTATCTTGATGCATTTCAATTTGTGGAATTAGGGAGCCTTGTGGTCCGGGTCCCGGACTTCGAAGGTTCATTTGAGGTAGATGCCCGCTCTGACACTTTAAAAAGATTATTGAAATATAAACATTATGAGCCTTACCTGGCGGAAATCGCGAAAAAGCATATAAACCCGGAAAGAGATGTTCTGGACATCGGAGCCAACATAGGTCTTTTTTCGACGCTGGCCGCAAAAAATATCTCCAGTCGGAATAAGGTATTATCGGTTGAACCGACACCTCTGGCGCTAAAATACCTTCGGGGGAATATCCAGAGAAATAATATTCAAGAATCGGTGATTATTTATGAAGGGGCGGCAACAGATAACCCGGGTAACCGCCTGATTAATATTATTCCCGGTAAGGAAGAATACTCCAGTTTAAGCAATATTGTCCATCCGCCTGCTTTGGGTAAGAAATTCGAGGCGCTCGAAGTCCAGAGTGATACCGTGGATAATCTGGTTAGTAAGTTCAACTTGAAACCGGGTTTTATTAAGATCGATACCGAGGGCGGAGAATATAAAGTTCTAAAAGGAGCGCTGGCTACAATAACAAAATTAAAACCAGTGATTGTCTCGGAATTGATAGATAATTTATTGCAAAGCTTTGGCGATTCATCAGCTAAAGTTATCAATTTATTAGAAGATAATGGATATAATGTGTTTAATGCCAGGCAGCTTGATTTGCCGGTCCAGGTACCTTTTGACGGAGAGATTTTAGCTCTTCCGGCAATGGAAAGATAAACCGCACTTTCCCCGGTTTTTTGCCGGGAATACAAAGCATATTCTGGAATCTATGGTGGAGGGGTATCTGGATAATACCGTGAAAACCGAAAAACAAATAGGGGTGGCCCTGGTTGGCTGCGGGGCGATCTCTTATGCGAACGCCGAGGCGATCCGCATCTCCCAATTAGCTGATCTGATCTACGCGGTTGATGTCAATTATTCCTCGGCCGAGAAATTGGGAAAAAAATACGGAGTTGCCTACACGGCTCATTTGGAGGAGGCCATCTCCAACCCTTTGGTTGATGTTGTTTTTATCTGTACCCCGCATTATCTTCACGCTCCAATCGCTGAACAGGCGGCTCAGGCGGGGAAACACGTAATCGTTGAGAAACCAATGGGGGTGAGTTTAGCCGATGCCCGGAAAATACAGGCTGTCTGCGCGGAGAAGCAAGTTTTGCTGTCGGTCTGTTATTGTATGAGATATTGGTCGGCCGTCCGGCAGGCCCGGCAGCTTATCGAAGATGGGGGATTGGGAAAGATTCTCGGGACCGAGATGATGATGATCCGGGATCGGAGCGAGAGCTACCTGGGAAGAAATACCTGGCAGGAAGCGAACCCCAACTGGCACGGTGACCGGGCCCGGGCGGGCGGGGGGATGTTCTTCGATAATTTCTCCCACTACCTGGATTATTTCCATTTTCTCACCGACCTCGATATCGAATGGATATTTGCCCGGGCCGATACCCGCCTGATCCCGGCGGATGTGGAGGATTCGTTGTTTGCTCTCTGCGGCTATGAAAACGGAGCTTCCGGGATGGTTCTCTCCGGAAGCACCGTCCGGGGAGCCGGCAAGGAAGGAAGCCTCCGGCCATTGAATTCAATGCAGCGGATCTGGGGGGAATACGGGCAGATAGTTCTTCAGCCGGATTTTTCTTTTTATTCACTCAAACGGATCGGCGGCTATGCCCCCAATTGCTGGCACCATCTGAGCAACTATCGGGGCAAGGCGGCCGGCGCTGGATTGGAAGAGCGACGGAGCTTTGTCGATATGTTCGCCCGGGCGGTTCAGGAAGGCTTGCCCCTGGAGATCACCGGGGAAGACGGTCTTCGGGTGATGGCTGTGATGGACGCGGTTTATCGATCCTCTGCCGCCGGGTCAAAAGAACCAGTCAAAATCATTCAAACTGCTCAATCCGGGTTACTATGATCTTTGCTCTCTGGGAAAATATCTCCGGCGATATTGAGGTGCCGATCTGCGCCTCTCCGGTTGACAACGCCGACGATCCGGCTTCCAGGGTTATCCTCTTTCCCAGGGAAGAGAAGGCGTCCGATGTTCCGGGTCTCCCTCCTGATTCCGCCTCCGGGCGCCAGGTGGTCTTATCTTCCGCGTTTCCCGCCCGGTTATTGTTGTCGGCGGTGGTTCTGGCTCAGGCGGTCAAGGTAGTGGATTCTCTATCCCTTCCCTCGAATGTTCTGGTTTTTTCCGAAGGGTTAATTGGAGAAGCCGTCCGCCTTACCCTGTCCGCGAATGCTATGAATAAGGTGGTGGTTGCCCGGGTAGGTGGCGAAGGAGGAGGGGCCAAGGGCGACGAGTTAGATCCCTTTGCTCCCGGATTCATCGATTCCTTGAAGACAATTACCGGTGGTCAGGGTTTCCCCGCCGTGGTCCTCGCCTCCGCCCGCCCGGAATTGGTGAAAAAAGCTCTGGGATGCGCCGGAGTCTTCGGCCAGGTATTCTTTCTGCTTCCGATCGGCGGGAAGGTTTCCGTGGACCTGACCGCGACGGTTAATTTCAAAAGTTTGATCCTTCGAGGCCGGGATTTCTTTGTTGATCTGGCAACCCTGACCGGCACGGATATCGAGGCGGCGGTGCTCAAAGCCGATTCGCTCCCGGTTCAACTGCGGGCGGGGATGGCGGAATCAGGATTGAAGATTAAAACTGGTCAGGAATAATTCGGCCGCGAGGTTAATGAGATGAGTCTAAACACCAAACTGAAGAAAGTTATACCCCAATTTATCTGGATTCCGTTGACAGATCTGCGGGACCGTCTCCTCCACCGGGGAAAATACAATTTCCGGCTCTGTAAAGACCGCGAATCGCCCTTTGAATATACGACCCGCTACGACCACCGGAACCTTCGGAAAGCCCGGAAGAGCATCTTGTGGGATGATGACTGGAAGGGAGCGACCCGGGCGACGATCGCTATTCTCCAGGAATTAGACCTGCTTTCGGGTAGTAGGAATATAGTTGATTACGGAGGGGGAATCGGGAGGATCAGTCGGGCGGTGCTGGAAAGCTCCGACGGCCGGGTGATCCTGGTTGACCGCTCGCCCGAGATGCGGGCCCACGCGCTTCGTTATGTGCCGAAAAAACTGGCCGGGTCCGGCAGGTTCACGATCTGGTCCGATACCGAATTCCTGGAAAGGATGGGGGGCGTTGAGGGAGGGATCGATCTGATTCTGTTTATCGAATCCCTCCAGCATATCCCGGAGCCGATCCTGGATGAACTCTTTCCGAAAGTTATATCATCTCTTTCCCCGGGGGGGCGGGTGTTCGTCCTGGGGAACCCGGACCTGGATGTTGACCTCCGGGCCCGCAGACACCAGACCCTGATCGGGGATTTCCTCAAACGGCATATCCGGGTTGTCCGGGAGGATGTCTGGGAGGAATGGGAGAGGGGAGGACGGAAATTCAGTTTCCGCCACCCCCGCTACTCCTTCCTCTGCCGGAAAGAGGAGTAAATAGTGCCTGGACGGAAACCTCAGATTAAATGGAATTTGTCATTGCGAGGAACAAAGTGACGAAGCAATTTCATCCCACAATAAGCAGATTGCTTCGTCGTCCCCCCTCGCAATGACCTGGTTTCTGGGGTTTTCGTTCAGGCTCTAAATAGTTTCCCCTGAAGCTGGATAAAAATCCGGATCATAATGACAGATTATTACCCATCATTTCTATAATACTATATCCTGAGGATTAATCTACTATGCCTGAAGTATCCGTAATAATCCCGACTTACAATAGCGCCCATTTTCTCCCCGAGGCGATTGATAGTGTCCTGGCGCAGACCTTCCGGGACTACGAGCTGATCATCGTTGACGACGGCTCCACTGACGATACCGAAGAGGTAGTCAAGCGCTATGGGGATAAAATCAAGTACCTGCGCCAGGAGAATCGCGGCCCCGGACCGGCCAAGAACACTGGGATCAAAAACAGCCGGGGTCCGTTGATCGCCACCCTGGACGCCGACGATAAGTGGCTGCTCGATAAGTTGGAGGTCCAGGTCGAGTATATGCGGTCCCATCCCCAAATCGGCCTGGTTTACGGTAACGTCTCGACTTTCGACGACAGGGGCGTCATCACCGAGGCCTATGACGGGACGCACCGTAAGGTTTATCAGGGAGAGGTCTTCGACCAGTTGCTACTGCAGAATTTCATCTCCTCGATCACAATTATGGTCCGGCGGGAATCCCTGGAGAAGGTGGGGATGTTCCCGGAAGATGTGATGATCTCGGAGGACTGGCATCTCTGGCTGCGGATCGCCAAAGAATACCCGATCGGTTACATCGATCGGCCTCTGGCGCTATACCGCTGGCAGACGCAGTCTCTGACCTGGGATTACGCCAAGTCCTATCCCGACCGGATTAAGGTGCTGGAAAAGATAATCGGGTTATACCCGGATTATCTGGCCCACCGAAAGGGTCTGGTCCGCCAGGCCAGAAGCAAGATGATGATGCGATATGGTTATGCGTTGTTCAGTTCCGGGGATTATGCCCAAGCCCGAGAAAAACTCATCAATTCGATCCAGACAAAACCACTCCAAATAAAACCCTACCTCTATCTGATAGGCACCTTAATCCCAAAAGGATTAAGAAAGCATCTAACCAAAGCCAAATCCCGCCTGGGAATAAAATTTATGCCCGCTGAATAAATGTAACCGGAAAATTCCATCTCAGCGGTACCACATTCAGGTAAACAGGCAGGTGTAAAATGAAACTGTTAGAGAAGATCTATTATGCTGTTATTGGTTAGCCGATTACGACTATCCAGGAAGTTAAATATGACACGCGCAATAACCCAAATATTAGAAGATGCACTACGACTAAGGCCCATTCAAAAAGCAGAACTAATAGATAAACTATTCCATAGCTTTGATCACGCAACTGATCATCATATCGATGAAGCCTGGTCAGACGAAATAGAGTCGCGCATCGATGCCTATGATAACGGCAAGATCTCTGCCACCGGCAATGAAATTCTCGATTTCAGATTCACCCCTAATGACTGTGCTTTGCAGATGAGAAATGAACCCATAGGAAGGAGACCCATCGAGACTGATGGGAATGAATGCAACGTTCTCTCTGGAGAAGGCTATGCCGATCTCTTGGGAACACCAGTCAGACACCTTGGAGTTACGACTGAGCAGGCAAACGAAGACATCGCACGCCTTCAACTCCGCGTAAATGCGCTCTTTCCATTCCTCAGACACTTGTAAGTCATCGTGCGCTAAGAAGGAAGGAATGCCGTAATGGTCGAAGAACTCCTTTAACCTCCCACCCCAGACCTTATCGTAAACTGAATAGCTAATGAATATTCTCATCTCTTCGCAAAATGTCATACCACTTAGATGCAGGCTATGGGAGTCTCATTGTCGCCCAATTTATTTTAGGGAGATGATCCCGCTTAGAGCCAGGATGAGAAAGCCTTCCGTCTTCCCGGAACCAGTGCCGGTGGTAAGCATAAAGCGTCAGGGGGCCGAGTAGGGCCGCTCTCTTTCCTTGCCGAATGGCCAGTTTGGCTGGAGAGGGCCGGGATGGACGATTCCCTCCTGGACCAGTGCCTCCAAGCTGCGGTCTTTCTTGTGATCTCTACCCAGGGTGATATCGGGATCATTGATCACCACTTTCATCTCCCTGATCTGTTCCTCGAACTGATTACGGATGTGGTCGTCACAGAGCCGGAGGGTGGTCTTGAGAAACCGGCGGTACTCCTCGCTAATATGCCGGACGCAATCGAGAGAGTTGCTGATCTCCATTAGAATTCCTCAAGAAAAAACAGGCTGGTTTTTCTCCTCAACCACTTTTTGCCATATTGATCCTTGAACTTCGGCTTCAGACCGGCCCGGGCGGCAATTTCTTCCAGAGAAATCAGTCTCTCCTTCAAGCCCAGCTTGACCATTGCTCTGACCGAATTATTATCCGGGGAGCAAAGTCTCCAAATTCCGGACTGCCCCAGCGCATAGGCGCTCAGGTGATGTTCTCCTTTATCCAAAATTACCGTTCCGCCCAGCTTCAGATCGAGATCAATAAGCGCTTCTGGGGCAACCTTCCTGACCTGAACACGCTTTCTCATCGCCTCCACATCAATGGGAACATAATCTCGCCTCAACCTGCCGCCCGAGGCACACTCGACCGCAACCTCTTCAACGGTTTCAATCTGGCAAGAATTTACAATCGCTTTCCAGCATCCGGTCCTGTGGGCTTCAACGATAGCGTTGGTGTCCACAAGAATCCTATAGCCGGGCATCCCGCTATCTCCTCAGTTACAAGTCGAATGGAACAGCCATCTCGTAATCCCGGAAGAGATCGCCCAGATCCTCAATGGTGCAATTTAAAATTCTGGCCCCCTTTCTCACCGAAACAAAACCTCTATCCAACACCTTATGAAGCTTTTTTACAAAAATTCGGGAGTAAGGGGGTAAAGGTTTGGGCTCCAATTCCGCTCCACCGTATTTCCGCAGGCGGATCATCGAAGAAACGGCCGACTTCTTCATCCACTTGAGATTCACCAGTCGCCAGTAAAGAGCTTCCCCAGAAACCTGCAAGTCGCGTGCGGTCCGATTGATCCACTCTGTCTCCGCCATTGCCCCCCGCGCTTTCCATCTGGGCAGCAATATGTTTCTCGGCATCAGCAAACCGGCGGCGAATGCTTCGGCGAGGTTCTCCTCACGCTCTTTCGGTAACCCGATCGATGGGCTGTCTATCCGCCGCGGGGGGAGCTGCTCCCAGGTGAGCAGGTGAAACAACTCGTGGGCGAGATCATAATTCCGACGGTAATGCGGTTCCCTTCGGTTGATTGCCAGGGAACTGAATTCCGGAAGTCGGGCTGCGGCACCGGAAACGCTCTCCGGGGTATCCAGAGCAAGAAAGAGAATATGCAGCTTCTCCTCGATGACCTCGAGAAGCTGTTCCGCTGGGATTGGGCCTAAACCCCAGGTGGAGCTCAATCCTTCCCCGAGCTGGGTCGCCCGTTCATAGGAATCACTTTTTCTGACCTCCAGCCGCATATCCAGCTGGATATGCGGCTCCCCCAGCAGGTTGCCGAACTCCCGGTAGGCGGCAATCAGATCCCGGAGTTGGTGCTCCATTCCCTCAAGCTCTTTCCTGGAAGCTTGAGCACGCCAGGAAATCTTCATTTCATCCGGCAGGAGAAGCAGGGGATCGGTAAAAAAGTCCAGGGGACGACGGAAGATCTGCATCAGGGAGGCCAGTTCCGTAGCCTTCAGATTGCGCAAACCCGATTCTATGGCGGAGAGTGTCTGCCGATCCTTGAAGCCCAACCGGTTTGCCAGTGCCTCCTGGGTCAGCCCGGACTTTTCTCTCAGCCACCGGATCCTCCGTCCCACCATCCGGTTGAAACCTTGTTTGTCTCTCATAGCTGATCCCTCCAGATAGCCTCACAGACCAACATATCCCAGCTATTCCTTGATTACAAGATAATCTTGCATAACATATAATGCAAGATTATATCGGCTTTCTTTGGGCTTCAGGGAAAAGATTGAACTGGGTGGGCGCAAAGAGAAAGGAAAGAGAGAGGAGGCGGCAAATTTGTTTCAAGATTTCCGCCTGAGTTCCGGCTTATCCTGCATTCGGGCCTCTTGTGCGGAAATCTTCAAGAAGTTAACCGGCGGAAGAATAAACCGGCCGTAGGGGGAGAGCGCGGTTAGTTGTGCGACGTGGGCACGTACCAATCCATAGAGCATTGCCGCTCCGTTAAGCATCAGGTATTTGGCGATCTCGTTTTCCTCCGTCGGCAATTGGTCAAACCGAAAATAACCTCGCACCGTGGCCTCGGCAATAATCGGGCATTGCTTTTTTTGGTTCCCCCGGCCGGGAGATACTTTTATCTTTAACTCGACCATATATTTGCTCGAATCCTGGCGATTTCCCCTGACCGATCTCCCCAGGTCGATCTTGGCCACCTGATTCTCCGTTTTTGGATCGTAATCGGAGTTAATCCTTACGGAGATTTCCGGCAAAAAGTAATTCTCAAGCAACAAATTCGCAAACATTGTCAACCTCCGGGACCCGACTGAAGCGGGCTGTATAATCACTCTGGTCCTCGATATCTTTTTTGGGAATCTCCGGGGGAGGCTCGGACATAAGAAAAGTCCGGACCGTTTGCCCAATGGGGGATATTACCGGCTCCCAGTATGCTCCCAAAGCCCAGGCCAGCTTAACCATAGTTTCGAGAGAGAGGTTTTCATAGCCCCGGAATACCTTGGAGATATAAGCCGGGGAGGTGCCCGCCCTCCGGGCCAATTCCGAGCGATTTACTCCCTGGTCATCCATCATCTTCAGCAAGGCGTCGGCGACCTTGAGTTTCATCCCCTCAGCCTCGTATTCAGGATGGCTCCTGGCTCTCTGTAAGGCTGCCTCCAGTTCTCTTTCGCTGGTCACTGAAACGCGTTTCATCCTTGGCCTCCGGTTAAATTTCGATCAACCCGTCTTTTCGGGCCTGCAAATAAGCATTGCGGCGCAATTTCGCCCTCCGCAGTTGTTCAGGCGGTATCTTGTCTTTCTTCTTGATAAACGCCGAAGTGCAGAGAATGACGCGGTTCTCGTAGAAGAACAATCGTTAAAGGTACTTTACTGGGATCGGGATGTTTGGGTGATCCGATACAAGCGACTGGAGGCGGGGATAAGAGAAGAGGGTGGAAAGTTTGTTTTGCGTCGACCGGTCTATTTTCCCTGCGGTGGCCAGAAGGGAGATGGGAAGGCCTCGATCTCCGGGTTCTTCATCTTCTGGGGAGGCTGCAACTTGAGGAAGATTCAGAATCGCTTGATCCAGTTGAGATATCTCTGTGCGATTCGGATGGAGTAGTAGTAAAGCAATCGCCTTGCCTCGGCAATGCCATTCAAGATTCCTGACTCAGCAGGGATTGCAGATTTGTTAGTGTCTCACCAATATCCATTCAAATTCCAAGCTGATTAATTTTGCTGCAATAGTACGTCTCCAGCTTAAACTACTCCCGCAGGTTCCCTCTGAGATACTTCCTCCGGAGAAATCTCTTGCACTTCGTCAACTCCTTCAGTGGATTCTTCTTCCCCCGGAAAGGAGATCTGGAGGCGATCCCGGAACTCGTCATAAGTGTTTTTGAAATTTCTGAAAAATTTAAAAAGCACCTCGCGATAAAAGCGATCTATCCCACGGGTGATTTCTTTATCACCACTGAACGACGCCAGTTTGGTCAATTTTTTCAACTGATCATCGATCTGGAAGACAGCGTGTTTAATCCTGACTGCTATCGGAGAAGTCGGATCCACTAAAATCATAGAGAGATCCATATCCAGGGCAGACAAGTAACCGAGGATATCACCGAATTTCAAATCCTGGTCGGAACCAGCTTCCATCCGGGAGATCTTGCTGGTGTGACACCCCATATGTTTAGCAACTTCAGTCTGAGTTTTCTCTCTGAGGAGTCTTTGGAGGATAAGTTGTTCTATCAATCTCCTGTTAGCGATTAGTTTTTCCACTCTCTCTTTAGCTGAAGGGTCGTCAAGAATATCAACGGCCATTTCAGCGACAGAATGAGATATGCGTGCCATAATGTTTTTCCTCATGCATTTTTGCGTTGAGTTATAAGTTGCAAACTATTATTTTGCTTTGCGTATTGTTTTTACCAGCTTTTTAGCCTCATTGATGTCCTTGGATTGGCCCTCCTTAAATCCCATCCCAATAACATAAATAATTTTAGAGACTTCATCGAAGTAGAGGTATATCCTGGTTTCCTTTGGACTTGGAATACCAGATTGACCTACTCGATAAACTCCACCACCTTCAGGCCGAAGAGTTCCAAACTTCCACTTCCCTCCGATCTTTAAGCCCATATATTAAGATACTTCTGGGCCGTTGCTATTTGTGCCACACAAGATTCAAATTCAGCCGTATGCTTCTTTTTAACTCTTTTTTCCTGGCTTTTCGTTATGAGAGTCCAATTGATCTTCCACATTCGAAATCACCAAATTGGTTTTAGGGATTAAAGGTTTCTGTTTCACATTACTACATAAAATGTAACCTAAGCTCAGGGAATGCGCAAGTTATTATAATATTTGTGTGAATATAGCAAAAGCTCTTTTGAAAAAAGAGAATGACTTAAAAATCGATAGCGATTGAAAAATTTCTTCGAGGCATTAAATTTCGCCCGAATTTTACCGTGACTCTCCCGAGTCTGGAAAGTCCCGAAGTTCCGGAGGCGGACCAGGTGGTCTCGCTTTACCTGGTCCCGGATCGTGATGCCGCCGATGACCAGGAATTCGATTCGGGAGGACGGACCGCCGGCCCCGGAACTGGCCGATTATTACGCCCGGAGAGCGGATAACGGGATTGGTTTGATCATCGTCGAGTCAGCTGCGATTGGGGAAAAGTCGGCCGCCAGCTACGTCGGCGGGCTCCAAGTGCATTCCCCGAAACACGCTGGGGCCTGGCGTCCGATTACCTGTGGCGAGATCAAGTCCCGGGAGCGGGCGGAATTTCTTCTCAATTCAGGTCATACCGACCAGGTCGCTTTCGACCGACCCCTGATCGCCAACCCTGGGTGGACGCAGATGCTGGAGACCGGATATATCAGCGAATACGTGGAGTTCGACTACGCTGTTCACTCCGCGGAATTGATACGAAATGATTCGACTGGATTTTTTTAACTGGCGGTGAATTATTGACAACAGAGAGCGGTGGAGGGGGAGTGGTGGGGAACTGGTCCTGGATCATTCCATCACTTCGAAAGTATCCAAAGACTTATTGATACCCTAAAGACTGATAGGGTATATTACAATGAATGTAAGGTATTCGAAGGGTGAAAAATATGAGGCAAGACCAATTTTCTTCCCGGCGGTTTATAATTCCGGCAAAATGGGCGGTTTAAAATTCCCCCGACAAAATTATAGATAGCCATCTGATTACATTTCCTTCCTTTTAATTCGGCCGCCCAGGCCGGATCATTTTTTGTCCTGTCTTTCGCCCAACAAAAGCATTCAAATTTTTCACCGCTTTATTTCTCAGCTTAGTCTCTTCTCTCCTGCCCCCTGTCAGCCGTATTTGACTGCTCATTCTCCCACTTCCCTATTGCGATAGCAAAAAATCTCCATTTGCCGCCAGAAGAAGCCAAGAGGTCATCGTAAGATCTCTCAAGAAGAAATGCCCAATCTGTGGGTGACTCTTCCTCCCGGATCCCCGGGGGAGAGAAAGCCAGGCCCAAGAAGAATGCGGCCGACACCGGAAGGCTCTGCTTCGAAAGAGATGGACGGAGAAGAACCCCGATTATTTCTGCCGGCGCAACGAACGTAAGCATCTGGTGAACCCATCATCCCAACTCTCCGAATGACTGAGATACCTTCCCGATAAAATCAACATATGCGCTTCAGGGGCATCTGCAAACCAAACTGGGGGGGGGAAGCGATACAGAGAGTCGGAAGAAGAACGAGCCCAAAAGAGAAGGGCTGGAAAGAAAACATCAGCCGGGCGGTAAGGAGCGGGACATCGATTCGCGCTTTCTGCCGGACGGAAGGAATCCACGAAGCGCAGTTTTATTAACATTCAGAGTGGATTTATTATGCTGTTATCAGTAACCTATTATGACTATCTAGGAGGTTCAATATGACACGCGCAATAATGTTAGCCGTTAGAAAAGAGTGAAAACTTTGAACTGCTTCAGGATAGAACGTGCGTCGTTTCCTGCGATCGCTATCCTTACGACTTCATTGATGTAATCGATAGGCTGGTTCAATAATGTCCTTTAAGAGTGGGAAATCATTTCTGATTTGGATCCTTCCGATCGTCTTCTTTCTATTTTTAGCCTTCGATGGGATTACTCACTGGGATGAGACTAACTATCTGTATAAGGGCGCCTTCTCGGAATTTGATCTTGATGCTCATTGGGTTCATTATTCGGGCGGGTTTTATAGCGGGAGGATGGCCCATATACTGATTCTCCGGTCCTTGTTTTTTGTTTTTGGGGTTGGGATGATCCCTTTTTTCTTTGTCCAGGTGACAATGGCATTATTTATCCTTGGTGCCGGCTGGATATTTTCCCGAGTGCTCAAGGAAATGGGCCTGCCGCCACCTCTCCCATATTTGGGCGTGGTGGCCTTTCTTTTTCTCCCCCTGTCTCTCTATTTGGGTTACAAAGCGCTGGCGGAAACCACCGCCATTTTAATGGCCGCGCTTTCGCTGTATTTTTATTTTTCCGGCTTGAGAACCAAGGGAGCTTCCGGTTTTATCCTTCTGGGTATTTCCGGTTTTGCTCTTTTTCTGGCTACTAACGCCCGCGTGGAATACCTGCTTACTTTCGCCACTCTAGTTCTGCCATATATCTGTTTTCGTTCCGGTTCTCGTCTCTCCGCGTTCCGGGGCTTGATCTGGGTTGGAGCAGTCTGGGTGGTTTTAACCGCGGTTCTGGGATTATGCACCGGGATCTGGAGTCTGCAATTTATGCTTCAGCGGTCGGAAGCTTATGGGGCCAAGTTTGCTGCTGACAGCGCGGATTATATGCCAAATTATATCGTAGGGATATTATTTGGCGGCGGTCTCTGGTTCTTCGCCCTGCTTTCCCTGGCCAGATGGCGTCGGGCCGCAGTCAAAATCGCTTGGGGTGGTATGGTCATTTCGATGGTGCCGATCGCGCTTCTGGCCGACCATACGGAACTAAGGTATTACAGCCCGGCGATCTTTTCCTTTGCTTTGACGGTGGCGATCGGCATCGTGGTATTTTACGGTTGGCTGCAGCGGAAACTAAATCCCTTAAGGGCTCGAGTGGTGACGGTGGTTTTGTTTGGTCTCCTGGTGACGGGCAATCAATTGTTTCGGCCCTGGCAGGAAGTCGGTACGGACGGGTCTTCTCTGGCCCGATTGATTACCCGGGTGCGGGAGAAATACCCCGATCCACTGCTGCTGACCGCCCACCCGCATTCGACTTATGCCTTTTCGCGGATCTGCTACCCAGAATTGAGGATAGCGCTCGATCGGGACTTCGAGGGGCTGGCTCCTCTGAAGGTTAGGAGTTTCGAGGAACTACAAGGGCAGGAAGAACCGTGGCTTTATCTTTCTTCCCGGGGCCAGAAGGCTCGGCCGTTGCTGATCAGGATACTCCATAGTCTCCGGGGAAAGACTCCGATTGACCGCGATGATCAGCCGGTGATTGCTACTGGTTGGGTAGCTGGTCTGGATTTGCTTTCTCCAAATTGGATCGATCGCGAAGGCCAATACCTCATTTTTCGGATGAACCAGGGAGGAAATGAGTGAGCGCGCCAAGGATTATTTCTATTCAAGAGCTGGTCGGTGAATTCAGATGATTGATTTGTTTATTTCCATCTCTTTCCGCGACTGGTGTTGAAGAACCGGATCGTGTTGCCGCCGATGCCCCGGCATTTGACTCGAGGGGGTGGGTTGCCGACCCCGGAACTGGCGGATTGCTACGTCCGGAGGGCAAAGAACGGGGACGGTTTGATCATCGCCGAGTCTGTCCGTGCCGTTATCGATGGGGTCTGATGGAAGACCATTCCCAGAGCCCGCCAAGTTTGATCAAGAATCCTCGTCCGCTTCGGTTAAAACCCATTTTCTGATCGGCCTTGCGGGCTCGGTAATTGGTGAATTCCACTGAGGTCAGGATGGTCTTGCCGGCGGGAACCAAGTCTTGGATGAGATCAGTCAGGAATAGGGAATAAAGCTTTTGCCCTCGCCAATCCTCCCCGATGAATACGTCATACATATATATTTCGTTTTCTGCCAGTGGGCGTTCATATTCCAATTCCGGAATTCGAATTACCGAGTCGCTCAACCAGACGTAGCCGGCGAGAGAATCACCGAGAAATATCCCCCGGCATTCATCGTTGTATTCCTCGAGCCGGGTCAGAAAAACCTCTTCGTTTTTCCCTTCCAGCGGGACCAGACGAGGGATTTCTTCCTTAACAACGGAGCGGACGAAGAACCCTTCAGGTATTTCCTGGGTAACTGTGGGGTAGGAGTCGCAGCGGTAAAAATCGTTGATCTGGATATATATCCCTGCCTTTTTAAGATTGGAGAGAACCGCTTCCAACAGATCCCAGCTCTGTCCCTCGCGGAGAATCTTCAGTAATGCTTTCCTTTTGCTGTTGAGAGTGCCCTTGCTCATTATCAAAGATATTCGGGTGCCCGGCTATTTTGTTCCCTGGAATTAGGCTAAAATAATTAACCGCTCTTTTTGCGGATCCGGGATTTGAGACGGTGTGCCGATCCGTAAAGCTGGCCTTGAAATGTATTGTTGATAATGCGATGGGAACTGATCGTGGTCTGGCTGTTGGAGAAATGCCGTTTGTAGTTTTCACTACCGGCTAAAAAGTCGAACTTTCCGATTTCTTCTCTTCCGCAGTCCTCGATCATATAACTGATCAGGGCTTGCATCACCCCCTGTCGCCCGAATTTTGGTTCAAATCCGGTTTGGTAGTCGTAAACCTTCCCCCTGTAATTGAAGTTGTAGCGGGCGGCGACGGTTTTTCCGTCCAGACGGAGGTCGGCGGCAAAGAGGAGGCCGGAGTCATAAAAGATTCGGGAGAGGCGATCGTGGAAGCGTTGGTAGATGGGGTCGGCGAACTTGCTGGGCAGTCCACGTTCTTCGAGACGGGCGGCGTGGAGGCGCTTGAACTCCTCCATCCATTCATCGAGGTTTTCTTCTCTGTTCAGGCGGTGGTATTCAACCCGGAAATCCCGCTCCAGATTGCGGCGGCGGTTGCGGATGTTGCGGCGCATCCGACTGTCGATCCCTTTGAGGTAGGTTTCGAATTTGGCTGGGACTTTGACAAAGTAGCAGGGTTCGCGGTTGATGATCTCCCGGGCGGGGAAACGGTCGTCAAGAAATGATCCGAGAAGAGAATCTTCGGGCAGGTCGGTGAAGACGGCGATATCCCAGTCCCGGTCGCGGGAGAGGAATCCTTCCAGCAACTCCAGGCATTCTTCCCGGTGGCCCGGGAGGCAGATCAGGTCGAGGTACTCGGAGCGGACGGACTCGCCGGTGCCGATAAAGCGGAGTTCCCGGATTTTTGCCAGGCGGAGCAGGGGGCGGTTTCTGATATAGCAGGGGAGGATGCCGACCAGTCTGGTTTCATCCCGGAAGGTCAGGATATGCGGCTGTTTACCTTCGCCGAAGACTTTCCACCAGGTGGAGACCCACTCCCAGGTCAGGAAGATGTTGTCGGCCCGGGTCTGAGGGAGCAGGGCCTTCCATTCCTGTTCCAGGGCGAGAAAATCATCCTCATTGGTTATCAGGGATTGATTGATCATTTTTAAGCGCGAATCTTCGCGAATCTTCTCGAAGTAATCCCCCGCCTCGCCCCCTGTTTTTGAACCACGAATTTTCACGAATTATCCCCCGCCTCGGTCCCTTTGGTAACAGACGAATTTAACGTGATTTAATTATGCACAATAGATTAGATATTCCTAAACTCAAGCGCATAACTAAATATGGGCCTGGTAGATTGGTCAGAGTTGGGCGACCGCCCAGTCGTGAAATCGCCGGACTTGGTTCAGCAGGGCCAGGGCTTCCCCTTTGGAGAAATCGCGGTCTTCATATTCGACCAGATTCTTCTTCGCGATTACCCTTTTTCCCAACTGTACTTTCTGTCCGATTTCTTTCAAGTTGGAGGCTTCCAGGGAGTTCAGCAATTCAACTGCCGCCATCTGGCTGATGCTTATGGAACGAATCCCGGAGTACTTAACCAGTAGGGCGTCGATAAGAAAAATGACGCAATGGACTCCGTTGAGTCCGATCGCGTTCCAGTTTTCCGCTTCCTCCGCCTGGAACATCATTTGGCAGAACTCCTTTCCCTTCTTCAGATAATCCGGATATTGGGTCTTATCAATTGTTCGGATCTGTCTTGTTCCGGCTGGATTGATACCACCTAAATTGAGCGATTCTATGCGGCGAACTGCACCAATCTTTTGCGTCCGAACGGATATTGAAAATCCTCGCCATATCTCCTGGATATGGCTGCGGTTTTCGCAACCCGTCGGCCAGCAAAATCTTAGCACATTTCATCCGCAATAATCGCTCAACTTAGGTACCAATATTCTCTCGAGGGTTTCACCGGTCAGAAGACGATGATTGAGTAGAATTGATTTCACCAATGGTTTTTGAGATTGATAAATGCGGATAAATTCTTTTTCGGTTTTGATATGGGGGCGAAATACTTATCCTGAATTTCCGCATAAGGATCTGATCGATCTTATCCAGTGATTTTTCAGCGAGTGTCTTTCCTTCTAGATTATGGGTAACTACCAAGAGGTCGAGGTCACTTTGGGATGTTTCCTCTCGCCGGGCGAAGCTGCCGAAGAGCGCCAGGGAAACGATTTTTTCTTCTGGCCCGGCCAAGCCCGCGACGATGGTGGAGATAACGTCTTCGGTTATGCTTTTCTCCTGCTCGAAGAGAGGAGCCAACAGTTTTCGGACCAGGGGGCTATCCTCAGCAATTCCGTAGAGGTGAGTTTTTCCCGCGGTTCGCAGATTGACTACCCCCTCGTCGCGCAGTTCCCTGAGTGAGCTCGATACTACCGAGGGACTCATACCGATCTCCCGGGCGATCGCCCGGCCGGTATGCTCGCCGTTCCGCAGGCGCAGGAACCTGAGGATCTTCAGTTTCGAACCCTGTCCGATGATCCTGTCGAGTTGCTGCTGCATTTATTGACATCTGGATATGTGTTCGATTTATCGAACAATGTAGATGTACTCATCCTGTAAGTCAACAGGAACCAGTGATTTAGGGGGGAGACGAGAGGGTTTCCCGGATGGCGAGGCGGATGGCCTGGTCGGAGGTGTGGTGAGGTTGCCGGCCGAGGGACTTGATCCGGGTCAGGTTGTAACGGTAGCGGGGGACGTCTCCCTTCCAGCCGCCGGTTCCGCCGGTGAAGTGGAAGGGGATGCCCTCCAACCCCATCTCCTCGACTGCGATTTCGGCGATCCGGCGGACAGTGGTCCGGGTCTCGGGGCCGATTCCAGGTGCTCCAGTTCTCTCAGGCTGAGGTCATCAACGGCGGTGATCCGAACCCCTTCGGCCAGGAGCCGGTCGCAGAGGCGGGAGCCGATAAACCCGGTGCCCCCGGTGACCAGGATGTGCGGTTCCTTATTCATACCCGGGCGCTGGATAACAAAATTTCCCGGGGAGACCAATCGGATTTTGCGGGCCGGGGTTTGTATGGCGAGGGGATGGGTAGAGGAGGGATGAGGGCAGGATATCGGAGTTCTACCCACTTGAGGCAATCAATTTGTCCGATGCTTCTGGATGATATTCGAGAATCAGCCCGATAGGCTCTTCCGGGTCCGTCGCATTACTTCGTCCGCCGGCAGGCATTTGATCTTCCCCGCTTCGATTTCGTGCCATCTCCGGTCCGCTGGTTCCATCCAGGCTTTCTCGGTTCGGCGTTTTCAAAATGCTTCATACTGTCCCAGACGCGTTGCGCGAGTATCACCCGTTCGTCAACGGCCAGACTGAGAGCTTCGTTTCTCAGTTCGTCCAGGGTGCTCATCAGCTGATTATTCCTCCAAGTTTATCTTCCGCCGGATAAACTCTCGGTCAAGAATTGCCCAGATTAGTTCAGCCCGCTCAGACAATACCGCAATGGAAAAGTCATAAACAGAAAAGACAGAAACAGCATTGGGATCCGGATAGATTGTGTGGTTTTGCCTTGTGCTGGGGGAGATTGTTGTGCTTAACTCAAACATAATAAGATAATTCGATCTGCAATAAGAGGCAGCCGCGCATTGTCCATCCGCCACTAAAAGGACCTTATACCATTATGAAGGTGCGATGGATAATATGGAAGGATATCTTCCTATAAAAGATCCAGAGAAAGCATTCAGTTACACCGGAGGAGGTTGAGCAGGTTTTGTCCCGGAATTCTATCTTCCGCAAGGCGGAAAAGGGTAAGATCCCCGGCGATGATCTCTATGTAGCCTATGGCCGATCCGAAGCTGGAAGGTAATTGGTAGTTATGTTCATCATCAAACAGCCGGACGGGGCATTACCGATATCGGCAAGAAATATGACGAAGGCAGAGAGAAGATATTATGAAAAAGGATCGAAAGCCGGTTGACCGGATTCCTGAGGAATTTACTTCCTGTGAGGAAGCCGGGGGGTTTGGGGATACTCACGATACAATGGATTATCCCGAAGCTTTCTCAGATGCGGATATCGACATCCATCTGCGGGGGCGGAAGTTCGAAATAGATATCGAAGAGGATGTGATGGAGATTCCGCGCCGCGAAGCAGTAAAGCGGCATCTCCAACCCGGTCTCCTGGCCAGCCGCCTGCTCAGAAAGGAACTTTCCTCAGCCAACTGACCGGAGATGGCCCTGCCGGAACGTTTTATTTGCCGGTTCTTCCATTTCCCTGTGGGATATCCCACCTCTACTTTGCCGGACTGCTCATCTTAAAACTTCTTTCCGATCAAGTGTGGTGTGGGGAAGAGGATAGACTGGAGGAAGAAGTTTGGTAACACTTTAGCTGTTTAAAAATATGATGTGGCACCCCTTCAGGGTGCCATCGGATATTTGGATTGCCCGATAAAACCCGGGGCGGTGCCCCGGGCTATAATGTGGGACGCCTTTCACGTCCCTTCATTGACCCCGAAGGGGTAATACATCGTAGCCCGGCGAGCATCGCCGGGATCCTCCGGGATCAAAAATTAATCCCGCACTCCAAAGGAGTGCTACATCAAGTCTGTATTTGCAAAGGCTAAAGTGTTACGAAGTTTGATATTAAATTTCGCCTGATCCAATCAAGGGAGTAAAGCAATGCAAAAACACTATCTTGGATGGGCTTTGGGCTTTATGGCTGTCTGGGTTCTGGCGGCGCCGGCACGGGCGTTGGCTTATCTTGACCCGGGGACGGGGAGTTATCTCTTCCAGATCCTGATCGCCGCGCTGGCGGGGGGGATCTTCGCCATTAAGCTCTTCTGGGGGAGGATCTCGGCATTCTTTTCTGGGGTGTTCGGGAAGGGCAAGACTACAGAGATCGAGGTTAGAGATGATGCCGGTTCTGGGAAGCCGGAATAAGCTCAGTTCCTCCTTCCGGGACCCTTCGGGGTTTCTTTTTCTCCGGGAGGGCGAACTCTTCCGACAGGTCAATCAATCCTACCGGGAAGATTACGATCTGTTGATCTCTTCCGGGCTCTATGAGGCTTTAGTCGCGGAGGGACTTTTGGTTCCCCACCGGGAGGTTGATCTCCCCCCGGAAGACCCCGGGCCGGCGTACAAGGTGATCAAGCCGGAGCCGGTCCCCTTCATCTCCTATCCCTACGAGTGGTCGTTTAGCCAGCTGAAAGCCGCCGCCTTAGCTACGCTGGCGATACAGACGAAGGCGCTCCAGTTCGGGATGATCCTCAAGGATGCCTCGGCCTATAATGTCCAGTTGATTGGTAGCCGGCCGGTTTTCATCGACACCCTCTCCTTTGAGCGTTACCGGGAGGGGGAACCCTGGGTTGCCTACCGCCAGTTCTGCCAGCATTTCCTCGCGCCTCTGGCTTTGATGAGCCGCTGTGACATTCGCTTAGGCGGGCTGCTTCGGCTCCACATTGACGGGGTCCCCCTGGACTTGGCATCCTCGCTGTTGCCCTGGAGGACTCGCTTCTCCTTCTCGTTGCTCTCCCATATCCATCTCCACGCCCGGAGCCAGGCCCGCCACGCGGATGACGCGGGGGTGGGGAAGGCCGATTCCGGGGTGAGGAAGAGAAAGGTGAGCAAGCTGGCTTTCCGGGGGATCATCGACAGTCTGGAGACGGCGGTGAAGAAACTCTCCTGGAAGGCGGGGGGGACGGAATGGGGGGATTATTACGGGGCGACCAATTACTCGGAGCGGGCCCAGGAAGATAAGAAGAGACGGGTGGCGGAGTATCTCTCCCGGATCTATCCGAAGCTGGTCTGGGACCTGGGGGCGAATACCGGGCTCTACAGCCGGCTATCCGCCGAACGGGGAGCCTACACCGTTGCTTCCGATGTCGATCCGGCGGCGGTGGAGAAGAACTACCTGAAGGCCCGGGCGGAGAGGTCGGAGAAGATCCTTCCGCTCTTGATTGATCTGACCAACCCCAGTCCGGGGATCGGTTGGGAGCACCGGGAGCGGATGGCTTTGCTTGAGCGTGGCCCGGCTGATGTGGTTCTTGCCCTGGCACTGGTTCACCATCTGGCGATATCCAATAACCTGCCTTTTTATAAGATCGCGGAGTTTTTTCGGCGGGCGGGTCGGGATTTGATTGTTGAGTTTATTCCCAAGGAGGATTCTCAGGTTCGGAGGTTGTTGGCTTCTCGGGAGGATATTTTTTCGGGTTATAATCGGGAGAGTTTTGAGGAGGTTTTTTCGGCTTACTTTCGGATTGAGGATAGCGCGGCGATTGCGGATTCTGAGCGGACGATTTATTTGATGCGGGGGGTGGGGGTACCGGTAAGTGGTGAGCGGTGATCGGTAAGGACCCCTTACCCCTAACCCCTCTCCCCTGAGGTAGGGGAGAGAGGGATCAAGGGCAGGGATTAGGGGTTGGAGTTGCGGTTGGGAACCCTCTCCTTTTTTGGGAGAGGGCAGGGTGAGGGGTAAATTAGGGATTCTATCGCGATCTGAATTCTATAGCTATTCCGACTTTGTCCTCTGTAGTTTTAACTAAGGTGGATAGCGATGGTGATGGTGATTAACTATGAAGATATGTTCTATCGTGGGGGCGAGGCCGCAGTTTGTTAAGGCGGCGGTGGTCAGTCGGGCTTTGCGGAAAGTCGCCCGGGAAGTGCTGATTCATACCGGGCAGCATTACGACGACGCGATGTCGGCCCGGTTCTTTCGGGAGCTGGAGATCCCTCAGCCGGATTACGATCTGGAGGTAGGTTCCCACTCCCACGGGGTCCAGACCGGGTTGATGCTGGAGCGGATCGAGGAGGTACTGGAGAAGGAGACTCCGGAAATGGTCCTGGTTTACGGGGACACCAACTCCACTCTGGCCGGAGCGATGGCGGCGGCCAAACTTCAGATTTCGGTCGGCCACGTCGAGGCGGGGTTGCGGAGTTTTAACCGGCGGATGCCGGAAGAGATCAACCGGGTCCTGACCGACCACATCTCCACTCTGCTCTTCTGTCCCACCGATACGGCGGTGGTCAACCTCCGGAAGGAAGGGATCACGGAGGGAGTTTTTATGACCGGGGACGTGATGTACGACGCCCTGAAGTTTTACCTGGAGAAGGTCGCGGTCGACGAAGTGCTGGAGAACCGCGGCCTGAAGAGAGGCGGCTACCTTTTGCTTACGGTCCACCGGGCGGAGTCCACCGATGCCCCGGCCCGGCTGACCGCGATCGCCCAGGCTCTCTCCGCTATCAAGGAGAAGATCTTCTTCCCCGCCCACCCCCGTACGCTCAAGGCGCTGGAAAGAAACGGAATCTCCCTGGGGGAGAATGTGATTAAGGCCGACCCGGTCGGCTACCTGGAGATGCTGTCCCTGGAGAGCCGGGCGAGGATGATCCTGACCGACTCCGGCGGGGTGCAGAAAGAGGCCTATCTGCTTGGAGTCCCCTGCGTCACCCTCCGCGATGAGACCGAGTGGGTGGAGACGGTGGAGGTAGGTTGGAATATCCTCACCGGCGCGGATCGGGAGAAGATCGTCGAAACCGTCCGGACCTTCCGGCCGCCGCCCGCCCGCCCCGACCTCTTTGGCGACGGGGCGGCAGCGTTTAAGATCGCCGGCCTGATCACCAGTAGTACCAGATAGGCCTTGTTGTTGGAGCAGTTTCCGGATCTGCCAACGGAGCAAAGTCTGGCAGGAAGCAAAAGCAGTGCCAGATATGGTCTGAAAAATTACCTGGCTGCCGCCATTATTTTCTGTCGAAATATATTCCTCGGCAGCATTCCGGGCCAAGTCGGTGATAGAGCACCACTGTATGGTATGTCCAATAATCGTGGACATAGCTGACATTAATGGCGGTAAAACCGCGAAGATCCGGTAAAAATTGGTCGAGAGGTTTTTGGTTATTCGACTATCCTGGATATTCTTCCGGGGTATAAAAACCCCGGGATAGGCCGGCCAGGCTACTCTTGACCGGCGATATTGTTTGAATGGAAAAGGGCTGGTCTAATTTAACCCGGATAATCCCGCAGGTTGTTGTGATAAACTGATTTATTTCATCAGGTACTCAGTTGAAGCAATGTTTCTCAGCTTGAAATCCAGGTCCTCGCGGTTGTGGCTGGGGATATTTATCGCCGCGTTTATTCTTCGGCTGGGGTATGGCCTTTCGCAGCCGGCGGAGTTCTGGGATGAGGATGAGGGGGTTTACCTGACGATGGCGGAAAACTTCCGGGCGGGGGAGGGGCTGATCTATACCCCTTACCGGAAGGCGGCCTTCCCCCCGCTTTATCCTTTGTTTTTGGCGGGGTTCTTGTGGGCGGGGTTTCCGCTCTTTACGGCCGCCCGGGTGGGCCGGGGGAGCGGGTCTCCGCTGGCGGGAAATTCTTTTTTCTATAGCGCCTTTGCTTCGGCCAGTTCGAGTACTCTGCCCTGAACCGAATCGAGGACGACGTCCCGCAGGAAACGGCGCGCGTTGAGAATTTCTATTCCGATCAACTCACCTCTGGAATTCAGTTCCGCGGTAATATCGAGATTGACCTCGACACTGCCGGCCTCGGGTTCATCGGAAATCGTAAAATGCAGCACATCGTCTTTCTCAAAATAGGTCATACGGCCTTTATTCATTTTTGAACCTCCCAGATCTTACTCGGGTATTGATCTGCTGACGACTTGTGATGTGCACAGTAACGGGGGTCAGAGTATCGCCGATACGTTCATAAAGTGCCAGGATCAGCCCATCTCCGTGCCGGCCGATTGCCACCACTCGACCGGTGCCGGTATCCACATATCGTTCAGCGGAGTATCGGACAATGTTTTCTACCGTCGCCAGGTCAAAACCCCGCAGGTGGAGGCGATAGCGCATATAGTCGCTCCAGATAATCCTGGCTCCTTCCATTAGATCTCCTTTGCGAGGCGCATCATCAGCGCCACCGATATATCCGGCGCGATGACCTTGTTTCCCCATTCATTAATTAAAACATACCTCTTGAACTTCAGCAACGCTTTCCTGCTTTGTTCTTGCTGCTTTTGTGGGATTTGTTGACCGACGTAACAACAAGAGAGAATTATGGACATAATCGACAATAAAGGCATTCTATAGCCAGAACTTTTCAAATTATTGCCTTGTGCAATCAATCGAGATGCCTCTAAACTTAGGATACAAGTCTTCCCGCCTCTGGGTCGGGATCTTTCTGTCAGCATTTCTTCTTCGGCTGGGGTATGGCCTTTTGCAGCCGGCGGAGTTCTGGGATGAGGATGAGGGGGTTTACCAGACGATGGCGGAAAACTTCCGGGCGGGGGAGGGGCTGATCTATACCCCTTACCGGAAGGCGGCCTTCCCCCCGCTTTATCCTTTGTTTTTGGCGGGGTTCTTGTGGGCGGGGTTTCCGCTCTTTACGACCGCCCGGGTTTTCCAGGCTCTTCTGGGGGCTTTCTCCTGTCTCCTGATCGGGGGGGGGTCCCGGCGGGCTTTTGCCGGGCTGGGGGAACGGGTGAGCAGGGGGGCCGGATTTCTGGCCGCCGCCCTTCTGGCGGTTTATCCGATCGCTGTTATCTATCCGGCTCGGCTGATGACGGAGAATCTGCTGATCTTTCTTCTCCCGGCGGCGGTCTTCTCTTTGTTGAAGAGCGTTTCTTCTCCCCGGGCTCTCCTTTGGATTCTGCTTGGGGGGGTGTTGCTCGGGTTGGGGACGCTTGCTCGGCCGACTCTGCTTCCTTTCGTGGTGATGGCGGTTATCTGGCTGTGTTTTGTCCCAGCCGGTCGGCGGGGTTTTTTCGTCCGGGCCGGGGTTCTGCTGGCCGGGTTTATTCTGGTTATTCTCCCCTGGCAGGTCAGGAATTACCGTGTATTGGGAGCGGTGGTTCCAGTCACCACTGCCGCCGGGGCCAATCTCTATATCGCCAACAACCCGGCCGCCATTGGGGGCTCGATGGGCTACCGCTACCTGATGCGGGAGGGGGTCTTTCATCTCGGGGAAGAGGAGGACGAACTCGCCTATAACCGGCATTACCGGGACCGGGCATTTCAGTTCATCCGGGATAACCCGGGACGGTTTTTTTCTCTATCCCTGCGGCGGTTGATCTGGTTCTACCACCTCGACTACCATTACCGGGGGCCAATAGTGCTGGTGGTCATCTTCCATCTGATGCTCCTGCTGGCCGCGATCGGTGCCTGGACCGCCCGGCGGGCCTGGCGGATGGCCCTTCTCCCTGCCCTGGCAATCCTGAATTTTACTCTGGTCCATATGGTCTTTCTCTCCGAAGGCCGCTACCGCCTCCCCCTGATCCCCTTCCTCCTCGCCTTCTCCGCCCTTTCCCTCTCCTTCCGACTTTTCAGAGCAAGAGATAGCGCTTCTGAAAAATAAGAAAGTTTTTCGGAATAAATCCTCGCCTTGATCCGACTATCGGAATGAGGTGGAATTAATTTTCCAGGAAACTTGACCTGGGTGCTCGAATAGAGTAGTATTTATTCCACTAATATTGAGTGCAATAAAAAATATTATGAATCTGCCGGATCGGGAAATAATCGATCAGGCTTTGCGGTTGCTTGCCGATATACTGGAATCAACCGGAGCTCCGGCTTTCCAGCTGGTTGTACGCGGGGGCTCTTCGCAGATCGCAATGGAGCTTGTCAGCCGAACCACGCGGGATGTGGATGTCCTGGCCTTTCTCAGTCCGCAAGGACAAATCCAGGAGGCAAGACCTTTCCCGACGGAGATTTCCGAGGCTTCCAGGCGGGTCGCCTCTACGCTGGGTCTTGATGATAATTGGCTCAATCCCGGGCCGGCAGACCTCGTTTCATCCGGGCTCCCGGACGGGCTGGGGCAGCGCCTTATCGCGAAAAAATACGGAGAGCATCTTACAGTGCATTTTATTTCCCAGATTGATCAAATATTTTTCAAGGTTTATGCCGCGGCTGATGATGCCTCGGGCCGGCATTCCGATGACTTGCTGGCACTGGTACCATCTCCCGAAGAGATTGCCGCTGCCGCTCAATGGGCTCTGGCCCAAGATCCTTCTTTCGGGTTTCAGCAGATCTTAAAGGATATGCTGGGAAAACTTGGCTATGAAAGCGTTGCTGAAAGACTTTAGAGACGAATATCTGGAGAAGCTGCTCGATTTGATCTGGCGCCAGTGGTGCGCCCTGGGAGTCGCGGGTACGGGGGAACCCGAAAGCCGCCGAGTCATCGATCCCGAGGCGCTCCTGGCCATCACGGCGACGATGGCCAGGTACGAGGCGAGGATTTTTGACGAGGCTCTGGATTGGCTCCAGGTCAACGGGAGGTTCATCAACATCCAGAGGCTGAAGACCATATTCCGAAAGGAGCAGTTTGCGGGGACGGCCGTTATCGCCGCCATCGCGGACCTGATGTCCATAAGTTCTTCAGCGGCGAAATGGAAACGGTTATCCGAAATCGATGCCGGATCAGAGAAGAAAGATGAACCGCTATTTTACTTCAAAAGCGGTCATCCCCACCCGATTCTTCGCGAACCACAAGCGGTTTTTTATGCACACGGTCTGCTTCGGGATAAAGTCAGACTACGGGGTCACAGCAAACCCTTCCGGCCGTCGCCGGTTTCCAACCTTCACTTGAAGCTTCGCGCTTTCTTTGGTATCAACGCCCGTTGTGAAATAATCCTTTTTCTGCTTCTGAACCGGAAAGGCCATCCCCGAAAGATCGCCCGGCAATGCTACTACTATCAGAAGACAGTCCAGGATACGTTGGTCGATATGCGCTGTTCGGGTCTGGTAAGGGCCACCCCGTCTGGCCGGGAAGTATGGTATCGCCTCGCTTCACCTCTTTGGAAGGACCTGATGGCGGGGGAAGGGGAGCTTCCCCGCTGGATTTGCCTCCCGTCGCTTTACAGCGCTTTCGAACGGATCTGGCTGGGACTCAGCGACCCCGGTCTGGCGGGTTCCGACAATCCCCTTTTTCTCTCGTCGCAACTGCGTGAACTGATGCAAAGTGTACGCGGAGCTCTCGAACGGTCGGGCCTGGGAGACCGGCTCTCCGACCCGGGGTTGTATGTTGGCGAGGAATACACACCGGTGTTTTTCCAGGATGTGCGTAAATTGTTTGATTAAAGCTGGGATTAAAAAATCGACCACCAAGACAACCGAACCTTCAACTAACAAGAAATGAACAACGCTCTGACGGTTGATGTCGAGAACTGGTACGACGCCAGTTTGCTTTCGCCTTATGTCCCCGACGGTTACCGGGATGATCGGGTGGTGGCGTCGGCCCGGGAGATTATGGGCCTGCTGGATGAGTTTGGGGTTAGGGCGACTTTTTTTGTCCTGGGGAAGGTGGCGGCGGAGCATCCCGAGCTGGTGGAGGAGATTGCCTCCCGGGGGCACGAGGTGGCTTCTCACGGTTGGGGGCACGGTCTGGCTTACGAACAGACGGAGGAGGAGTTTGAGGAGGACCTGGTCAAATCGCTGGAGATCCTGGAGCGTCTGGCCGGGCGGAAGGTGAAGGGATACCGGGCGCCGAGTTGGTCGGTGGGGGTGGAGACCCCCTGGTTCTTCGATGTTTTAATCCGCAACGGCCTCAAATACGACTCCAGCCTTTTCCCGGTCAAGACACCGCTCTTCGGATCCCCGGACAACCCCCGCCATCCCCATATCATCGAGCGGAAGGAAGGGAGAGTGATCGAGTTCCCCGCTTCTTCGGTGCGTTTTGGTGGGAAGACCTTTCCGCTGGGCGGGGGGGCTTCTCTGCGGCTTTTGCCTCTGGCGGTAACTAAATGGGGGATCAAGAGAATCAACCGGGAGGGGATGGGGGCGATCGTCTATCTCCACCCCTGGGAGATGGATACCGGGATTCCCTTTCCCCCGATGCCTCGCCGGACCCGGATGCTCCATTCTCAAGGTAGGAAGGGGATGAACGGAAAATTGCGTCGATTACTGGAAAGTTTTTCCTTTGGGCCGATGGTTGATCTGCTGGGCGAGGTTTCTGGCGGTGGATGAACCTATCCAGTTCTAAAAGTTGATTTAACCTAAATTGAGCGATTCTATGCGGCGAACTGCACCAATCTTTTGCGTCCGAACGGATATTGAAAATCCTCGCCATATCTCCTGGATATGGCTGCGGTTTTCGCAACCCGTCGGCCAGCAAAATCTTAGCACATTTCATCCGCAATAATCGCTCAACTTAGGTTTAATTGATTGCCGGGTCAAAAAACAGTCTTGATGGTGTCAGTCGAGACTGTAGATCTGGATCTCGGGTCCGCGAGAGGAGAGGGGGCGGGGGTGGAAGGAGGCCAGCAGGGGGAGTTCCTCCTCTACCCTCTGGTAAAAACGGTGATGTTCCGGATAAATTTCCGCGCCCCGTAGCGAAAAGAAGATTGTTCGCACCTCATCGCTGATAATCAGGTATTCCACACCTTTCTCCCGCAGTTGCTCCAGAGAGTAACCGTCGGGAATTACCTGTGTTCCGTCCATCCCCCCGATCCGGGTGATCCGGTAATTAGTCTCCGGGACCGCCGCCAGGCGCATCCGGTGGACTTCGGCCATCTGCTCCGAGGTATGGTGGATGGTTCCGGTTTCCCCGGTCTCGTAAGCCCGGATCTTTTCCCGGATGTCGTCCGGCGTCTCCCAGAGCTGGACGGTAGCCTCGGTATCCCACTCCATCGCGATCGCGGTTCCCGGCGGGATATTGGTTTCGATCCATTTTCGGGCTTGCGTTCGGGTATCGGGGCTGGTCAGCCGGCGGTTTCCCAGGGTGGAGTTGGCCAGGGAGAGGATCAGAACCAGGGCGATAAAACCGTTCACTACCCCGATCGCCAGGCAGTAAAGGCCTTCCCGGGTGATCTTCTCCCGGAGGATTTTCCCGGCTTCGACCGCCGCCCGAGCGCCCAGGAGGGCGAAGAAGGGGATAAAGGGGAGAGAATAGCGGTAGGAACCGAAACTCCAGTTGCCCACCATCAGATAAATTATCAGGGGGTAGAGGAGCAGGAGCAGATCTTCCCGCTTCCGTTTCAGCGCCGCCCAGATCAAGCCGCCGGCAAAGACGAAGCCGAGCGGATCCAGACGGTTAAGAATGGTGAACGTGTGATAAAACATCAGGCGCGGGTAGATCAGCCAGGCGGTGCCTGTCCTGGTTCCGAATGTCCCTTCCGCTCCCAGGTGCGAACGAAATTCCAGGGATTCATAGAAGTTTTGAAAGTCGAGAAAGTTATATGGGGAAGCGATAAAGAAGAAGAGGGCCAGGAAAAATCCCGAGACGACAACCGGCCAGAATAATCGGGAGAAGGTGAGTTTTTCACCTCTCGAGGTCAGGTAAAATATATGGGCCAGAATGATGGGGAGGATGAGGATCCCCGGAGAGTACTTGGTCGCCGTACCCAGGCCGGTCAGGATTCCGGCCCAGATGTAGTTTTTCAACTTTCCGGTCCGCAGGATCCGGATGATGAAGATATAGGCGGCGAGGATGAACATCGTCTGGAGAATATCGGTGACGATAAAATGGGAGAGGAAGACGAAGTAGGGGAGGGTGGCCAAGAACGCGGCGGCGAGCAGACCGATCTTTTGACTGCGAAAAGTTTCTCGGCCCAGCTTGTAGAGGAGGGCGACGGTGGCTGTCCCGATCAGGGCGTTGGCGATCCGGCCGATCAGGTAGAAGCTCGAGGGGTCGGAAAAGAAGAGGAGCTGGAATTCGGTCGCCGAGGCGAACAATCCCACCAGCTGACCGGCGATAAAATAGAGAATATAGAGGGCGAAGAGAAGATACATACTCAGGGCGGGATAGTTGAAGTAGTGGGGATTGAGATCGCCGAGGCCGAAGGCGAGA
This sequence comes from uncultured bacterium, assembly GCA_964465735.1. Taxonomy (GTDB): domain Bacteria; phylum Auribacterota; class Erginobacteria; order Erginobacterales; family Erginobacteraceae; genus Erginobacter. Next base: position 69,759 of record CAYXKT010000001.1, read on the forward strand.
GCGTTGTTGACGATCCTTCCCTCGTCGGGGTAGTAGCGGTTGGGCAGACCGTAGGAGACGCCCCAGAGGTTGAGCAGAAGTGAGAGGATGATCAGCCCGGCCAGCAGGAGGCCGGCGGATCGGTTATTTTTTAATTTCATAAGAATCCCAGCCAATCGGCGGTAGTGAACCGGGTCTGGAGAAATATTTCTTCCAGGTCGTGGTTGCCCGGTTGGGGATAGATCAGCAGTTCGACCGGGCGGGGGTTGAGCCGGTGCGGAAGCGGCACTCCCCAGGCCGGACTGAGCAGTCCCCCGCCGATCTTATTGTTGGAGTAAAGCAGCCCGCAGCCCCGTTGCCGGCCGAGTTTCGTGAGTAATCCGGCCAGCCACGGCGGGTTATTTTTGCCGGTTTCGGGGAGCAGTTCAAGAAAAATCGAGTATTTCCTCTGCCGGAAACGGTGACAGGTGACCACCGCGATCAGGGGCGCTCCTGACGGGAGAGGTTCGATGGCCAGCAATCGGAAACGGTCTTCTCCGGCAGGTTGGAAGTAGCGCCACTTCAGATAAGCTTGATCACGGATCAGGTGGGGGAATGGGGTCTCTTGGCTGGAGATGAGTTCATAAGCCTCGTCGAGACCGATGTCCCGGCAGCGGGCGACCGCCTGTTGAAATCTGCGGTACGTTTTATCTTCCGGGTCCAGGCGGTAGGCCAGGGCCGACGGTGAGGGGAAATAGAAGCGGGTGGGGAGGACCCGCCCCCGGCGGTAACCGTTGTGGAGAAAGGCATCACAGGAGCGGAGATTGGGGAAGGTGTAGATGATGCTTGGGGAGGGGAAGTCCAGTTCCCGGGTCAAAGTTTCGACCAGGCGGGTCATTATTCCCTGCCGCCGGTACCGCGGGGAGATTAGGGCGTCGCTGAGCTGGTAAGCGGTGACCAGTGTCTGTTGGTCGAGCTGGACCCGGAAGGGAATGGCTGAGAGGGTGCCCACCCATTCATCTCCCTTCCGGGCTTTGGCCAGGATGGCCGCGCCGGCGGGGTTGCTCTCGTAGAGGTTGGCCAGAGTAGCCGGAGAGAGCCGGCTCTGCCCGCCGGCGGCGAAGTGCTCGGCCCAGGCTTTTGTGAAGAGCCGGTAATGGTTTTCCCGGTCATAGCGGGGATAGCTTTTGACTTTGAAGGTGATGGTCATTGAGCTTGTCCTATTACTGTCGGGTAATCCGGGAAAGAAACGCATTGGTTTCCGGTAAACTTTCCGCCCAGGGTGTGCGATCGGTTCAGTGTGCAGGCGCATAGGAGAGGGGAAGCATAAAGGTCGGGGAGCCTGGCGTCCAGCCGGGTCATCTCAGAAGGCCAGATCAGCGGCCAGTGGTGGAGGAGGATGACGGCGGGGTGGGGATAATCAGGGATCTTTTCCGGGAAATATGGTATATAGCCATTGTCGCAAGATGTCTTCTTTTCCCGCGTACAGTTCCGTCCTCGGCGGTGAAACTCCTGCTGACAATGGATCCAGGATTTGACACTGATGGTGTGGATGGTCTTCATACTTGACCGGGATTTGAGTGGAATGTATGTTCTTTATGTCTGGTAATGCTTGAATTAACAATAGACTATCAATTCGCAACTGACAACAGGGAATGAACCGATATGAATGCTCTCAGTTATCTGAAGTATGGCCGTTTGATCTTTAATAAGCACCGGGCCTCTCCGATTTATCTGGTGTTTTTTATTACCGAGAACTGTAACGCCAACTGCAAGCACTGTCTGTTGGGGGGGATCCATCCGGGCAAGGACGAGTTGACGATTGATGAGATCGAGAAGGTCTCCCGATCGATGGATGACTTTCTTTTTCTCCTCCCTACCGGGGGTGAGCCGTTTCTGCGCAAGGACCTTCCGGAGATTGTCCGGATCTTTCATCGGAACAATAATGTCTGTAATGTCGGTATCCCCACCAACGGCGGGCTGACCGACCGGGTGGTGAAGTCGGTGAGGGATATTCTCGATACCTGCCCGAAACTTGATCTGATGGTCGATGTCTCGGTGGACGGGATTGGGGCGGATCACGACGAGATCCGCCGGACCCCCGGTCTCTTCGATAAGGCGATGACCACTTTCTCCGAGCTGAAGAAGTTGGAGAAGATCTATCCCAACTTCACCACCGCCATTGAGTCCACGGTCTCTTCCTATAACGACGCCAAGCTGGAGGATATGTTCAAGTACTTCACCGAGAATACGGAGGCTGACACTATCTTTACCCTACTCTGCCGGGGGAAACCGATGGAGCCTTCGGCCAAATTCTTTAATATCGATAACTACGAGAAATATGCCCGGTCGATGGAGAAGGGGATCCAGGAGCGGAAGCTCTCCGGTTATGACCGCTTCCCCTTTTCTGATGTGATCAATGCCAAGCGGATTGTCCGCCACGAGATTATCGCCCAGATCATCCGGGAGAACCGGATGGTCCTCCCCTGTTTCGGGGGGATTCTGGGAGGGGCGCTCTTTGCTGACGGGGAGGTGTTGCCCTGCGAGCTTCACGATGATCTCAAGCTGGGGAATGTCAGGGATTTTAACTATGATTTCAAGAAGATCTGGTTCAGCGAGAAGGCCGATCACGCCCGGAAAGTGATCCGGGAGACCAAGTGTTTTTGTACGTACGAGTGTTTTCTGACCTTGAATATTCTCTTCAATCCCCGGGTCTATCCGCGGCTGCTGAAGGAGTATATGGGGATCAAGTGGGGGAAGGTGAAGCAGAAGATGGGAATGTCCTGAGGCGACCGCCGCAGATTGTTTGCCCGGGGTGTTGGACCGGTTTATGGCGACACAACAACTATGATTTTTGGAAAGAAAATATCTCTGGTGATCCCGGCCCATAATGAGGCCGAGGGGCTGGCGCACTTGCTCCAGGATACCCCGGATTATCTCGACGAGATCGTGATCGTCGATAATAACTGTACCGACGATACCGCCGCGGTCTGCCGGAGTTTTGGCTGTCGGGTGGTGGTGGAGCCGAAGCAGGGCTATGGGGCGGCCCTGAAGGCGGGTTTCCGGGCGGCGACCGGGGATCTGATTATGACGATGGACGCCGACGGGACCTGTCTCTTTGAGGGCTATCGGCGGATGATCAAGCACCTGGTCGATCACGACCTCGATTTTATCACCGCCCGGCGGGTCCCCGACCGTTTCCGGACCCTGGTCAGTTTAATGCGGTTTCTCGGGGATATTTTCCTGGATGTTGTCTGCTGGTGCCTCTTCGGGTTCTGGGTCTTCGATTCGCAGTCCGGGATCTGGGTCTTCCGGCGGGATATTCTCGAGCGGGTGACGCTGGAGAGCGACGACTGGGCTCTCTCCGAAGAGTTCAAGATTGAGGCCTTTACCACCCCGGAAATCAAGGCGGCGGAACTACCCGTCCTCTATATCAATGTCCGGCTGGGCGAAAGTAAATTAAGGATGTGGAGGGACGGCTTCGCCAATCTCCACTTTATGTTGAAAAAATGGCGGAAGAAAAGAAGAACTCGGCCGGCCTCCCCTCGATCTCGGTAATCATCCCCGCCCTCAACCCCGGTCCGGAACTGGCGGAGTGCCTGGAGCCGCTCCGGAAAAGTTCCGACCCCCGGTTCTATCCCCGCCTGTTTGAGGAGTCCCTGGGTATCAATTGAACCGAGGGGAGAAAGAAGGTTGGCTTGATCTGAAACCCGGTGCCGGTGGGCTGCTCTGCCGGCTGGATCGGCAGTCCGGAGAAAACTGAGGCTCTGGTTGACGACATCCCATATAAGAGGTATGGTTTTCCATATGAAAACAACGCTTAATATCAGCGATGTGACGATGCGGGAGATCAAGCGTGAAGCTGCCCGCCAGCGGAAGACTATTTCCGAAGTGGTCGATGCCGCGCTGCGTTCCGTTGTTGAACCAAAGCCGGAAGAGAGAGAGCTGCCGCCGCTGCCGAAGTTCAGTAGCGGCGGACTCCGGGTCAACGTAGCCAACCGCGACGCCCTTTACAACGTGATGGAAGGGTAGCCGTGTTTGTTGTAGATACCAATATCCTGATCTATGGGGCTGTCCAGGACTCGCCCGATTACTCGTTGTGCCGGGCGCTGGTCGAATCCTGGCGGACACGGGACACGCCGTGGTATGTGACCTGGGGCGTTGTCTATGAGTTTCTCCGGGTGGTCACCCATCCTCGTGTCCTGACTCGACCCTTCTCCGCGACGCAGGCGTGGAGCTTTCTCGATGCCCTGTTTGCGTCCCCCTACCTGCGGATTCTGGTTGAAACGAATCGGCATCGGCACGTCGCGGAAGAAGTCTTTGCTGAGGTGCCCGGCATCACGGGCAACCTGGTATTTGACGCGCACACCGCGATTTTGATGAGAGAGAACGGTATCCGGACGATCTATACCCGCGATTCCGACTTCAATCGGTTCCCGTTCCTGGAAACAGTTGACCCAGTAACGGAGAATCGCCGAACAATGTCTCCCCAGTAATCCCGCCCCCTAGCTGAAAAAATGGAGGCAGAAAAGAAAAACTCGTCTGGACTCCCCTTCATCTCGGTAATCATCCCCGCTTACAACCCCGGTCCGGAATTGGCGGAGTGTCTGGAGCCGCTCCGGAAAAGTTCCTACCCCCGGTTTGAGGTCCTGGTGGTTGATGACGGATCCCCTGTCCCTGTGGAGGTGGAAGAACCCTTCCGGGTGGTCCGGCTGGCGGAGAACTCCGGCCCGGCCGCGGCCCGTAATGCGGGGGTGGAGGCGGCGGGGGGGGAGATCGTCCTCTTTGTCGATACCGATGTTGTGGTCGGAGGCGACTGCCTGGAGATCGTCGGGGAGTTCTACCGGGATGGGACGAGGCGGGATCGGGGGCTGACCGGGGTCCAGTCGGAGGGTATGAAGTACTCCAACTTCGCCAGCGTTTACAAAAATCTCTGGCTCCGCTATTCCTTCCTCTGGGCGCCGCGGGAGTCGGGGCTTTTCTATACCAGTATCGCAGCGGTTCCCCGGGAACTCTTTCTCCGGTTGGGCGGCTTTGATGGCGGCTATCGGACCCCGAGTCTGGAGGATACCGATTTTGGCAATCAGATCCTTAAATCGGGGGGGAAGGTGGTGATCGAGGGGCAGCTGGAGGTCCGGCATCACAAGTATTATTCTCTCCGGGGGTTGTTGCGAAATGACTTTTTCCGCTCGGCCGATGAGACGCGGACCTGGCTGAGGAACCGGAGTGGGGATCAGGCGCTCTTTGCCGGTAAGACTTCGGTTCCTTTAGGTTTTATTGCTGGGCTGGGTTTTGCCGCTCTCGGGGTGCTGGGGGTTCTTGGTGGGTTGATCTTTTCTTCGGTTTTCTGGCTCTGGTTGGTTCTCGTTGCATTGGCCGGGATCTGGCTTAGTAATCTGGTGATGATTCAGTATATGGGCAAGGTCAGGGGCAACGGTTTTCTTCTCCGGGTTCTGGCCTTTCTCCCTCTTAATCTTCTGGTGGCCGGAACGGGGATCTGCTGGGGGTTGGCCGGGTATTTTACCGGGAGGAAGTACTGAGGTATGGGGCCCCTCACCCCTAACCCCTCTCCCCAGGAGGGAGAGGGGGATCTGCCTTTGGACTCCTCTCCCTTTTTTGGGGGGGTCAGTGGATTTTTTGCGGGGGGTATCTGACCTTGGAACCCTCTCCTTTTGGGGAGAGGGCAGGGTGAGGGGTAGTTTGAAAAAATGAAGAGTTCCGATTATACCAGGGATCTGGCCCGGAAATTGCGCCGGGATCAGACCGAGACTGAAGCCCGGCTCTGGAAATATCTCCGCGACCGGCGACTCAAGGGAGTCAAGTTTAGACGTCAGCATCCGATCGGGAAATATATTCTTGATTTTTATTGTCCGGAAGTCTGTTTGGCTATTGAATTGGATGGCAGCGGCCATAAAGATCCGAAGCAGAAGGAACACGATAAACTGCGGGATCAGTATATCCGGGATCAGGGGGTAAAAATCCTCCGGTTTTGGGATAATGATGTATGGAGGAATCTGGACGGAGTTTTGAGAGTGATCTGGAATGAACTTCCGGAACGGCGGGTGGGGCGTTTTACTGGGACTGGGGCCCCTCACCCCTAACCCCTCTCCCCAGAAGG
>CAYXKT010000001.1:75934-78246 GCA_964465735.1 uncultured bacterium
GGAGAGGGGGATCGTTTTTCTGGGGCGTTTTACTGGGACTGGGGCCCCTCACCCCTAACCCCTCTCCCCAGAGAGGAGAGGGGGATCATTTTTCTGGGGCGTTTTGCTGGGGCTGGGGATATTGGGATCTTGTCGGTAGATGTAACATCTTGTATTATGATGCTGGTGTTTGAACATTGGTATTGAACAGATAATAACAGAAGCGCCGCAATGATGACTACCTTGACTTCGGCCGTCTTTATCTACGTGAAGGATCCCGAGTTCGAGGCCCTGGATAGGGAGTGGCATTTGCGATTTCGGCCTTTCAAAGTTCAGATTAAACCCGACCAAACGCGATGAAAGTTTTTCTCTTGATCGAAGACGAGCGGACCTACCAGCCGATGATCTTTGACCGGCTGATCCGGGCCTGCCCGGAGGAGGTGGTGGGGATTGGTCTGGTGCCTTTCGATCCCCGGAACCGGGGCTGGAAGTTTCTGCGTTTCTACTTCCGGTTTCTGGGTTTTAGGGGGACCTCTCACAAGGCCGGACAGCTGATCTGGCAGCATTTTCGCTCTTTGAGCGGACTCTCCCGTCTTGGCGGTCCGCCGTCCTCAATCGCGGAGTTGGCCCGCCGTCACCGGATCCCTCTTTTTAAGACACCCAGCCCTAACCGGAAGGAGTTTCGGAAGCGGGTTCAGGCGCTGGCCCCCGATCTGATCATCTCCAGCCAGGGTTTTTTGCTGAAGAAGGAATTCTTACAGATCGCGCCTCTGGGGTGTCTCAACCGGCACGCGGCGCTCCTGCCTCAGTATCGGGGGATCTACCCGATCTTCTGGGCGATGCTCAACGATGAGCGGGAGATCGGGATCTCGGTCCATTTTATGAACGAGAAGTATGACGAGGGCAAGATCATCGTCCAGCACCGGGTACCGGTCGAGGAGGGCGCCACCTTTCTCTCCTTATACGGGAAGGTGATCGCGCTTACACCGGTGATCTTTCTGGAAGCGATTGGGAGGATCAAGAAAGACCGGATCCCCCGGATATCCAATCGCCCGGAGGAAGGGGAGTATTTCTCCTATCCGGAACCTGAAGATATCCGACTATTCCGCCGGAAGGGGAAGCGGATAGTCTAAGGCGGCTTATGATCAGATTAGTCGGCAATATGATCTCGACGGCGGTGGGGAAGTATACCGGCCTGGCCGGTCTGCTCCGGCCGGCGATTCTGCATATTACGGTCACCAACCGCTGCAATTTAAAATGCGGTTTCTGTAATATCTGGAAGGAACGGCCCCGGCGGGATATCGATCCCACGGTAATCCGTTCCCTGGTCGAATCTCCTTATTTCCGGGATTTCCGGATCATCGAGTTTGGGGGTGGGGAGCCTTTTTTGGTCGATCTGGCAGCCCTGGCCCGGGAGTTTGTCCCCGCCGGGGTCAAGATGATCCTGATCACGACCAATGGCCAGGCTACCGAGCGGATCCTTGAGCAGGTCCGGGAGTTGCTCCGAGGCGGGGACTATTCCCTGATTCTCAATGTCTCGCTTGATGGACTGGAGGAGACTCACGACCGGCTCCGGGGGGTGGAGGGGAGCTTCCAGCGGGCGACCGCTACCCTGCGGGGTCTGGCCGAGCTGAAAAAGACTGAGGAGCGGCTGCGGGTCGGGGCGAAGTTGACCTTCCTGGCCGATAACTATCGCCAGATCGAGGATGTTTATCAAATCACCCGGGAGCTGGATGTCGAGTTCACCGCCAAACCGGCGGCGGTCTTCGGGACTCTTCATAACCCGGAGATGGAGTTTCCCCTGTCTCCCGAACAGATCGAGGAGATCTCGGTGGTTCTGAAGCGGATTGAGGAGGATCAGACCCGTCGGACGGAATTTTCCCGGATGACTCTCTTCGGGAGGCTCTACTTTTTCGCCAATGCCATCTTCAACCGCCTCCAGCGGGAGTATCTGAGACGGAATATTCTGGAGAAATCGGAGAAACAGGTGATCCCCTGCTTCTCTTCCTTCTTCTCAGTCCTGGTTCACGTCGATGGTGGGGTTTACTGCTGTCCGACCTTGATGAAACAGGTCGGGGCTCTCCCCGATCAGAGTTTCCGGGAGGTCTGGCGGGGGGAGAAGATGAAGGCGATCCGGAAGTTTATCCACGCCGGGAAATGCAGCTGCTTCTCCCAGTGTGATCAGATGCCCTCTTTAGTCGCCCGTTATCCCTTCCGGCTTGGTTGGGAGATCCTGAGGAGTTACTTCGTGCGGGGTGGACAGTAGGTGGGGAGTGTTGTAGCTTGTGAACTGATTCACCTGCCGGATGAACCGGCAGGGGTCTTAGGGGGGT
>CAYXKT010000002.1:0-67900 GCA_964465735.1 uncultured bacterium
CCGGCAAAATCTTAGCACGTTTCATCCGCAATAATCGCTCAACTTAGGTTTAAGTTTCGATAGTAGCAAAACAGCGGGCGAATTGACAGACGAAACCAGCCCGGACCGTCCCCCTCCTCCTTGCCGGGAACGGTGTCCGGCAAATCTTTCCGTAGGATCTATTTCCACCTAAATTGAGCGATTCTATGCGGCGAACTGCACCAATCTTTTGCGTCCGAACGGATATTGAAAATCCTCGCCATATCTCCTGGATATGGCTGCGGTTTTCGCAACCCGTCGGCCAGCAAAATCTTAGCACATTTCATCCGCAATAATCGCTCAACTTAGGTTCCAATTTAGTTTCGCTGACCGCAATCGTTTTTCTCGAAAAATCCGGATTGAGCCAAAAAATATTTAGTGTCTGAACGAAAACCTGAAATCACGTAGAATTTGTCATACGAGCAACGAAGTGACGGAGCAATCTCATCACAGAATAAACCGATTGCTTCGTCATCCCGCACCGCAGTGGCCTGGTTTTCCGGGTTGCGGTTCAGGCACTTTTTATCCCTGACTTGGCTTGCCCCTGTGTCCTTCTTCGCCTCTGCGGTTCAATTTTCAGGACTAATTCTCAGTGTTCTCTGTGGTCTTGTCGTTTTCCATAATATCTTTTTCTGTAACCGGAAGCGAGAGACGGAGGTTGGTAAGCCGGCGGGCCCGGGAACTGGGGACTCCTCCCCGGGAGTAGAACATTGTCTCCCCAAAACCTCCTTCCGGCCAGGGGGGAGCGCCAATAAAGACCCAGGCGCCCAGCGGCCAGCGACTGCCGACAAAGATCCTTCCTCCGGGCGCGGTAAATTCCCAGCGGGACCACTGATCGGGAGCATCCGCCCGAAGCAGGGGTGACTCTCCAACCAGGCGGTCCGGAAGACCATCATCTTCAGTATCGGCATAAACCACGAACCGGAACGCCCCTTCCTCACCACCTCGGGCGTGGGCCAGTTCAACCACCACACTGGCCCCCTTTTCCGGAGGCGGGATAACTTCCCAGACTCCGGAGTCGAAGTAGGTGGCGTGCTCCTCGCCCACGGCCCAGAGCCCGGAATGGGAGGGAGCGAGAATCTTCCCCTCATCCATCCCTCGACCGGTCTCCGAATCGAGAACCTCGACAATCAAGGACTCCAGGGTCTGCCGTTGGAAACGCTGATCCCAGCAGACCGGGTCATTGGCTCGGCGAGGAAGACGCCGACCGGCCCAATCAACAATGTCGTCGGCCAGCAACGGGCGAAGTTCGACGCGTTCCCGATTAATCTCCCTCAGGGGATAGCGGGAAGTAAGGTAGCGCAGCTCGGTGCTGAGGTTGGTATGCCAGCCAACCAGAAGGACATAATCCCCGGGCCGGACATTGCCCCGGGAGTTCCGGGTATAACCTCGGATCGGGGTCTTCGCCCACCAGCCGACCTTGCGCAGTTCGCTGGAGTAAACTGTCCGCCCCGAGAGGTTATCCCGGATATATTCGGCCGAACGACGGATATCAGCGAAACTATCCCGCGACCAATAAAGAGCAAAACCGGTAAAGACCGTAGAGGCAAGCAGAGAGATAGCGATAACAATCCAGCCGGCCAAACGGAGAAACCGTTTCCGAAAAGAGACCAGAAAGTCGGCCCCGTAACCGGCCAGGGGGAGAGTGGCCGCGGCCAGCATATAGAGGTAGCGCGGGGTCCACCACTTGTTGACTACCAGGGTGTAGAAAACGGCGGCAAACAAATAGAGAAAGCAGACTGTCCAACCGAACCGGAGGGGATGACGGCGGGAACGGAAGAGGGAGAGGATCAGTCCCAGTCCGGCCAGAACCGCCACCGGATAGACGAGGACATAGGGATAGGCCTTGAGATAGTAACTAAGCCAGATCATCCAGCGGCCGGAGATCGAACGCATCGAGGTCCGCATACCTTCCTGGTACCAGGTACTCATTGCCAGGTGATGCTGCCAGACATAGAGAAATATATAGGGTCCGGCGGAGATCAGCAGCCCGAACAGGGCGAGCGGACGGCGGTACCACCATCCGGCCCTCCGGCCTGATCCGGGGGCAAGATAGGAGATCACAAGCAGAACCAACCCCCAGATCGCGCCCAAAAAGAGCAGGCGGCTGATCAGCACCGGTCCGGGGAGAGTGACCGGAAAGAAACCGAGGAGGAAATCAAACGCGCAGACAGTGAGATTCTCCACCCCGGGGAGAAAGTGGAAGCCAAGGGCAAGGAGACCCCAACCGGACAATAAAATACTCAAAACCGGAAGGAGAGTCCGCTCCCGACGGGCAGTAAGGAGAAAATAGAGAAAGACGGCCACCACCGCCACCGGGACCAGGACCAGACCGGTCGGGTAAGTGAGAAGCGCCACCCCACCGGAGAAGACCCCGACCGCCAGCCACCAGGGAGAACGGATTTCAAAGGCACGGAAGATCCCATAGAAAAAGAGGAGAACAAAGAAAGAGTACATCCCGTGGGGGAAGATCCGCAGCGACCAGCGGAAGATCAGGGGAGAAACTGTATAAAAGAGAATGGTTAGAAACGCCGCCCGCCGGTTATAGACCGCCCGAGCCAGTCCGGAGAGGGGAAAGACGGCCAGAGAGGCAAAGATAATCGAGACCAGACGGCCAGCCAGTTCAAGATCGCCGCCGAGGTGGTTGAGCGATTTCAGGGCAAAAGGGTACGCGGGGAGAATGATTGTCCCCCGGATCCGTTCCAGCGCGGTCATATAGTCCACACTGTCGGTATAGGCCGCCGGATGCCAGTTGAGGAAGAGCAACCGGGCGACCAGATTAACCCCAAAAATCAGCAGTACCCACTTTCTCATAACCGGTAATTCGGACTCCGGTCCGGAATCCTATCAAAGCATTTCGTTGGTTTTATTAACTAATGTCTGGACGTAAACCCGATATCACGGAGAGTCTGTCGTCGCAAGAAACGAAGTCACGGGGCAATCTCATCACAAAATAAACAGATTGTTTCGTCGTCCCTCCTCGTAATGACCTGGTTTTTGAGATTTCCGTTCAGAACCTAACTAAACTTACTCTTTGAAGCTGGTTAAAACCTTTTCCCACTTCTTCTCACCGTCACAATATCAGTTCGTCACCACCGGTTTCATCCTTTCATAAAACTTTTGACAGTACCCCCGCTAAGTTTGCCGGCTATCCCTCCTCCGGTTTTTCCCCGGGGGGAAGGATCTCGATAACCAGATTGGTGGAACGAGGGCCGGTGGAGAGAGTCGGAGGTCCGGAGGTGGAATAATACATCGTCGGCGACAGATCCCGGTGGCCCCAGCCGGTCCGGTCAAAGAAGACCCGGGCGCCTTCATTCCAGGTATTGCCCACGAACAGCCTACCTTCCGGAGCGGGCAGAGTCCAGTAACTCCAGTCACCGGCCGAGCGGGCGGTGAGAAAAGATGACCTCCCCAGTTCCAGATCGGGGCGGCCGTCGTTATTCTTATCTCCATAGGCCACGATAAAGAATCCACCTTCGTTGCCGGAAGCGGCGTGCTGGACCTTAACGGTGACTATATCTCCGGTTGAATATGGCTTGACCACCTCCCAGACCTGGAGATTATGGCCGGGTGTAGTCCTCAGCTGGATATGCGGGGCCGGTACCCGCTCACCGCTGACCCGAAAGGCCCCCGCCCCGCTCAACTCCTTCAGCGTCGATTGGAGCTGGAGTTGAGAGATCAAGTTGAATATTCCCAGTGCCAGAAGACCAATCAGGGTTATCCAGACCGCCCTCATCATCCCCGGCGAGGATCCGGCCCCCGGTCCTCCAGGCAGATCGTCCCCCCGTTTCCTGCTGAAATTCATCATCACGACACCTCCGGTCAGCCAGATTAAGTACAGCGGCAGGAGACTGAGCTGTCCCCGCAAACCCGCCATCTGTCCCAGGTTGAAAGCGTTAAAAGAACTGGAGACGACGGAATTGCTCTGGAAGGTCGTCTCCGGGTTGATTGAAAGATAGCCCCCGAAAAAGGAGTGAAAGTAAAGATCCCGGAAAGGATGCCGGGCATACTCCTCGAAACGGACGGCGGTGGCGGTCAGAACTAAAAAGATCGAGACCGCCGCCAGAAGGGCCGAGATCCGCGGAAAGCGGACCACGAAAAAGAAGGCCAACAGCACCATATACGGCAGCATCTCCATCGCGTGCCGCGGACCAAATGCTTTTCCCCCATAGTAATAAGGATAGAGGGTATTGATAAAGAAATACCCCGAAATCAGGACTATCAGAATCGGCAAAAGGGACCGCGACCCTTTCTCTCGGGCCAGATAAAAACCGCCGGGGAAGAGCAGGATGAGAAAGGGAGAGAGATGAAAAAATCCGCGGAAAGGACCAAAGGAGGTCTGGTAGAGGGCCTCCATCAACTTCCGAGTCTGGAAGCCGAGGAGGGGTCCGTCCTTGTAGGCGCTATGGGCAGCGGCCCGCTTGTCGAAGTAGGCGATATACCAGGGGTTATGGAAAACCAGGTAGTTATATCCGATCAAGATGGCGGCCGGCAAAATCAGGCCGGCCAGAAACCAGCCGAAACGGAAAGTTCGGCTCCCGTTCCGGAAAAACCCTCGAACCAGGCAATAGACCGAGAGCAGGGTGACGATAGCCGCCACGGGATACTCGGTCACCACCGCCCAGCCCCCGGCCAGTCCGGAGAGAAAGATAAAGAGCGATCCCCGGGGAGCGTCCGGCTCCAGAACCAGGTATTTCAGGAGGAGATAAAACGAGATCACGGTCAGAACCGAACTGACCATATGGCCGTAGATCACGGTGGAATAGGCAAAAGCGGAGGTACCGAGAAAAAGGGCCAGAGTAGAGATCAACCTCGGGGCGATGGCTGAATGGAAGAGGCCGAGCAATCGGAAGAAGACCACCCCGCCTAAAGCGCAGGGCAGGCCGACGATCAGCACCCCCACCAGCCAGCAGGAGAAGAGATGGTAGAAATCCTCCGAGAAGAGACCGGTCAGGGTACCCTTCAGCCGGGAGATCAGATAGTAGGGGCCGACCCCGACCAGACTCATCCCCGGCGCCTTGTTGGGATAGTTCTTTCCCTCGACATTGACGATATCGTGGGTGGGAACCCGGACACCCCCGAAATGGAGCTGCCCCTGCTCCACCACTGCCCGCATCTGGCCCAGCCGAGCGTTCTGATTCGCCCCCCCGCCCTGATAGAAATAGGCGAAGCTGAAGAACAAGACGAAAAAGAGAGTTATCTCCAATTTATAATTTCGCAAAATCAAGGTATCCTCAGCTTGACTTAAAGAATGACTGAAAATACAATCAGTCAGTAGTGGCCTGAACCGCTCGTCAGCAAAAGAATATACTATAGCGACTGAACGAAAACCTAAAATCTCACAGGCTCTGTCATTGCGAGGGACAAAGTGACGAAGCAGTCTCATCACCAGATAAACAGATTGCTTCGTCGTCCCTCCTCGCAATAACCTGGTTTTCGGGGTTTTCGTTCCGGCACTACTATAGGTTCTACTCCAGCGGCTGTCTATCCTAACCCGCCGGATTTGAATAATATTTCATTGGTTCGGGAAAATACAGGTTGTGGTTTGTGGTGTAATCGATTAGAGATAAAACGGTTTTAAGAAGAACAAGTCGGCCAAGGGAGCACGCGAATTTAATATGAAAATATTCGACCGTAATTTCTGGGGGACAATTTTGATCTGGGTGGGGGTGGTTATCTTCCTGGTAGTAATTTACGACATTATCCGGCCGGTCTTTCCCGGACACCCCCCCTACCCGATTATCCAGTCGATCCAAAACTTTTTCTCCCCCTCTCGGGGACCGAATAAACCACCGCCCGCTGCCAAAAAGGCCCGGGCACGCCGCCCGACGGTGGCGAAAATCCCGCCAAAGTTTGCCGGCGACGCGCGGATGATGACCGCCAATTCTTATTCTCCGGCGGGGCATTACTCACAGTGGGTCTGGGCGGTTAAACCGGACCGGCAAACTGAGGACACGGTCCGGGTCGAGGTTGCCCACGCCGCCCCGGGAATGCCGGGGGGGTTTTCGATCATTGCTTACGCCGACACCATCGGTGACGGTTGGCCCGACCAGAAGGTGGCGGAATCGGAATTCCTCACCGGTGACCAGGCCGGCCAATGGTCGATCTTTAACTTCACCGCCGGGGAAGAACCTCTGTTCATCGGGTATTCCTGGGCGGAGGGCCAGGATACTGTCATCTTCCGAAGTAACGGGGGATGGCCTGAGAAAGATTTTCCCCTGGAAGACCGATTCTTTTACCTGATCGACGGACCTGGTTCCAAGTCGGCCGGGCCGGCCTATACCAATCTCCGGGTATCATTCTCCCGGCAATCAACCCAGGAGAATTCTTAAATTGACGAATATATTCAGCAGGACTTTGATCGCTGTCGGCATCTTTGTCTCCGTGGGGGTTATCTGCCAAATCCTCTTCGAGCGCGCTGACCAGCCAGGCACGCCACGGCCCCGGATCGCCCCAGATCGACCACGGATAGAACCGCAGTCGGTGGAAAGCGGTGCCGCCCTGGAGAAGACCGCGAACTACCTGCGAAAAACCGCAACGCAGATAGTGTCGGGCTGGACCGAGACCGTGGACTTCTCCCACTCCGGCCACTATGATTCCTGAGACGGCAAAGTCCTATCCTGGTGGGAGTACAACGACCAGGACAAACAAAAGGTAATCTGGAAGTCGGCGCCCTGCCCGGAGAAGCGAACCACCACCCTGGTATTCAGCGGGGTCCTGGGGACTGCTGGAGGAGAAGCGAAACTTTGCGTCAACGGTCGCCCGGCTCTCTCTTTAAATACCGGGGTCGGACCGGCAACTGAAGAATGGGGAAGAGGAGACTACCACCTGAAGTTTTTCTCCATAGTCGTCAAACCAAACCAGGAACGGCTGGGGATCTTCGCTCTGAGCATACCGAAAGAAGATGTCACCTCCGGAGAGCCTATCACTCTGGAGGTAAGAGCGGAGGGGCTTTATAAGTCCGGTAACGGCAACAGATTTTTTCTGCTCAGTTCGATCCCCGAAATTTTAAAGAAACTGCCTCCAAAGAAGCAGGCCCTCGTCTCGTCCACCGTTCGATAACGGAAAGTTACCGGGAAAAACAAAAACTCCAAGATGATATGCCCTGGAATCCAACAGTCAGACTGATCTTCCTCTTCAGCGGGGTATTTTATATCCTGATCGGGATCGGCTTGAAGGGTGGCTTCACTTTTCCCCGCTACCGGCAGCGCCGGATCGGCGGCCTGATCTGGACAATCACCGGGGGGGTGATCGTTTTTCTCGCCGCCGCCACCGCCGGAGCTGTCGGCTTCCCAGCCCAGCGGATGATGGGGCGCCTGGTTCTCCCGGCGATCAAGCTGGGGGAACTGCTTGCCGCCTGGGTCCCGCCGCATTCGGCTTCCATTACCGCCGAGGGGTTGACGCTGGTCATCCTGATCGCCGGCGGACTCCTCCTCGGGAAGAAGAAGACCGCCCGCCCCCTGATCCTGATCCTCTTCGCCGGCGGAGCGGCCCTGGCCGGAGGTTTCTTTCTCAGCCGTTACTCCCTGCCCTCGGCCTATCTCCTTTTCGGGTTGGCGGTTCTCTACGCCGCGATGAGCGTCCGAACCGGGGACAGCCGGCGGACCGGCAAAGAACCTTTTCTCTCCCCGACCGCCGCGATGCTGACCGTGTCGGCAATTATTCTCCTCGGCTTTATTCTGAGAACCTACGGACTGGGCGAGGTCTCCTATCGCTTTGATCACTACGAGGCCGATTATGGACGGGAAGCACTGAAAGTCCTGGCCGGACACCATAACGCCAATCTCTGGACTTCCACGATCTGGCGAGGCTTGGGGCACCTCAACTATTCCCCGGTTTACACTTACCATACCGCCCTCTTCTTTCAACTCTTCGGGGCCACCATCGTCTCCCTGAAGCTGGTCTCCGTGACCTGGGGGTTGGCGGCCCTGCTTTTGACCTACGCAATCGCCTCCACTCTCTTCGGGAGAAAGACCGCCCTGATTACCATCTTTTTCCTGGCCGTCTCCCCGCTGCATATAAATTACAGCCGTTTGGGCCTCCTCCTCGGCTCCACGTTGACAATCAGCCTGCTGATCGTCTTCCTGCTCCTGCGGGCCCTCTTGAAGGAGAAGGTGATCTATTATCTTCTTCTGGGGGTGGCGGCCGGATTCGCCGGATATTTCTACTCCCCGGCCAAGTACCCGGTCCTGCTGGCCGCGGTTCTGATGGCCGCCTACACGATCTTCAAGCGAAGATGGATTTTACGGAACTGGCCAGGGTTGATCGTCCTCGGGCTGACGGTGATCATCCTGATGACCGCGCTCAATATCCCGGCCCTGGACCTGATGGCGCCCCGCTTCGCCGGCTACGAATCAGTCTGGCACCGGACGGCCGACCATCAATATTCTTCCCAGGCCAATTACCGGAGGGGGATCCCCCTGGTCTGGGAAAACTGGGTGAAACTGGTCCGAAGTTTCTTCCTGGAGAGAAACTTCAGCTACGACCCCTGGCCCCAAGGCAACCTCTACTTCAACCCGGTCATCCCCCCCCTGGTCCTGCTCGGGATCGCCATCAGCCTGGCCCGAATCCGGAAGGCAAATTACCGACTGCTCCTCTTCCTCGCGGCGGCCTTTTTGGTCCCCAACCTCCTCTCCCGGCCGCCGGTAATGGTCCGACGGATGATGGTCTCCTGGCCTTTCCTCTATTGTCTGGCAGCGATCCCCTTAGCCGAGCTGATCGGGCAAGCCGGTCAACAGGCGGGGCGGGCGGCGGGGCGGACAGCGGGCGCGATCATTATCGGGGGCCTAATCCTGTTCGGGGCCTACAACACCACCATCTTCTTCCAGAGCCGCGAGCCGGCGGGGAGATGGGAGGAAGAACGCTTCTTCGACGAGTACGCCAAGAGCCTGATCGACGATTATTATCTCTTCATCGTCCCCATTCAGCGGGGGCTGAGCGAGGAGACAATCCGCTTCCTCCTCCACGAGAAGATCGAGGCCGGGGTGCGGGGCTACCGCTTTCTCCCCCCCCGGGAGGTTGAAGATTTGTCCCGGGAAGAAGTGCAAAAACATCTCCCGGCCGCGGTCGTCGCCGCTTCGGGCACGGTTGCCCGGGCGGTTCTGGAAAAGACCGGGGAGAGACTGGGAAAAGACCGGATCGAGGAGTTCCGGGACAAGTTCAACCGGCCCCGAGCCGTCACCATCTTCTTTGAAAGTCCCGGGGGCACACACCTGATTGTTGAATAAATTAACTGGCTATATCCGGATTTCCCAAAGCCTATTGGTAGCCTTAATCAATGCTGGAGGAGCGTTAGAGGCGGCTTTGAAAGTTCAGAGATAAACAGATTTTTGCTCAAAGTTAACATTCACAACTCCTGATACGGGACATCGTTCTTCCCTCACAAAAGGGGAGATCGCCGATCAATCGCCAAAAGCAATTTCTGATCAATTCCCGAACAGCAACAGGTTACCTGCCGCCTTTTCCCGGGGAAAGTTCAATCTTCCGTGATGAATTCGAGCGGGCGGAAGCGAGAACCTTCCCGGGGAACTTGGGCCCGTCCGGTCGGCCTCCGGGGGATTATTGGGAAGCCGGAAGCTCCCGTTAAAATTCAAACGCCAGCTGGGCGGTGAACAAGTTTCGCTGGTCGTCGTTCTTGAACTCGCCGTAGAGATACTCAGCCGCCAGGGTGGTATTGGGGAAGATCCCCCAGGATATGCAGATCCCGCCCTGATTTTCCGGGAACCCCGGGAAATCGTTGGAGCCTTCATAGCGGAGGGCGGTCTCCCAGTTCCCGGAAAACTCCCAGGCCAACTCGATGTTCCAGGCCCGCGGCGCCTTGCCCTCGAGGTCGCTCTCCTCCCCTTCCGGAACGGGGATATCCTTAAACCTCTTCAACGCGCCCAGGTATTCGGCGCTGAGAGTCAACGAATCGAACTCAAAGATGAAATAGGCGCTGAGGCCGCCCAAGAACTCGTTGATCTCGCCCAGGGGAAGCATTTCAGCCAGGCCATCGCTATCGGCGATGTCGCTCAGATAGGAAACTCCGGTTGTCAGACCATTGACCGGAGTGAGATCAAGGGAGGCTACCAGGTTGTTGATCCGGGAGCCTTGATCTACTTTTTGAATATCGCCCTTGAACGCGCCGACCGAGACGGCGAAGAGGTCGTCTTCCATCCCGAGGAGAACCGCGGTCTCCCGCGTCTCGCCCAGCTCCAGGGTCAGGGGGGCGCTGATGAAGCGGCTCTCGAAAACGCCAAAGGGGACATAGAGCTTTCCGGCCGAGAGGTAATAGGGAAAATCCTCTTCCGCTCCCAGGGTGATGACCCCCTCATCGAGATCGATCGGTTCGGTGGAGTCTTCCTCCCAGAGCAGAAGGGCCCGGCCGCGGACGTATTTGATCACGTCGACGTCCAGTCCGAGCTCGAAGGTGGCCAGCGTAAGATCGCTGTTGTGCTCATACACCCCTCCGGCTTTCTTCAACATCTCGTAATTGGCCTCGATCTCGAGAAGTCCCGAAAGCATCACGCCGGGCCAGATCTCGATCCCCTCTTCGAGAAATTTCTTCCCGGCCAGGGTATCATAGAGCCGGGGCTTCTCTTTCGGTTCCGAGACCCCGGCGGCTTCCGACGGAACGGCAGGGACCCTTGACTCCAGGACTTCGATTCTCTCGGTGAGGTCACGGATGGCCGGGTCATCCTGCGCCTCAACCGCTGGGGTTGTCAGTACGGCCGCGGAAACCGCGCCAATCAATATTGAAAAAACTATTTTCATCCTTCTCATCGGCATTTCTCCTTTTTACAGCCTAATTTTATCGGTTTCGGGTGCTTCCCGCGTTTTACATTATTCTCATCTCCTTCCCTCGCAGTCCGGCAACCGCAATTGATTATCTCTTTCAACCAACCTCGAAAAAATTTTCTGGAACGGACGGATTACCCGATCCAGCGATACAAGACCGCTGCGGACGAACGGCAACCATTCATACCGCAGCAACCGCAGGAGCCGCCGCGGCATTCGATCCTCTCCTTCTCCACCGACCCCTTACGGGTCAGCATCTCCATCATCTTCTCCAGCGCCGATTCCTCGATGCTGAAACGGATCGCGAGGTCGGAGAGGGAGACGGAATCCCGTTCCTTGATCAATGCCTTAATTTCGCTCAGCATTGTTCAGCCCGTCTTCTTTTGGCTCTTTTTTATCATTCCCAGGACAAAGACGATCAGGATCGCCGCCACCATTCCGATCCAGAACAGGGATGTCCCCGGATGGAGGCCGAACCGCGCCACCTGGTAGAAGAGGGTCGAGGTCAGCCAGGCCAGGCCCGAAAGGTAAAGGGCGCTGAAGAGCGTCCACTGCCAGTTCAGCTCCCGGTAGACGGCGGCGATGGCAGCCACGCAGGGCATATAGAGCAAAATCATCAGGAGATAGGCGTAGGCCCCCGCCCGGCCGTCGAACCGCCTCGTCAGGGCCGAGGGGGTCGAGGTTTCGACCTCCAGTCCCGCGGCGGCTTTATCCAAACTGCCGTATTCCTCAACTTCCGCCCCCAGCAGTCCGGAGACCGAGAAGGGCAGGGTCAGCTCCGCCAGCGCGACCGGGATTGTCGCGAACGACTCCCCGATTCCTCCCCAGAAGTCGAAATTTTCTCCTTCGCCGGCCGCCGCTTCATCCGGACCGGCGTCGAGCCGGGAGTAGAGCGCGTCGAGCGTCCCGATCACCGCTTCCTTGGCGAAGATCCCGGTGAAGATGCCGACCGCGGCCGGCCAGTTGGATTCCTTCATACCCATCGGCTGAAATATCGGGACGATCCCCTTCCCGATCGCGCTCAGGATCGAGTTCTCGCTGTCCTCATTCCCGAAGGAACCGTCCGGGCCGAGGGAGTTGAGAAAGTTCAGGACGATCACCACCAGGATGATGACTTTCCCGGCCCGGAGCATAAACGCCTTCAGCCGGTCCCAGGTATGAAACAGGATCCCCCGGAGGGCGGGGATATGATAGGGCGGAAGTTCCATCAGGAAGGCGGAGGGTTTCCCCTGTAAGACCGTCCGGTTGAGCAGAACCCCGGTCAGGACGGCGAGAACGATCCCCGCCAGGTAGAGCGAGAGCACCACCCAGCCCCCGATCCCGGGGAAGAACGCGGCGGCGAAGAGCGCGTAGACCGGCATCCTCGCCCCGCAGGACATAAAGGGGTTCATCATAATCGTCATCACCCGGTCCTTTTCACTCTCCAGCGTCCGGGTGGCCATAATCGCCGGGACGTTGCAGCCGAAACCGATCAGCATCGGGACGAAGGATTTTCCCGGCAGGCCGATCGCCCGCATCAGCCGGTCCATCACGAAGGCGGCCCGCGCCATATACCCGGAGTCCTCCAGAAGGGAGAGGCAGAGGAAGATGAAGAAGATCGGCGGGATGAAGGTGGCCACGGTCTGGATCCCCCCGCCGATACCCCCGGCCAGCAGGGTGACCAGGAACCCGGGCGCGCCGATTTTCTCCAGGAGATTTCCGAAGCCATCGACAAAGATGGTCCCGGCGAAGCCGTCAAAAAAATCTATGAAACAGCCGCCGAGGTTGATGGTGGCCCAAAAGGTGAAGTACATCGCCGCCAGGAAGATCGGGATCCCTAAAAATCGGTTCAGAACCACCCGGTCGATAACGTCGCTCACCGTTTTGCGGACAACGTCCTTGCGGTCCACCGCCTTGCGGCAGACCGCGCTGATAAATCCGTAGCGACTGTCGGCGATGACGATATCGGTGTCCTCCCCGTTAACAGCCTCGATCCTCTTCCGGAGGCCGGGGACTATTTCCCGAACCGCCGCCGGAACCGCGAACTTTCCGGGATCGATATCCCCCTCCAGCAGCTTGACCGCCAGCCAGCGGGGGTCAAACTCCCTCCCCGCCGGATCGGCCGGAAGCCGGGCGATGATCTCCGTTATCGCCTCCTCGACCTCGGGGGGGTAGTAGATCTCCACCGAGGAGACCGGCCGGTCTTTTAGGCCTCGGTTGACGGCCGATTTCAGTTCGTCGATCCCCTCCCGCCGGGAGGCGACTATGGGCACCACCGGGCAGCCCAGAAGCCCGGCCAGCTCGTCCACCTTGATCTTGAGGCGCTTGACCCGGGCCAGATCGACCATATTCAGGGCGATCACCATCGGCACCTTCATCCCGATCAGCTGGGTGGTCAGGTAGAGGTTCCGCTCCAGGTTGGAGGCGTCAACGATGTTGACGATCAGCTCCGGCCGGTCCTGGAGGATATAATCGCGGGCGATCTCCTCGTCGAGCGACGAGGTCGAGAGAGAATAGATCCCCGGGAGATCGACGACCTCGATCTCTTGGCCGTCGCGGGAATAGTTGCCGCTCTTGCGCTCGACGGTCACCCCGGGCCAGTTGCCGACCCGCTGCTTGCCGCCGGTCAGCGCGTTGAAGAGCGTGGTCTTGCCGCAGTTGGGGTTGCCGGCGATACCGATTCTGTATTTTTTGCTCATCCGTCCGAACCTCCCATCTTTTCGACCTGAACCACCCCGGCCTCCTCCTTGCGGAGGCTAAGGCGGTAATCCTTCAGCTCGATCTCCACCGGATCGCCCAGGGGGGCCACCCTGGTGACGGTGAATTCCGTCCCCTTGATCAACCCCATAGGCAGGAGCCGGGCCCGGTAGCCTTTCTCGCCCGGCGCCAGGGCCGTCACCCGGGCCCGGTCTCCCGGTTTTAAATCACCCAATGTCAAAGGCATCGTATTCCTCCTCTTCTATTATAATTAATTGATTATCTTTATCAGTTGTTCCGGAAAAAAATTTTGTCAGCCCAGAACTGACTGATCCCGGGGAAAACCCCGTCTCTCCTCCCGGACCATAACCTTGTTCGCCTCTCCCCTGCCGATGGCCAGGCGGGTATCCTTCACTTCGATAACAATCGGACCGCTGCCGGAGTTCCTGATCACCCGTAACGGCTCGCCCGGAAGCAACCCGAGCGCGGTCAGCCGTTTCTTGAAATGCCATCCGCCCTCGAGAGCGGCCAGCGTGACAAGATCGTCCTCACGGGCAAAGGTGACCGGGACGGTATTCCCGCGCGCGCGGATAACGCGGCTATTACGCCGGTGAAAAGCAGAATTTCGATAGATCATTTGACTATGCTCCTGAGATTTTCATAACCCGAATTATTCATCATCACTTTAATTTATGGCGAACAGATTAAATTGCTTCGTCGGCCAGAAAGCTTTCGGGCCTCCTCGCAATGATATGTATCATTGCGACCGCGATCACACCACGGGGGGAAACAATCTCTATAATCTCTATCGACTTGCCCGACAATATTGTTTTTCGCCGATAATCCCGGTTGATGCATTGCGGTATTTAATTCCGTCGGCCCGGAATAAGGTCGAGGGGATAATACTGCGATCGATATTCATTCTCAATCGATTTCCGAGTAAAAAAAATCCCGGCCGGCTCACTTTCGGCACTCAGCACAGATCCCCCGTATCCCCAACCGGTGTTCCAGAGGCTGGAAATTGAATTTGTCGCAGACACTCTGCTGGAGCCGCTCAATCTCGTCATTCCTGAACTCATAGACTCTTCCGCACTTCACGCAAACCAGGTGATCGTGATGCTCGTGACCGTAGGTATGCTCGTAGGTGACGTTCCCCCGGCACATAACGGCCTCCTTGGCCATCCCGCTCTCGAGGAGCAGGGGGATGAACCGATAGATCGTCGGCATCGAGACCCTCTCCCCCACCGCCTTCAGCCGGTCAAAGAGATCCTCCACGGTGAAGTGGTGGTGAATCTCAAACACTTCCCGCAGGAGAATCCTTCTCTCGGGGGTGAACTGCAATCCCCGCGACTTGAGAAAGGCGCCAAATTTATCTTCTGGGGCATCCATCGTTTATAACTGTAATTGATAATCAGTGGCAATATACCAGCCTCTGAAATCAGGTCAACAGTTTTTTTAAACGATCTGGTCCGGAGTTTCTTCGTCGAGGAAAACTTCAATTACGACCCCTAACCCCGGGGTAACGAATCCGCCCGGGACATAACCTGTTGTTTCGCGAAACGTAATAGTTTGTCTTGAGAAATCCGGATTGAGCCTATTTCGGGGATAAACCGGACTGGTCTATAATCAGGGGTTTCCCTTCGATCAGGAAGTAGTAACCGGCCGGTTGGCCGTCGAGACCAAGCAATTCTCGCGGTTGGTCCGGGAGAGCGAATTCTTCCATCACTTTCCGGATGGCGTCCCGGTTGGAAACAACCCCGATCACCGCGGCCGCCTGCCCCGTCTCCTTATGTTCCTTCAGGAACTCTCTCATTCCATCCTCCCCGGCCCGGTATTGCCGCCAGGGGTCGGGCACTACCTCCCGGTAGTCGTAATAACGGTTGATGGTAGTACGATGACGGTGAAGTCGTCCGGTGGCGGAGTAGCTGAGAAAATCCACCACCCGGCCCAGCCCAAGCTGGGTCATAATACGGGGACAATGGATAGAAAGGCGGTAGCCTTCCTGAAGCAGGGTGTCAGAGAGCCGGCCGATCGCGGTCTGGTCGGGCTCCCGGCGGTTGAAGAACCGCTCCAGACCGAAGAGAGCGATTACCGACAGAAAAGCTGTCAGGAACAGAACCCCGCAGCCGAACGGCAGTTTTCGCAGTCGGCCGGGAAAGATATCGGTCAGCGCCCGGCCGGTCTCCTGAATGAACGCCCCGGCCAGGAGGGCGGCCAGGGGAATGCCGAGAATGAGATGCCGGGGAACCGACCCGATCGGCCGAACCAGAATCATAAACGGGCCCAGGGCCGGAACCAGCCAGAGAAGGAGGACGGCCCCCCGGGTCCGCTTCCAGTTGCCCAGGCTCCAGCCCAACCCGAGCAGGGCCAGAAGGAAGGAGGCCCGGTTGAGCAGCCCCCTTCTCGGGGGATAAGTAAAACTCCCCGAATCCCGGGCCCGGCAGAGGTTCCGGTAGAGAATATCCAGGTTCTCCATTAACTGGCCGGGGATCAGTTCCCAGCGGATCGACATATCCGCCCGGGATTGGCTGCCGATAAAGGGGTAGATGCTCCCCCCCTTGGAGCTGGTGTAGGCGGTATCGGCCACCATCTGGATATCCCCGGCCTGGATTATGAAGAAGACCGCGAAGACGGCGCCGAAGGCCGCCATCTTGGCCCAGTCGCGGCGAAAAAATCCCCGGTAGAAAATGCTCCGGTGAATCAGAACCGCCGCCGCCAGGGGGACCAGAAACCGGGTTGGAAGATAAAAGAAGTGGTTAAAACTCAGCAAAAATCCAAGGGCCAGGTAGATGACGATCCGCCCGCTCCGGACGGCTTTCAGGAGCAGGAGGAGAACCAGCAGAGTAAAGGCAATGCTCATACTCCCGAACATCCCGGCCCGATAGATGGTCAGATGCCAGGGCGAAAAGGTGAGCAGCACCCCCGCCGTTATCCCCGCCGTCTCCCCGATCAGGCTTCTCCCCAGCAGATAGATAAGAAAAACACTCACCACCGCCCAGAAGACGGAACTGGCCCGAAAGACCACCAGGTGGACCCCGCCCAGCCGCATCAGAAAGGCCGCCGGGATGGTGAAGAGCGCCGAAGTGGACGAGTCGGCCCCATAGGAACGGGGAAAATAGCTCCAGATCATCTCCCGGGTCGGCTGACTGCCCTCCAGGAACTGGACCGCGGCCAGGGCATTGGTAGCCTCGAACTCGTCGAACCGAGGGTTGCGATCCAGGGCGTGAAAACCGATGGCCAGGTTCAGGACCATCAGGATCAATAACAC
Organism: uncultured bacterium; assembly: GCA_964465735.1. Classification (GTDB taxonomy): domain Bacteria; phylum Auribacterota; class Erginobacteria; order Erginobacterales; family Erginobacteraceae; genus Erginobacter. Next base: position 16,739 of record CAYXKT010000002.1, read on the forward strand.
CGGGAGGACAGAAAGGAGCCAACGCTTCCTCTCCATCGCCTGCTTCCTCTTCCCCCAAACCGCGCCCAGCAACGCGGTCAGAACCGCCACCAGGTAAAACCAGCGGGCGGAGGCGTTGTCTTTTCCGGTGATCAGCATCTCCGCCCGAACCCCGGAGAGCAGGGCGAGGGCATACCAGAAAAAAGCCGGCCGGCCTCGGGTCAGGGCAAACAGACCCAGTAGCAGGAAGAGGACCGCCCCCCCCACGATCAGGTTAGCCGAGTGGGCTAAAAAATACTCCTGGAGGAGATGGGCCGCTTTCCACGCCTCCCGGAGGATGGGTTCGAGAGAAGGAAGAGAACCGCCGGGGTAAAAGGCGGTCCGTTTGGCCTGGTTAAGCACCAGGGCGAAACTCAGCCCAAAGAGCAGCACCCCCCCAACGACCAAAAGAATCGCTCCTCTGATCCAGGCAGTTTTCCCCCGGCGAAGGAACAGCCCCACTATGATCAAAACTAACCCGATCAGGGCCGGAACAAAGAGCGGGTTATCAATCAAACCGGGAGTGGCGGACATAACTTCTCTCCTCAGACTTCCCCGTCCCGATAAGCCGCGCTCTGCCGACGCCCGCGGAGAAATAATATTCGCAGGTAACCCCGGGCGGTCCGGATGATTTTCATCTTGCTCTTTCCCTGCCGTCGGGACCAATCAACCTTGAATTCAACCTCGGAGATGGACAGACGCAGCTCGACCATCTTGTAGAGCAACTCCACCATACATTCAAAACCCGGACTCTCAACGATCCCGGGACCGAAAACTTCCTGGAGCCGGAGAATAGCTCCACCCCGGAAAAGCCGAAAAAAACTACTGAAAGTATTGAGCCCCCCCAAGCCAAGACCGACCTTGACCAGGGCGTTGGCCAGATGACTGATCAGGAGCCTGAAGGTCGAGACCTCAGAAAAGCCGCCCCCATAAGTATAGGGACTGGCCAGAACGACATCGTAACCTTCCCGGATCCGGACCAGCATCCGGGAGAGGGTCTCCAATCCGGAAGTATTATCAGCTTCCAATGTCGCCACCAGATCGTTTCTCCGCAGACTCCTCGAAAGCCGGGAAAAAGCGGCGGCAAAGGAACGGCCAGGGCCAAGATTGCGGACGTTGGTAATAAGATCGCAGCTCAGGCTGGACCCCTGTTGGCGGATGATATCCCCTCCCCGATCCGAACTCCCATCGTCCACAGCCAGGACCCGAACCCGGTACCGGGGATGATTGGCGGCAAATTTTTCGATCTCTGAAAGTAACCGGGGAAGATTGGGGGCCTCATTATAAAAGGGAAAGACCAGATAGAGACACTGAGCAGCGGAAGAATCAGTCACGGTTCCCCTCCCGCACCGCCTTGATGGTCATCTTCAGGGCGTCTTCAAAGGAAACCTGCGGGTGGTAGCCTAAGATTTCCTGGGCCCTGGTCAGATCCGGACACCGCCGAGTTATGTCCCGATACCGGCCGAAAACTTCGGAGAAAGGTATAAACTTCAGTTTCAAATCCTTCCCGGTGGCGGCCAGCCGGTGAATTATCCGAGCGGCCTTGACGACGCTGACCTCCTCGGTATTGCCCAGGTTGATGATATTCCCCACCGCCGCCGGCTGCTCCATCGCCAACACCGTTCCCCGCACCAGGTCAGAGACATAAGCCATTGAGCGGGTCTGGCTGCCGTCGCCGTGGATCACCACTTCCCGGTCATTGAGGACCGCCCGGACAAAGATCGGGATATGCCCCCCCGACCACTGAAAACTGGAACGGGAGCTAAATCCTCCGAAATATCTCAAGACCACCACCGGCAGTCCGTACTGCTGGTGATAACCAAAGGCCAGCTGTTCGGCGTAAAGCTTGGAGACGGCGTAACTCCAGCGTTTGATCATACTCGGCCCGATCAACAGGTCCCCATCCTCCTGGAAAGGGAGATCGGGGGACATCCCGTAAACATCGGAGGTGGAGGCGAAGATTACCTTGGCGCCGGTGGAGCGGGCCGCTTCCAAAACATTCTCGGTCCCCCGGTTATTGACCAGCAGGGTGGGAAGTCGGAAGTCCTTCTCCCCGATCTTCTTCACCGCCGCCAGATGGACTATGGTCTGCACATCGCGGGCAAGTTCCCGGACCAGACCGCTATCGAGGACATCCCCCTGAACAAACCGGGAATTGGGATCATTCCGCCAACGGGCGATATTCTCCAACCGGCCAAAACTCAGGTTATCCAGACCGATAACCCGGTAATTACCGCTCTCCAAGAGAGTGTCGAGAAGATGAGAACCGATCATCCCCGCCACCCCGGTTATCAGGATCTGTTTCTTGCTCATTCTTTCCAGATAAGGTTTGAACCCGCTTGTGTACCCGATAAAGGATATAACCTAAGTTGAGCGATTATTGCGGATGAAATGTGCTAAGATTTTGCTGGCCGACGGGTTGCGAAAACCGCAGCCATATCCAGGAGATATGGCGAGGATTTTCAATATCCGTTCGGACGCAAAAGATTGGTGCAGTTCGCCGCATAGAATCGCTCAATTTAGGTATAATACTATCTTAGTCTGGGTAAAGCAAAAATAAATCGTTGAGAAAGATAACCCGAGGAAGACGACTACCGGTTGACAATTCGGGGTCCGTTCTCCTATTATACAAGTATGAAAGATATTTCTGTCATTATACCGGCTTACAACGAAGAGGCGGGGATCGGGCAAGTGCTGGCGGAGGTGGAGGAAGTTATGCGGGGTAGCGGACTTGACTTCGAGATCATCGTGGTCAACGACGGGTCGACCGACCGGACAGCGGAGATTGTCCAGAAGACCGGAGCGGTTCTCCTGGAGCAGCCGGCCAACCGGGGCTACGGGGCCTCGCTGAAGCTGGGGATCCATCGGGCGAAGTTCGAACGGGTCCTGATCCTGGACGCCGATGGAACCTACCCGCCGGAAGCGATCCCCCGGTTGCTGGAAAAAGCCGATGACTTCGAGATGGTAGTGGGGTCCCGAACCGGGGAGAACGTTGCCATCCCGGCCTTCCGGCGGTTCCCCAAATGGCTGCTGAAGAAGCTGGCGGATTACCTGGTGGGGATGAAGATACCCGACCTCAACTCCGGGCTGCGGATCTTCCGGAAGTCGGCGGCGGAAAAATTTCTTCCCATCCTCCCCGACGGCTTCTCCTTCACGACCACGATCACGGTCGCCTTCCTTTCCAGCAGTCTTCCGGTACACTATGCCCCGATCGACTACTACAAGCGTTCCGGGCGTTCCAAGTTCCGCCCGCTTCAGGATACCCTCAATCTTTTAAACCTGATCATCCGGACCAGCCTCTACTTCAACCCCCTGAAGATCTTCGTCCCTGCCGGCACCTCCCTGCTGGTGGCCGGGTTGGCCCTTCTGGTCCACCGGCTGATCGCCGGGGGGGGAGGGATGGTAACCACGGTGGTATTGCTGATGGCCGGACTCCAGCTCCTCGCCCTGGGGTTGCTGGCCGACCTGATTGATAAAAGATCCTCCCAATGAAGGTTCTTCTGATCAACCCGCCCCGGGAGAATGAACTGACCGGGAACAATCCGGCCCTGATCGACGAAAGCCGGGGATATAACCCACCCCTGGGTCTGCTTTATCTGGCCGGCTACCTGGAAGCAAAAACCTCTTATCAAGTCGTGATCTGCGACGCGCAGGTTGAGGAGATCTCCTACCCGCAACTGGGAGAGCGGATCCGGGAGGCCGCGCCCGACCTGGTCGGACTGACCGCGATGACCTTCACTCTCCTTGACGTGATCAAAACCGCTCGGCTGGTCAAGGAAATCTCCCCTTCCCTGCCGGTGATGGTCGGCGGGGTCCACGCCTTTCTCTACCCGGAGGAGACCGTTAACCTCCCTGAGATTGATTATGTCTTGAGCGGTGAGGGAGAAGAGAGTTTCGCCCTTCTCCTGGACCGGCTGGAGAATCAGGGCGACCTCAATACCGTTCCCGGCCTGACCTACCAGAAAGACGGCCGGATCTGTTCCAGCCCAGCCCCGCCGCTCTGCGCCGATCTCGACTCCCTCCCCTTCCCCGCGCGGCAGCTCACTCCCTGGCAAAAATACAGTTCGGTGATGGCCAAACGGCAGCCGATCACCACGATGTTCACCAGTCGGGGCTGTCCCTTCCGCTGCTCCTTCTGCGCCCGCCCCCACCTGGGAAAACAGTTCCGCTACCGTTCGGCTGAAAACGTGGTCGATGAGATGGAAGAGTGCGTAAAGTTGGGGATCCAGGAATTTCTGATCTACGATGACACCTTCACCGTCAACCGCGACCGGGTGCTGGCGGTCTGTGAGGAGATCCGCCGCCGGAAGCTGGCGATCGGCTGGGATATCCGGGCGAGGGTGGATTGTGTGGACGAAGAGATGCTAAAGCAGCTTAAAGCCACCGGTTGCGAACGGATCCACTACGGGGTGGAGGCGGGGACGGAGAAGATTTTGCGGGTCCTGAACAAGGGAATCACCAGGAAACAGGCTCGGGATACGATCGCCCTGACCCGGCAGATCGGGATCGAGACTCTGGCCTACTTTATGATCGGATCCCCAACCGAGACCCGGGAGGATATCCTGACAACAATCCGGTTCGCGCTGGAGCTGAAACCGGACTTCGTGCATATTACTATCCTCTGTCCCTTTCCAGGGACCGCAATCTATGAGCAAGGACTAAAGGAAGGCGTCTTCTCCCGGGACCACTGGCGGGATTTCGCCGCCAACCCGACCCCCGACTTCTCCCCGCCTTACTGGAATGAGCTTCTCTCTGATACCGAGCTACAGGAACTCTTGCAATTAGCCTATAAAAAATTCTATACTCGCCCGTCTTATCTCCTGAAAAGAGCTCTCCAGGTCAGATCTCTGCGGGAGTTTAAAACCAAGTTCAATGCCGGCTGGAAAATTTTCCGGATGAAAAATCGGTAAGGATTCAAGACCCCCGATCGGCTTATCTCGTCGGATCCAAATGAACACCCGGAATGCTTTGAACTGATTCACCTGCCGGATAAACTGGCAGGAGCCTGGAGAAAATAGGGGGGCCGAAATAGCGCCCCCGGCGGGCTTCTCCGGCCGGAGCAAAAATTCTCAGACTACCAGCAGGTAAAACCAAATAAGCTATTATCGGAAAAACGGATAAATTAAATCAAATGGCGAAGAAACGGAAAATACGGCCGGAGGCGACGACCCCGGCAGCGATATCTTTTAAGTACCGGCCGACGGCAAAGAAAATTATCACCGGCCTCTTTCTGCTGGCAGTGGTTCTCTCTTTCTTTCTCCGATTCTACGACCTGGAACTTAAGCCACTCCACCACGACGAGGGGGTCAACTCCTGGTTCTTGCTCAACCTGAAAGCTGACTTCCCCGGCGGCTGGACCTACGACCCCTCAAACTATCACGGGCCCTTCCTCTTCTTCACCCATATCATTCCCCTGGCCATTTACGAAAGCGTCTTTTCGCTACGCTGTATGGTGGCCCTCTTCGGCTCCCTGACCATCTGGCTCCTCTGGCCGCTGCGGCGAAAAATCGGCCGGGTCGGGGTAACGGCGGCCGCCTTTCTCCTCGCCATCTCTCCCTCCCATCTCTTCTTCTCCCGGACCAACATTCACGAAATTTACCTGGTCTTTTTCACCCTGGGGACAGTGGTCGGGATTGTCCGACTCTGGGAGACTAAGAAACCAATTTATCTGATCCTGGCCGTCGCCTGCTGGGCCTGGGTGATCACGGTCAAGGAGACCTACATCATCACCGCCGGGTCCTGGTTCTGGGCCGCAGTCGGGACCTACATCTGGTTCTCCATCACCCGCCGGAATGACGAAATTCCACCCAAATACGCGGCCCGAGAAATGGGGGGGTGGCTGAAGACTCACTATGCGGCGATCTGGTTAGCGGCGGGAGTCTTCGTCCTGATTATCATCATCTATTATTCCTCCCTCTTCACCAGCCTGAAAGGAACCACCAGCGATCTGATCGAAAGCCTGATGATCTGGCAGAAGACCGGGACCAAGGGTGCCGGACACGAGAAACCTTTCTTTTACTGGTGGTGGCTGCTGCGGGACTTTGAGCTACCGATCTTCATCATCGGGGTCCTCGGACTCGCTCTGGCGACAGTCCGGAGAAACGCCTTTGCCGTCTTCTGTGTCATCTGGGCGGTAGTGATGTTTTTAATCCATTCCTCAATCGCCTACAAGACCCCCTGGCTGGCGCTTAACTTTATGCTTCCCCTGGTTCTCCTGGCCGGTTTCTTCTGCGAGCAGCTTTATCGTTCTCTGAGAAAGACCCCGGTACTGGCCGGGGCGGCCGGAGTCATCTTCGCCGGTGGACTTCTGGCCTGGGGGACCGGGATCAGCCGGACAGTCAATTTCATCGAATACGACGATGATCGCCATATGATCGTCTATTCCCAGACCCGACGCGACCTCAACGACCTGGTCGCGGCGATCGAGGAGTACGCCCACGAGCAGGGCCAGGGCTACACCACCGAGATCAAGATCGTCTCCGACGAGTACTGGCCGCTCCAGTGGTATTTAAGGGAATATCCCCGGGTAGGTTTCTGGGGAAAGGTGCTCCCCGATTCCGATGGACCGATCGTGATCGGCCGTTCCACCACCCGGAACGAACTGGAAAAAGTTCTCCAGGACACCTACTCCTCCGAACTCTACAGTGTCCGGCCGGGGCTGGATCTTTATCTCTACACCCGCCTCCACCGGGGGAGAGTCCCGAAAGAAGAACTCCCGGCCCCGGAGCCGATGGGGATAACAAAGGCTGATCTCCAACCGGGACTGGTCGGCAGTTACTTCAACAAGGTTAATCCGGTCGGCCGGGCCGACGATACCCGGATTGAGGATCAGTTTGAATTTCACTATAACAGCCCGGCGGAGACCAGGGCCGGGCTCGGGTTTTCGCCGCCCTTAAGCATTCTCTGGGAAGGAATAATCGAGATCCCCCGGGCAGGGACCTATGTTTTTGCCACCGAGTCCGACGACGGCTCCTGGATCTTTATCGGCGAGCGGCAGGTAGTCGATAACGGCGGGGCCCACGCAATGCAGTATCGCTCCGGAGAGATCACCCTGGAGGAAGGGTTTTATCCACTGAAGATCAAGTACTTCGAAGTCGGCGGCGGGGCGGTCCTCAAGGTCTTCTGGTCCCCCCCGGGGGAGAGCGAGGAGCCGATCCCTCCCGGGCGCCTCTTCCACCAGAAACGGTAACTCAAAGCGAACCTTTCGGGGCCCGCCAGGAAAGTTGATCTCACTTGACACCGGGACTGAAGATCGGGTATCTTTTAATATCTATGGTTGTTTGCCTGAAACCAATTCCGGAGCCCCCACATTCGGGGAAAAGGAGGAACAGATGCGGATAAAATCATCGAACAGGGCCAAGCGGTTGGCAACAGTTATCCTGACCGCGATCTTTTTCTCCATCGGACTGGGGGGGTGCCAGGAAACGGGACCGGAGGCTACAACCATTGATGTCGAGAAAATTATCGACTTTACCGGGGTCATCTCGATTACCCTGCCTTCCGGGGAGACCACCCGGCTCGCTGTCGGCCAGACCCTGATCCCTCTTCCCGCGGATACTCTGGTCGAGATAGTCTCCGGAGAGTCCACCGGGATGCTGGCGGGAAAGATCATTCTCCTCCGGGAAGATCAGGTTGCCCGGATCATCCGGCCGGGGGTGACCGCCCACCACGTGATCCGTTTCACCGGGGAGTTGAAGATCGTCCTCCCCGACGGCACCGTGATCTTCGTTAAGGAGGGGGATCCTCTGCCCATCCTCCCTGCCGGAACCCGGATCGAGGTGATCTCGGGCGAACTGGTAGTACTCTGGGGCGACGAGCGGATTACCCTGGTCGCCGGCAATGTCGCCTGGATCGAGTTGCGGCCCAAAGACCGACTGTTGGAACTGGAGAGAGGCGACATCAGCCCGGCCAGCCCGTTTAGACCTTAAAACCTTGAGGATGAGGGCGGCCTTTGAAACAGTTCAGATCCTTGAACGCTATTCTCCGAGGTGGGTTGGCTCTGGGACTCTTGCTTCTGCCGGCCCTTTCGGCTCTCGCCCTGGAAATCGGTTCGCCAGGACACGGCATCAGTCAGGGAAGCCTGGTCATCCATCCCCGGATTCAACTCCAGGGAGAATATGACGACAATATCTTCCTCACCGACCGGGACCGAAAACAGGACCTGATCGGTATCCTGGTCCCGGGGGTAACCTTGGAATTCCCCTGGGAGAATAATCTCCTGCTCCTCGACTACCAGGCCTTGCTCTATTATTATCGGGACTATCCTGATCAGAACCATCAGGACCACCGCCTCCAAGGTCGGATCAGCCTGCTGGCCGCCCCCTTCTCCCTGAAGGCGGAAGACACCTTCCTCAAAACTTCCTCTCGGGAAAATACCGACTACACCGACCGAGTAGAACGAATTGAGAATATTGCCCGAGCGGAGCTGATATATTTGGCAAATAAATTCCAGGTCCAGGGGGGATACGAAAATTATCTCTACCGCTACGATGAGCGACCCTACCGTCCCTACGACCATACCGAACACCGGGGAATCCTGACCGGGTTTTATCAGGCAGCGCCCAAGACCAAGGCCCTTCTGGAGTACACCCACTCCCGGATCATCTACCGCGATTACAAGGATCGCAACGGATACTACAATGAAGTCCGGGCCGGATTTATTGGGGAGATCACCTCCAAGCTGACCGGGACGGCCAAGATCGGTTACCAGGAGCGGCGCTACCGGGAAGATTCAATCTGGGACGACTATCGGGGGATCGTCGGCTACGCCCTGCTGGAACAGGTTTTTTCGCCTGAGCACGACCTCCGCCTGGCCTGGGAACGTTCGGTCCAGGAATCAACTTTTTCCGGCAACAGCTATTACCTGCTCAACCGGGCCTGGATCTATTACAGCCGCCAACTCACCCATAAGATCCGCGGCTTTGCCCGCCTCCAGTACAGCAACTACCGCTACCCCGAAACTTCCTTGGACCGCGGCGGGAAAAGACGGGATAATACCTGGGAACCGGAGATCGGGGTCAGGTACCAGGTTCAGCCCTGGCTGGCGGCCGAATTCAAGTACCGCTACCGAAACCGCGACTCCAACTGGCCGGATAAGGATTATTTGAATAACCGGTTTTACCTGGAAATATCGGCGGCGTATTGACCCTGAATTTTGGCCCTGAAGCGATTTCAGTCCGGACGATAAAAAAGGAGCACAGACGTTCCTGTCTGTGGAAGCTGGACCACAGGCAGGAACGTCTGCTACTATGGCCGCCGGTCAGCCTCCTGATGGGTGAATCCGGAAAATATTTATTTTGCCCGGACAATTTGTTTTCATTATATGACATCAGAAAATGCTATTCTTACGGAACTACAGGACCAACCGGATAAATCGAGAACTTGGATTTATGTTTTTTAAAAAAAAGTCAATTGATACGGCTCCCCAGATCCGGCAGGGAATATTCCTTAATCGGACGGGTTTTGTCTTCACGGCATTGTTGATTACCCTCAGTGGCGCTCCTTTTTTCCTGGGAGGCTGCGGAGGTACTCCGGAGCCCCAGCCGGGTTCCGAAACCATCGATGACAGGAACTTTTTTTACTCGCGGCCGGACGAAGCGGCCGGGGTGAAGCCAAAAGCCGGGGAGATTGCCGAACCGGTGGACGAGGGGGAGAGCTACCTGATCAATCCCCACGATCTGCTGGATATCTCCGTCCTCGGGGAGAGCGATCTCTCGCTCACCGTCCGAGTCTCGGAACGGGGTCAGATTTCCTTTCCTCTCCTGGGAGAAGTCCGGGCGGCGGGCTATTCCCCCCTGCAACTCGAACGACAGCTGGAAGAACTGCTGGGAGCGGATTTCCTGGTCTCTCCCTCGGTCAATGTCACCGTCAAAGAGTCCGGAACGATCTCGGTCCTGGGTCAGGTCAATAAGCCGGGGGCCTTCGAGATCAAGGGCCGCCTCACCGTCACCCGGGCGATCGCCCAGGCCGGCGGGTTGACCAGTATTGCCAGTCCTAACGGGACCCGTCTGATCCGCAGGTATAACGGCCGGGAGGAGACCATCCTGATCCGTTTAAACGATATCCTCAAGGATGGAGACCTGGCCCACGACCTCCCCCTCCGCCCCGGGGATTTGATCGTGGTCCCGGAAAGCTTTTTTTAAAGGAGATTTTGATGGACAGGTTTCACGACATCAACACCGGCCTGCGGGAAAGAATCTATATTATTCACCGCCGGAGATGGGTCCTGATCACCGTCCTGGTGATTATCTTCACCGTAACCGCGATCGCCAACTTCGCCGCCACTCCGCTCTACCAGGCCGCCAGCCGAATCCGGATCGAACCCCAGATGCCTGATGTCGTTCCCTTCCAGGATCCTCGCGCGATCTCCTCCGGACGACAGCTTGATTATTACAATACCCAGTACCGGATGCTGAAGTCCCCGTCACTGGCCAAGCTGGTCCGGGAAAATCTCCCCATTGAGGCAGCGGAAGTTTTAAGCCCCGACCGGCTGCTTTCGATGGTGGAGATCAAGCCGATCACCCAGAGCGAGCTGGTCGATATCGTGGCGATCGGACCCGACCCCGAACTGGCGGCCCTGGTCGCCAACATCTGGGCCGACCAGTTTATCCGGATGTCGATCCAAGCCAAGTTCGAATCGGTCCAGACCGCCCTCTCCCAGTTAAACCGGCAACTGGAAGAACAGAACCAGAAAGTCATCGACGCCCAAACGGAACTGATGGACTACAAGGAACGGGAACGGATCATCTCCCTGGAGGACATCGAGAAACAGTTAAGTCAACTCTCCGGGGACTATTCCGCGATCCGCCAGCAAGCCGAGGAGAAGGAGCTTCATCTCCAGCACCTGGCCAAGTACCAGGGTCAGGATCTCTCACTGGAGAACTTCCCCCAGGTCCGCTACCATTCAATTATTCTCCAGTTGAGAAACCGCCTGGTCCAGCTCCAGGCCACCCGGGGGGAATATTCCCAGCGCTACCGGGAGCGCCACCCGAGGATGATCCAGCTCGAAGCCGAGATCGCCACCGTCGAGGCCGGGCTCCAGGAAGAGATCGGCAAAATCGTCGAAGGATTAAGGAGGGAGCGGGACCTGGCCCGGGATCAGGAGGAGATCCTCCGGCGGGAGCTGGAGAAACAGAAAACTTTATTCTTCACGATGGAAAGAAAAATCAAAGATATCGAGGGACTAAGTGCCAAGGTGGACATTGACCGGGAAGTCCAGCAGGCCCTCCTCTCCCGGGTCAGCGAGGCCACGATGACCAAGGGGATCGAGATCACCAATATCCAAGTGGTCGATTACGGTGAAGTCCCCCGCCAGCCGTTCAAACCCCGAAAGACTTTCAATCTGATCCTCTCCCTGATAATCGGGACCGGAGGTGGGATAGCGGCGATCTTCTTTCTGGAGAATCTCGACACCAGCGTCAAAACTACGGGCGAAGCTAAAAAGATTCTAAAAATCCCCTTTCTTGGCACCATCCCCCTTTATTCCCAGGTCAGCATCCGCAACGGCCTCTCCATCCGCAACGGCCTCTCCCCCCTGGAGATAATGAAAAACCCAATGGGATTGATCCCGGAAGCCTACCGGGCGATCCGGACCGGGATCTATTACGCTTCTTGCGACTCCTCTCCCCGGACCATCCTGGTCACCAGCTCACTTCCCCAGGAAGGGAAGACCGACGTCTCCACTCTCCTCGCCCTCTCCCTGGCCCAGGGACAGGAGCGGGTCCTCCTGATCGACGCCGATCTGAGAAAACCCCGGATCGGGAAAATTTTTGGTGTTAACCGGGAACAACCGGGCTTAAGCACGATCCTTTCCGGCCGGGCCGGGCTCGACGAAGCGGTCCGGCCGACCGATTTTCCGGGCCTCGATTTCATCCCCGGAGGGCGGATCCCCCCCAACCCCGCCGAACTGATCAACTCCCGGCGTTTCGGTGAACTGCTGGAGGAAGCGCGGGGGAAGTGGGACCGGATCATCCTCGACTCCCCTCCCCTCCTCTCGGTCACCGACGCGGTGATTATAGGCCGGATGGTCGATGGAGTCGTAATGGTCCTCCGCGCCGGCGAGACCCGGGGGAAGATCGCCGCTTACTGCCGGGAAAAGCTGGAGCACGTCAACGCCCGGATGATCGGGGTGATCCTCAACGGCGCCGACATCCACCGGGGCGAGAACTATTACTACCAGTCCTACTATGCTTGAATAGTCGCCCCCAATCCAAACCACCCCGCTCGTTTTTTGTCCCTACCCGTCATCCTGCGTCGTGGATGCGGGGTTTAGCGCGGGTTGTTTCTTCCATCGTCGAGAGGGATCCGGAGAGCATAAATCGTATTGGAGAACGGGTATTTGCAGATGGAAACCACTGACGATAGCTTGAACCGGGAAGAAACCCCATACCAATGCCCGTATTTTGATAACCGGGATTGTCCACGTTATTGTCTGGATTTTATTTTTTACCAGAACCCGGAAACAACGACGGCCCTGGGAAGGTGTCCCCGGTTCGAAGATTCATACGTTCTCTTCTCCACCCCCGCCACCGGTTTGAAGGATTACTACGATCCGAAAAGATTGCAGGAGTATTGTTCCTACTACGAACCATTCCGCCGGAGGCGTTTTCACGAGATATTCCGGATCTCCACCCTGCGAAATTTCCCCGGAAACTCCGCTCTTGATATCGGCTGCGGTTTCGGCTGGTTCTTGGAAGAGTTGCATAGTCGGGGATGGAAACGATTGGTCGGCATAGATTACTCTCCCGTCAGCCACCGGGACAACGGGAAAGGTCTGGAGATCATCAACGAGAAGTTCAGTCCAACGCTGGAACTGGAGGAAAGATTCGACCTGATCATCCTCTCCAATGTCCTGGAACATCTCTGGCAGCCGCTGGATTGCCTGCGCTGGATCAGGAACCACCTCCGCCAAGAGTCCGGCGGTCTCCTGCTCCTGGTAGTCCCCACGGCGGACGGGATGCTGATGCGGTTATCCCACCGGTTTATCCAAGCTTTCCCCCGCCTCTCCGATGGAATGGTTGAGGATATATACCAGATCGGCAGCACGATGGGGCACCGGGTCCTTTACACTACTGCCGGGGTGATCAAGCTTTGCCGGATGGCCGGACTGACCGTCCTGGACCGGGAAGAAACCCCGATCATAGACGCCGGAAACATCAGGCAACGAATGTTGATCGAAAAGGACCACCTGACCGGGTCGGATCACCTGAAGGCTTTCCTGCTGGAGCGACTGTCCCGGCTGGCCTCCCGGAGAGGGGAGAACGATGAACTGGCTCTGGTCTTAACCCCCGCTTGATGATCAACGTGATGAAACCGAAACAGGATATACAGGCGGAACAGGAGTTTTTCGCGGGTCCGATGGAGAACTTTGAACCCTTCGACTGGCGGGCCAAGGAACTGCTTTACTTCTGGCTCTCACGGCGAAACCGTCCCGCCACTGACAGCCTGATCCTCGACCTGGCCGCGGGCAGCGGCAACTTCACCAAAGTCCTCCTGGCCCGCGGTCACCGGGTGGTCGGGTTCGACATCGCCCACAACCTGATCCGCACCCTCCGCGAACGGACCGGCCTGCGGCAGGTCTTCGTCGGGAGAGCGGAGGAGATCGCCCTGGATTCCGACTCTTTTGACCTGGTGACGATGTGCGGGGTTCTCCACCATTTCCCGGACATCCTGCCCCTCCTGGAGGAGATAGCCCGGGTACTGAAACCCGGTGGGTCGTTCTTCGCCATCGAGCCCAACCTCCATAACCCCTGGATGTTTCTCTTCCGGTCCCCCTCCAGCCCGCTGTACATACCCGAAGGAGTGACCCGGAACGAACGGCCGCTGAGCCGGCGGGAACTGGATACCGCCCTGGCCCGGGTCTTCCCCCGCCGGCTGGTGGAGGGCATCTGTGGGGTTACCTTTCTCAAGTCGGGGACGGTTCTCGATCCCCTGCTCTCGGGTTTTAACCTCTATTCCCGCCTGATGGGCAAACTCCTACCCCGGTCCCGCTGGGGCGAGTTCCTGATCTGCTCCGGCTGGAAGGGATCACAACCAACCATCGCCGACCGGATATGACCGGGAAGCTCCATCTGCCGATCTTCCTGCTGGGGGCGCTGTTTCTCCTGGCCCGACCCCTGATCTCACAACAACACCAGCTCCTGATCGGCCTCCGGCATTTTCTGGCGCCCGCCGCGCTCTTTCTCTTTTTCTCGGGAGCGGCGGCTTTTCGGCTCCGGCACCGGCCCGATCGGCTGCTCGGTTTATTCCGCCGCTGGTTTCTGGCCGTAACCGTCGCCGGGGCGCTGGTGCTCAGCCTGCTGCTGCTCTGGCTGGTCCGGTTGAACTTCAGCTCTCCCCTATTCCTGATCGACCACGTGGAGAGTACTCTCTACCTCCAGGCCCTGAACATCGCCCAGGACGGCAGTTTTCCCTATCCCCCCCCCAACCGTCTTCCCCTGATCTTTGACGCCTATAACCCCCTGTTTCAGTACCTGCTCGCCCTGCTGATCAGGATTTTTTCTCCGGGGACCGCGGCCGCCAAATCACTGGCGGTTTCTTTTTCCGCGTTCCTGATCGGCAGACTTCTTCTGACGGCGAAAAACCTCAGGTTGAACCGTTACGGCCTGGCCCTGGCGGTCTTTGCCTTCCTTTGCGCTTCTCCCCCGGCTTATCTGGTCTGGGCCCGCAATGACAGTATGCTGGCGTTCCTGATCGCCGGATTTATCTGCCGGCTTTATCGGGCGAGGCGGCTCCGGCAATACCTGCTCTGTCTCCCCTGGCTCTATCTGGCATTTATGACCAAGCAGACGGGACTGCTCTGGGCGGGTTTCGCCATCCTGGTCCTCCTTCACCGCCGGGCCGGATGGCGCAACCTGCTATTATTCTGTTCCGTCGGGATCATCCTGCTTGTCGCCACCGGTTACCTGCTCAACCTCGTGACTTCCGGTCATTACCTGTTCTGGACCACGACCCTCCCGGCCCGCCACCCGATGAAGCCACCGGCCGGAATAATGGAGGCGGTTCTCGCTTTCCTTCCCTTCCGCCTGCTTCCGCTGCCCCTGACTCTGGCTGCCCTGACCCTGCTCCAGGCCCGGGACCGGGCGCGACGCTTCCTTCTCCGGATCTCGGCCGGAGAGGAGACTCCGATGATCTTTTTCGGGGGGGCGGCGGTTTATGGAGTCCTGATCGGACTGATACCCCTGGCCAAGACCGGGGGGCTGGACAACAGTTTTCTCCCCGTCCTCTTTCCCCTCGCCTTGGCCACCGGCATCCTGGGACAG
Organism: uncultured bacterium; assembly: GCA_964465735.1. GTDB lineage: Bacteria > Auribacterota > Erginobacteria > Erginobacterales > Erginobacteraceae > Erginobacter. Next base: position 32,017 of record CAYXKT010000002.1, read on the forward strand.
GTAATCTTCCGGATCGGAAAGAAAAGTTCCTCTCCATACTTCCCGGTGGCGACCGCGTTGATACTGAGCCTGGTTGTGCTGTTCTCGACCGTCAGTTCCGCTGGCCAAACGATAATCTCTGCCGGGAAAATCCGCCCCCGGGTCGGGGCGGTCAGCCGGGAGCAACTGGAAGAAATCGCCGAAATCTTAAGAGAACAGGGAATAACCCGGGCCTTCTTTCCTCCATCCCGGAAACCGGGACCGGGGGAAGAAAGGTTCGCCAGCCTCCAGGAAAACTTCGCGCCCCGGTTCGGCTATTACCTGGACGAAGCGGCTCTGAAAGACTACCTGGCTGCCGGTTTCTCCTTCCCGGATTCTTTCAACCGGGCCCTGGCGGAGGGAGAGATGGAAGCGATCATTGTCCCGAAAGGCTATCTTCCCTTCTCCGGAACCAACCCCTACGGCCGCTGGAGCACTGCCCGCTGCAGTCGGGACCTTTATCCTCCCCTGACCCGGGAACTCTTCCGCCGATATTTTCAGCTCGTCGGGAGCCGGATAGACCGGTTTGATCTCTACGTGTACAGCCTCCCGGAGGAAGAAAGTCGCTAACCACCCGATCCCGGTTTGACCGGGTTAACTCTCCCGCCGGATCTGATACCAGTCAATGGTAGCCTTCAAGCCGGCGTCCAGACCGGTGGTGGCCCGGAACCCGAACTCGGTTTCCGCCTTCGAAATATCCAGACAGCGCCGGGGCTGGCCGTCCGGACGGGCGGTGTCCCAGACTATCCGACCGGCAAACCCGGTCAGATCCCCGATCCGCCCGGCCAGATCCCGGATCGAGATCTCGGAACCGCTGCCCAGGTTGACCGGATCCGGCTTATCGTAACACTCGGCGGCCAGAACGATCCCCTCGGCGGCGTCCCGGACATAGAGAAACTCCCGGCAGGCCTTGCCCGTCCCCCAGACAACGACTTCATCCCCCCCCATTTCCCCCGCCTCGATAAATTTCCTGATCAGAGCGGGGATGACGTGGGAGGACTCCGGATCGAAGTTGTCGCCCGGACCGTAGAGATTGGTCGGAAGGAGGAAGATGGAGTTGAATCCGTATTCCCGGCGGTAAGCCTGGGACTGGACCAGGAGCATCTTCTTGGCCAGCCCGTAGGGGGCGTTGGTCTCCTCCGGGTAGCCGCTCCAAATTTCCTCTTCCCGGAAAGGGGTCGGGGTAAACTTCGGGTAGGCGCAGACAGTCCCGACCACCACGACTTTTTCCACCCCGAACTCCCGGGCCGCTTCCAAAAGCTGGATCCCCATCACCGCGTTATCGTAGAAGAACCGCCCGGGATGGCGGCGATTGGCGGCGATCCCTCCCACCACCGCCGCCAGGTGAATGACAACTTCCGGCCGCGAATCCTCCAGCATCCGGAAGACGGCCGCCTTCTCCCGGAGATCGTAATCCGAACGCCGGGGAACAAATACCTTCGCCCCCCGGGCATCCAGAATGGGGCAAAGATGCCCACCGAGAAACCCCGCCCCGCCGGTTACGACTACATTCTTGTTCCGCCAGTATGACATTGCCCAAATGATCTTCGCCGCGGGAATTGCCTTACCCGCCCCAGCCCCCGTTTTGACGGATTATTATACCAGTTTGCCCTTCAGTTTCTAAGGATAAAATCGATCAGCCGGCCGGAGAGATCCGCCCCTGAGAACCGATTCCGGACATAAACCTTTGACTTCGCCACGATCCGTTCCAGTTCCTCCCTGCCCAGTTTCCTGACCTTCTCCACCAATGCCGCCATCCCTCGGGCGTCTCCAAGATCCACCCGCCAGCCCAGACCCGAACCGGCCATAATCTCCCCGATATGACTCTTCTCCGGACCGACGTAAACAAAGGGCCGGCCGATCTCCAGTATCCCGTAGATCTTGCAGGTGTGGACAATCCCCGGGTATGACTCTCCCATCACCACCGCGTGGAGGTCAGCGGCGGAAAGGCTGTACTTGATCTCCGGCCGGGGAAGATAGTCGAGATAAACCACGTTATCAAGCCGGTGTTCCTCCCGGCAGCGGAGCACATCCCGGACCCGCTCGCCCCCGCCGATAAAGACAAACACCACTTCCGGATCGTCCCGGAGAAGCACCGCCGCCCGGAGCAGGGTGTCCAGGGGATGGCAGACGCTGAGGTTCCCCGCGTACATCACGACAAACTTCTCCTCAAGCCGGTACTTTTTGCGGAAAGGATTAGCCCCGTGGGGAATGGTCCTAAGGTCCTCACTGTGGGGCCAGAGCGGAATGACTTCGATCCGGCCTTTTGGGGCGCCCTTGGCCTCCACCCGGTCTTGCATAAAACGGTCCAGGGCGACGATACCGTCGCTGTTCTTGAGGACGAACCGCAAAACCGCCTCCAGGAACCTCGCTCGGGTTCCCCCCCGCCGAATCCATCCGGCCTCGATGGCCTGGTCGGGGTTGAGATCCATCATCCAGTAGATCAGCCGTCCGCCCCGGATCCGGGTAAAAAGGAGAGCGGAGAAAGCCACCATCGGCGGGGTGGTCAGGACCACCACCCGGTCGTACCGGGGGAGGAAGGCCATCCGGACCGTGAAGGCCAGGTTGAGGAGGAGAGCGTCAATGACCCTGGTCAGGCGGTTTCTCCGGCCGAACCGGAACCGCCAGACCCGGACCACCCGGATATCCCGGTAAACTTCACTCCGGGGGTAGAGGGGGTAAGGTTCGGCGTAGCCCCTCCTCCCGGCCAACACGGTCACCCGGCAGCCGCGTTGGACCAGGGAAACCGCCAGGTCGGTCAGGTACTGAGCGGTGGAGACCACGTCCGGATAAAAGACCTGGTTGACCAGAAGCACCCGGGGAGGCTTTTCTCCCTTCCGGATCATCTTCCTTTCTCCCCCTCCTTGCGCAGGAAACACCGGCCCAGAACCAGGACGTCGATCCTGGTCTTGAGGTAGCAGTTTACGGCCTCCTCCGGCGTGCAGACTATCGGCTCGTTCTCGTTGAAGGAGGTGTTGAGGACCATCGGAATTCCGGTCTGATTCCCGAACTCGTTGATCACCGCCCAGTAACGGGGGTTACTCGCCTTCGAGACTGTCTGGACCCGGGCCGTCCCGTCTCTATGGGTAACCGCCGGGATCAGGTCCCGTTTTTCCTCCCGGACCGGAAATACCTTGAGCATATAGGGAGAGGTCGGGCAGTCCATCTCGAAATACTCCCCCGCCTTCTCTTCCAACACCGAAGGGGCGAAGGGGCGGAAAGGCTCCCGACTCTTCACCCGGTGGTTGAGGATATCCTTCATCTCCTTCCGGCGAGGATCAGCCAGAATACTCCGGTTCCCGAGCGCCCGGGGACCGTACTCCATCCGGCCCTGGAACCAGCCGACCACCAGGCCCCGGGAAACCGCTTCGGCGGTCCGGCGGAATAATTCCTCCTCTCCCATTTTCCGGAAGAACAGACCGGCGGCGGTCAGCGCCGCCTCAAACCGTTGTTCGGAAAACCCGGGCCCAAGATAGGAGTGATCCATCGTGAAGTTCCGGGGCTTTCCTTCCCGACAGTGATAAACATAGGCGGCCGCCCCGAGCGCCGTCCCGGAATCCCCGGCCGCCGGCTGGATATAGACATTCTTAAACGGGGTGCGGGCCGTAATCTTCCCGTTGGCCAGACTGTTAAAGGCCACGCCGCCGGCCAGGGCGAGGTTCTCCTCCCCGGTGGCCCGGTGGAGGCAGTTGAGGTTATGGACGAGGATCTCCTCCAGGGCCGCCTGGAGAGAGGCCGCCAGATTCCGGTCCCGGTCGCTCAGATCGTCGCCGGGGTTCCGGGACGGGCCGAAGACCCGGGACCAGGTTTCGGAGAAGAGGATATCCTGTTCCGGTGCTCCCCCCTGCCAGTGGACCTTGGCCTGTCCCTGGTGATGGGTGAAATAATCAAGGTTGAGCCGGAATCCGCCACCCGGCAGCAAGGTGAACATTCTCCTGAATTCCTCGAGAAATACCGGTTCGCCGTAGGCGGCCAGCCCCATCACCTTATATTCGTCCCCGAAACGCCTAAAGCCGAGAAACTGGGTGGCCGCCGTGTAGAGGAACCCGGCGGAATGGGGGAAATATACCCGCCCGGCGATCTCCAGGCGGCGGGCTTCCCCCCGGCCCCAGACCGCCGAAGAGAAATCCCCCATCCCGTCGATCGAGAGAAAGGCGGCCCGCTCGAACCCGGAGAGGAAGAAGCTGCTGGCGATATGGGCCCGGTGATGCTCGACGTTGACGAAACGGGCCCTCAGGGCGGCTGGGGAGATGCCAAGGGCGGCGGTAAAATCCCCGGAGAACGACGAGGAACGGCGAAAGGCCCTCAGGCGGTCACAGACCAGGGACCGGTCGGGCCGGTGCCGGAGGACGAAGAGAACTTTCCGCCCCAGGTTGGCCCAGGGGTTTTTCGAGATCGCGACCACGTCGATCTCGGCGGGGTCGAGATCGAGGTCTTCCAGGCAGCGTCGGAGGGCCCCTCCCGGAAATCCGGAGATATGCTTGATCCGGCTGAACCTCTCCTCTTCCGCGGCCCAGACCGGAACCCCGTCCCGGAGCAGGGCGACGGAGGCATCGGGGTGATAAGCGTTGATACCCAGTATATTCATCGTCTCAACCGATTACCTGTTTATAGACACTTTCCATCGAGCGGGCAATCCCGCTCCAGGCAAAGCGCCGGGCCGCCAGTTCTCTTCCCCGCTCCCCCATCTCCCGCATCCGTCCGGGGTCGGCCAGCAGAGCTTTGATCCCCGGTCCGAGGACCCCGGGATCACCGTTGAGAACCAACCCGGCTCCGGCCTCCTCCACCTCCCGGGAGAGGCCCACCTCCGGGGTGACTACCACCGGCACCCCGGCCGCCATCGCCTCGAGGACGGCGATCCCGAAGTTCTCCGAATAAGAAGGCAGAAGAAAAACATCGGCCGCGCCGAAGAGCCGCCTCTTCTCCTCCCCGTAAACCGGTCCGGCAAAGGTTATCCTCTCCAATACTCCGTTCCGTAAGGCCAGTTTGTCAAGTTGAATTCGGTAGTTGTCGTCGTCGTTGCCGGCCACCGCCAGGTGGGCCCCTTCCAGGTACCGGAGGGCCGGGATCAGGCGGTCCAGGCCCTTCTTCCAGTTGACCCGGCCAAGGAAGAGCAGTAAAGGCTTCTTCCGGACCAGGGCTTCAATCGCGGGAGAGACCGAACCCCCGGATTTGGGTGACGTATCTGACGGGTCTATCCCAATCGGAATGACAAAGATCTCGGGCAGATTGAAATGAAAACTCCGGATCTCTTTCTTTTCGATATCGGTAGTGACGTGGATCCGGGCCGCGCCCTCCACAACCCGGCGCCCGAAAAGTTGGATCCAGGCCGATTTCACCAGGCGGCTCTTCCGCCGGACCAGGTCTTTAACCAGCATACCCCGGGGCGAGAGGATGTAGGGGACTCCGTGCCGGGCGGCGATGGTGGCCGCGATATGGGTGGGCCAGGAGAAGAAGGTATGGATATGGACCAGATCGAACTCGCCGGTTCTCCGCTCCAGTTCCCTCTCCATCGGCGGGGAATAGAATATTTTTTTCAGACATCTGGAACGAAAATACCAAACTCTCACTCCATCCAGGTCAACCGGCACGCCTACCGGCCTATCGACCCGAAAAGGCCCGTCAAGATCGGTGGTGAAGACCTCGATGTCGTGCCCAATCCGGGCCAGATGCTTGCAGAGCCCGTGAACCGACCGGACCGGTCCCCCGTAGCGGAGCGCGGGATAGTAATAGGGTGTCACGTGCAGTATTTTCATTTGGCCGGCGGAAATAATGAATTATGCTCCCGGCGGAACCTGAATATTCTCTTCCGTCCCCACCACATCTCTCCCCCGGAGCCGGAACCAATACCGGGCGAGGGCCAGGGCGCTGTTCAGGGCCATTATTATCAGGACCCAGCGGGCCCAGAGCAAGACATACCGCGTAAGATAACTCTCGAATGACATCAGGGGGAGGAGGGAGGCCAGGTAAACGATCAAGCCGTCCCGGCGAACCAGGATTAACCGGAGCGCCAGGGCAAAAACCACTCCCAGGAAGCCAAAGCCGCTCAGGACGCCAACCCACCCCCAGTCAGCGTAGGACGAACCCAGGACCGTAACCAACTGGTCGAACCGGGCCAGTTCGAAATGCCGGTTCACTGTACCCGCCACCACCATCGGGGGCTTGCCGGGCCACAACACCCTCGGCACGACCGCAGCCGCGGCTTCCAGGTTGTGCCTGCCCCCAAGGAAGGAGACCCCAAAGCGGTTGTGGGACTCCATCAGGGCCGCCGGCCAGTCGAAACCGTTGAAACGGACCACCATACTCTGCCGGAGCAAGATATCCACCGGCTCCAGGTCGAAAAACTCGGGATTGGCCACGATCAGCCGAGCACGACGAAAAATATTCCTCTCTTCGGCAATATGCCTCCGGAGAGAGGGATCGGTGCGAGTCAAGTGTTTGGCCGAAGTCATCAGGAAAAATCCGCCAAGCAGCAGGAAAAATCCCCAGACCACGACTTTCAATCTGATCGACCGGCGAGGATAGAGATAATAGACCGCGAACGATATGATCAGACAGTAGATTATGATCCGCCGGTTTTCGTAGGCCAGCATCACCGGCAGCAGGAGAGCAAAAAAGATAAAGATCAATTTCGGGGAGATGCGCCGGGGTCCGGTCCGAGCCAGGAGCAGACTCAGCATTATCCAGGCGGTTCCCAGCAACCAGGGACCTCCCTGCAGAAATATGTTCTCGATTGCGCCCTCCACCCCGGCAAAGCCGAAGGAGTGCATAACAAATGAACGGGTCATATATCCGAAAATCCCCAAGCAGAGGAAATACCAGAAGAGGGCGGTCCAGGGGAGAAAGCCCTGCATCATCGGGGAGTAGAAACTTTCCAGGGCGGATTCCAGCGACCGGTCCAAATCAGACATCCGGACCGCCCAGCGATACATTAGGTCGAAGACCAGCAGCCCGGCCAGGCAGAGCGCGAGCGCCGGGATGTAATATTCATCGGCGCCAAGATTGAAGTATCCGATGATCCCGGCATTGGGAAACGCCAGCCGGGGGAGCGGGCCGAGGCCGAAATAAACGAACGAGTTGACCAGGACAATACCGTGGGGAGAAAGAAAACCCATAATTCCCGGGTGAACCGGACTGGTCAGCCAGCGGAAACAGATCATCGTCATCACGATCAACCCGACGGAATACTGCAGGGAGTATGCCGCACCACGGGACGGCAAAAGGAGAAAAAAGCCCCCCGCTCCGAGACCACAGGCCAGCCAGGCGACCACCCTCCGGCCCAGCTTCAGGTCAACCAGTTCCATAACGGCCAACTCCCCGGTTACCGGATATCCGCGGCAGGCAATATCCCGGCCGCGGTCTTCCGTGATCCCGGACTGCCTTGTTCAGAAGATGCTCCACCCCCTTGAGAGCGGCGATCGAAACGGGCAGAAGCAGGGCCCGGCCGATCCTGACCGGGATGACAGCCTGTTCCAACAGATATAGTGAGGTTAGGGCCTTGAGCTGGCCGGGAACCTCCTCGAGGAAGGATTGTAGGGAGACCTCCGAATCGGTACAGAGCCATCTTTCGTTGACGAAAAAATCGAGCAGGTCACGGCAACGGCAGAAGCAGCCGGAGTTCTCCCAATCAATAATCCTGATCGAGCCATCGGGAGCGAAGAACAGCTGATCCGGCCGCAAATCCCCGTGCGAAAAGACCAGCTCCACCCGGTCCAGGCGGGAGGCCGAGTTTTTCAGGGACCGGACATACCGCCGGACCTCCTTGTCGGCTTCCGGCCGGGAAAGGATCTCTCCGGACAGGCCGGCAAGATAATCTTCGGTTTCGACCACCCGGACCGGCGCCGAATCTTGCACCTTCCGGACAATCTCTTTCAGGCGGCCGGCGAAGCCAGCCGCGTCGAGGTCGCGCAGAGATCCCGACTTGAAGGGGCGCTCGCAGATGAATTCCTCGCTGAAGACCCCGGCCTTCCGATCGACAGCGAACAGCCGGGGGATAAAGTCGGCCCCAGCCAGCCGCTGGCGGGCCGTTACCTCGTTATCGAAGAACGGCGACAGATCTTTATTTTTCAGAATATTTACCACCTTACGGCGGTCGAAATCAATTATCCGGAAAAATCGCCGGGCATCGATGATCACCTCGGGCTTTGCCCGGTCGAGAAAAGGGCGGAGCCGCTCAAACCGGAGGTGGTTCTCCAATCTCTCCTTTCCCCGTTTCCGGATCCAGGGAACCGCCGGCCGGGCCAGGCGCTTCAAGAGACGCCTCGACCGGGTCCGCGATCGGATCGCCCAGAAATGCTTCATCACGTAACCGACGGCCCGGGGCGATTCCGGGTCGAAGAAGACCGGATAGGAGAGAAACCGGATCAGTTTTGTCACCGCGACTGTTCCTCCCCCCGGCTGACGATTCCGGCCAGCATCTCTTCGGCGATCACCGCCGGCGGTCGATCGGTCTTGATAACCAGGCGGTATCGGGACCGACGGCTCATTCCGTCCAGGACCAGGGCGTGGGCGGCCGCTTCTCGGGGGGTCAACTCCCCCTTGCGCCGGGCGATCTCCTCCGGCTCGTTCCACAACAATATAAATAGGTCCGGGCGGGGAAGCAGGAGGTAAAGAACCCTGATCAGTCCTTCCGGAACCGCAAAACCCATCGACCGGGACTTGACCGCGTAGGTGAAAAACTTGTCGGCGATAAACCACCCGCCGGACGCCTGAAACTTCCTGATCACCAGCCACTGATAGAGCTGGATATCGAGAAAATGATAAAGCAGCCGGGGAATATCCAGGACCGCCGGCCAGACCCGGGGCGGAGCCGGCGGCGAGGTTGAGCCGGGGGGACAAGCGGGTAATACCCCCTGCCGGAAGGGACGTTCCGGAAGCATCCCGGTCTTTCCCCCGAGATGCCGGATCCGAAAACAGATTCCCAGTCCTTCCAGCCGGTCCCCGAGCTCGGCCAAGGCGGTGGTTTTCCCCACTCCGTCGGGGCCGTTGACCACCACGTAAAGTCCCGCGGGGAAGAGAAAATCCATCCAGAACCGGATATCACCCACCCAGCGGAAAAACCGGTGGAGGGGACGCTCCCGGTATCTGGCCGCCAGCTCCTTTAGCCGGTTTTCGATCCGGATCTCCAAGGCCCGATCCTCTCGGAAAGCCGATTCCAGGATCCGAAGATAGTCCGGCTTGGGCTTGCGCCGGTGATGGATAAAAAGGCAGGTCAGGAATTCTTCCCTCCCCAACAAACTGAATCCCTGCCGGGTCCATCGGCGGCCGACGAGAAAGATTCGGGCGGGAACCATCCCGGAGTCGAGACGGACGACCGAGCGAAGATCGAAAATCGCCGAATAGCCGTGCCAGTGGAGGGCAACCACCCTTCTCCCGTAACGGCTTCGGACCACCTGGACGAATCTCCACCCCGTATCCAGACGCGCGGCTTCGACAACCAGTGAGGAAAACCGCTCAAGATCTCCGCCCGAGACCAGGATATCGGCGTCCTTGGCGGTCCCGGACAAAACCTGACGGAAATTCCTCATCAGGGCATAGTTGATCTTCCGCCGACCGGCCGACCGCAGAACTTCTCGGATCAGCTCAGCCCGGTTTTCTTGGAGAGTCTTCATATATTCAATTCCACCAGTACCGCTTCAGCCAGAGCAATTCCGGACGGCAGGCCGTCCATAACAGTCCCAGGTAAATCAAGCATACTACAACCGAAACGGCCGGGGAAGGCAATCCGGAGTAAACCAGAAGGCCCCAGCCGACCAGTCCGGCCGAAACCGCCAGGACCAGCGGCTTGACCAGTAAGGCCGGTTGAAGCTGCTGCAAACGGAGAAGGATAGCCAGCAGGTATCCAACCCCGGCCAGCTGGGAGAACCCCAGGTTCAGCGCCATCAGGTAAATCGGAGACGGTCCGTCTTCCGCGCCCGCCAGACGGTAAATCCCCAGGGATATCAGGAGAAAGATCGCGATCTCCATCAGGCGGCCCCAGGCGACGTGGAGCGGATCCTTGACGGCGAAAAACACCTGCTGAATGAACACGGCGGGGACGATCACGACCAGGTAAAGACTGAAGAAGGGAAGCGCTCGAGCGGTGGGGACCCACCGGGCTCCGAGAACCAGAACGATCAGGTCCCGGAGAAAGAAGATCGCGGCCAGGGCAAAAAAGGAACCCAGGGCCAGGTTGAGAAATATCCCCAGGTTGATCAGCGAATCCAGCCGGCGGAGATCGCTCTTGAGCCGGTTGATCAGGGAAAAGGCGAACCGGGCGTTGATCTCCCTGACCAGCCCGACGGCCGAAGAAACAATCATCAGGCCCCGCTCGTAAGCTCCCACGAAAGCCACCGGGACCATCAACCCCAGGATCAGCTTATCCAGGGACTGCATCATCGTCGCGCAGATCCGGACAACAAACTTTTTCGAACCGTAAACCAGCACCACCCGGAGAACTTCTTTTTCCCAGCCAACCCCGTATTCCCAGCGGCAGCATTTGAAGAAGATCACTGTCTCCAGAAGCACCCGGACGTACATCCCGGCCACCAGGCTGTAAACCCCGGCGCCGGCCAGGGCCAGCCCCAGCGTGGCCAGGATACCGGCCGTCCGTGCGAGGAAATGCACGATCTCGGTCGTCTTGAAATCAAGGTTTCTCTCGATGACGAACTGGAAAATCAGGCTGAAAAAAGTTAGGATATGCCCGGCGATCAGCAGGAGATATATCCGGGAGATCTGCTCGCCGTAAACCCGGCTGACGATCAACGCCCCGGGTACGGTCAGAACCGCGTAGGCGGCGGCCTGGAGAATCGTAATTCCGAGAACGTTTCTCTCGATGTTTTTCACCTCCTGGAACTGGATTACGCAATGAGCGAAACCGAAGGAGATAAACATCGCGATAAACCCCAGAGAGGACTCGGCCAGGGCGAACACCCCGAAGACCTCCGGGGAGAGGATCCGCATAATCAGCAGGTGGAAGAAGAGAGAGACAACAAATTGCCCCTGTCTGCCGATCAAAATCCACTTAACACTCTGCTTGATCTTGGCTTTCACGTTCCCAGTGGAAGATAAATGGTTGGCGGGCCGGTCCGCGGATGGGTCACCGCTTTCCGGCCCCGGAGAGATATCACTCCCGGCCGATAATATCCAGCATTCTCTCTGCCCGGTCCCGGATGGTATGACCTCCCGCCCTCACCCTTTCGAACCCGGCCCGGGAGACGGTTTCCCGTTCTCGTTCGTGCTCCAGGTAATAGCGGGCTTTATCCCGCAATTCTTCCGGGGAAGAGAAAAAGGCCATCTCCTTACCCTCGGTGAAGAATTCCCCCAACTCCTCCGAACGCTCCGAGAGAGTAAAGACCCCGCAGGCCGGCAGTTCGAACGAACGGTGATTATGGGTATCCCGATTCTCCCCCCGGAGGAAATTGAGGCCGATCGGGGAGGCGTTGAGAATGGCTGAGAGCTCGGCGCCCCGGACGATCCGGCCGTTTCCAGTCCGCTTTACGGCCAACCGGAGGCCGGACTCCAACTTCGCCCGGCCCCAGTACGCTCCCCAGATCGAACGGGAAAACCCGCTGAGGGCCTCGAGCAGCCGGGCCCGATCCGAGGTATAGGTTCCGGCAAAGACCAGCTGGCGGCCGTACGTATCGCGGATTTCCTTCGACGGTCGGACCGGGAAATGGGCCGAACCGTCGTAACCGAGGGGGAGATAGCGGACCCTTTCCGCTCCCAAACCGCGCAGTTCCTCAACATTGACCTGTTTAGCGGGGAAGATCCAGTGATAGAGCGGGACAATCCCTTCCAGGTCCGGGAAGCGGTTGCCAGGCGAGAGGGAGAAAAAATCGTCATAGTTGACGTTGACCAGGATCGTCCCCGGCAGTTCCCGGCGGATCAGGCGGAGGATCTCCGGCTTGACCAGGTTGCCCTTGACGACCAGGAGGAGATCGGGTTTCAGCCGGAGCGCGTTATCCCGAATGGCCCGGTTATATCGATCCGTCAGGCGGTTCCGGTTGAGGCGCCTCAGCAACCGCCCGGCCGGGCCGTAACCGAGCGGAAAGTACTCCAGGGTGTTGACGAAGGCCGCCCGCCGCCCCGCTCCGCCTAAAGCGCGGAGGAAACTCTCGCCGATCGCGAACGGGCCGACCGGAGCGACCAGGAGCACATTTTCAATCCTCTTATTCATTGTTCGCTCCCCCCAGGAGCCGCAGGTATTCCCCGGTCACCCGGGAACCGTAATCATCCCAGGAAAAGCCGCTGCGGACCTTCAGTTTCGCCCGCTCCCCCATCTCCCGCCGGAGATCCGGGTCCCGGTAGAGCCGGAGCAGCTTCTCCTGGATAGCTTCCACGTCCCGGACCGGGACGATAAACCCCTCTTTCCCCTCCTCGATAAGGTCTTCCCCTCCGGTGTTGGGCGTGCAGATCAACGGCAACCCGCAAGCCATCGCCTGGAGTTGGACCATCGCCATCCCCTCTTCCAGGGAAGGCATAACAAAGACGCTGCCCCGCGAGAGATACCGATACAGTTCAGATCGGGGCCGGGAGCCGATGTACCTGTATGTCCCGGCGTACTCTCTCATCATCGGCTTGATCTCATCCGAGATCGTGCCGATGAAGAGAAGCTCGGCCTCCGGCAGCCGCAGTTCCTGGAAGGCCCGCAGGAGATACTGCACTCCCTTGCGCAGGCTCAGGCAGCCAGCGAAGACCACCCGGAAGACCGAATCCCGGCGGGGAACCTGCCGGAATTCCCCGAGGTCGACCCCGAGGAAGCACCGGATAATCTTCTCCGGAGGAACTCCCTGCCGGAGAAAGGAATCACGGGCGAAAGAACTGGGGACCGCGATATAATCGGTCTCTTCATACTCCCGCAGTTCTTTCTCCACCAGGGCCGGATGCGGCAGAACACCCCAGCAGCCGAGCCTCTCGTATTCTTCGGCCAAAATTTGCCTTTGGAAGAGGATATGGGAGCTGCCCCTCTCCAGGACGGTCTTCATCCCCCGGCGTTTCGCCTCCCGGATAGTCCGGAGGCCGAACGACGACCAACCGACCAGCAGATCTCCCCCCGCCAGCCTGCGGGATGCCTGGAGGTCGAACAGTTCACTGACCAGGCGAACGGGATCGGCCCGGGCGCTGACCGGCTTGGGGAGTTTCCGCCAGCCTCGGTAAATCGCCTGGCAGAGAGGCAGGGATATCACCTTCCCGGGGGGGATTCCATATCCTCGGACCCGGGAAGCCGGGTAGCCGGTAATAATCCGCTCCAGACAGCCCCTCTGTTCCAGCTGCCGGGCCAGTTCAAAGGAATGGAACATCCCTCCCGTTGTCACGGTAACTTTCATAATTCGGGCAGCGCACGCAGGGCGCGCAAAATCTCCTCCACCCCTTTTTGATAATTCCATCCAGAGACCCTCTCCTGGGCCCACACCCCCATCTCCTCCCGAAGTTCGGGAGACTGAGCAAGCCTTCGCATCCGGTCGGCCAAGACCCCAACCTCTCCGACCGGACAGATGAAACCGTTCTCCCCTTCGACCACCAGGTCCCCGGCAGTACCGACCCCGTCGCTGACGATAACCGGGAGGGAAAAATTCATCGCCTCGTTCAGGGCCCGGGGAGAAGGGTCGTACTCGGAGGGGAGAACGAAGACGTCCCCAGCGACATAGTATCGGGGCAGCTCAGTCTGGTTCCGGAACCCGGTGATGACAACATTGGTCAGGCGGCGGCGGGCGATCAGGTTCTCCAGGTCCCGGCGCTGCGCTCCTTCCCCAACGAAGACCAGGGAAGCTTCCGGCGGGTCACCCAGGAGGCGGTAGGCCTCGAGGAGATCAAGAGCGCGCTTGCGGGGATCGAGCTTCCCGGCGAAGAGAAAGACCGGGAGACCGGCAGGGAGACCCAATGCGGTTTTGATCTCCTCCTTCCGCGGGGAGAGTTCCCGGGCCCGGGCCTGGAAATATTCATTATCCACCGCGGCCGGGTTCCAGTAAATCCTTCCCGGATCGGCCCCATAGGCAAGGTAGTAGTCGGCGTTTTTTTCGCACTCGCTCATAACCGCCGACGCCCGTCGGAAGAGAGGGGTAAGCACCGCCTTTTTTAAGACCCGGAGGGGGGCGGGGCGGCGGGGCCGGGAGACGACATTGCCCCCGATAAAGACCGGGATCCGGAATACCCCGGCCGCCAGGAAGGCCAGCCAGGCGGTCAGGTAATTGTAGCCCCAGACGAAGACGGCGTCGTAGCCTCCGGAGACAAGCGCGGGGACGATTCCCGGGTTGCAGAACCTTCCCAGGAGGGGAACCGGCCCCGAATAGAGACCAGCGAGAAACCGGTGGCGGTACCCTTCGAGCAGGGGGAGATCCCATTTGATATCCATCCGGAAGGTTCGGTCATACGCCGGTTTTTTTGCTCCGCCCTCCCAGCAATAATAGACCGTCAACTCGATCCCGGGATGCCGTTCCATCTCCTGGTAGAGACGGTAGTAGTACTGGATGGGATGGGTGACCAGGACCGCCAGACGGTATTTTTGTTTCATCATCGGGCCACTCAGTTTGTTCCCCGGGCTGATGATATCCGGCGTTTTTCAGTGATCCCCCCCGGTTGCCGATCCTCCCGGTAGGCGGCCAGCCATCGGTTGATCTCACCGTGCCTCTGTTCCGGGACCGCGATCCTCCACCAGGCGTTGGGGATGATCCGGGTAACATACCCGTGCCCGGCGAGCAGTTCGATACAGCCCCTCTCCAGGTCGAGTGAATGGGTCTCGATCAGCCAGCGGACCCCGGGCGACTCCAAGAAATCCGCTGCTCCCTGAAGAGCCTCGACCTCGCCGCCGTCGATGTCGATCTTGATCAGACAGGGAAAGTCCACCCGGTCGCGAAAGGAATCCAGACTAACCCGGTCGCCCCCATCGGTTGAGCCGACAAACTTCCGGGAGATCACGACCTTCTTTTCCCCGGCGGCGGGGTTGAGGGACAGATTCTTCCTGATCCGGAGACAATGGTCGGCAGAAGGTTCGAAAGCGTAGACCTTCCCAGCCCCGGTTTTGGTCGCGAAGTAGAGAGTGTGTTCCCCGCAGGCGGCGCCGATATCGATAGCCGTCCTGGCTATCCGGGAAAACTTTTTCAGCCAGGGGTGGGTCTCGGCCTCCCACAGGCCGAGATACAATTGGCACTGATGGCTGAAATCGATCTCCATCCGGATCCCCCGGTATAACCCGAAGGGTATGGTTCTGGGCTTGCTTCCCTTCGGGAGCCGGAGAATCCGGTTCTTAAGAAAACGGTTGAAAGCGCTGCCTCGTGTCATATTTTTCTCTTCGTTGGAGAGTTCCCCATCACTTCCGGGCCGCCGTGACCAGGTTGGCGGTGAAGATCCCCCTCCCCTGCCCGCTCTCCACCATCAGGGCGAACCGCCAGAGGCCCTCGATACCCTTCCAGAATATGGTCCGGACGGCCGACTTCAGGCTGTAGCCAAAGACCGGGGGAGCGGAAAAGGTGGCGGCACCCCGGAACCCGGCCAGCAGCAGCGCGGCTTCCAGGCTGTAACTGGTAAACCCCGACTCGTGGGTCAGATCTCCCCAGCGGTAGCGGAGCGAAAAGGGACTCTCAAGGTTGACGGTCTGAATCAGCAGCACACCACCGGTGATCAGGGATTGGCGGACCAGGATCAGCAGATCGATGACTTCCTCCCGGGTAAAGTGCTCGATCAGGTCCCGGGCGACCACCGCCCCGTAAGTCCCGGGGTGGTCGGCCAGGTGATCCCTGACGTCCCCCCGGATTATACCCTCGATCCCCAGCGAGCGGGCAACGGCCACCTGTTCCCCGCTGATATCGATACCCCTGACGTCGGAATATCCGGCCCGGCGGAGATAGTGGACAAAGCCGCCGCTTCCGCAGCCGACATCGATCAACGGTGTGGAGAGATCCCGGGGAAGATGCCGCCGGAACCGGTTCTCCCAGACCGGAAACTGCCTCTCGATCGCCTCCAGGGTGATCTCCGGCCGAGCCGGTCGAGGCCGGATCTCATAGTTCTCGTACAACCTCTTCCTGTACTCTTCTCTCTCCATCTGACCCTCCCGGATTCCGCCGCCGGTGAAGAACAGCGGGGCGGGGTTTTCCCGCTTTGAATACTATACACGGCCCGGGCCGGCAATCAAGGATAGAGTAGCCAGGCGCCCCCTTACCGGGCGTCCCTATCCGGTCACCGCCCGGGGAAAATCCGGCCCGCCGCCAGGGACAGCAGGACCGTCAAAAGAAGGGCATTGGCGGGGATGGCGAAGTTGAAGTTAAGCGCACTCTGGAGAAGCAGACCCAGAACCCCGGCGGAACAGCCGGCGACCAGCCCTCGTCCAGCTATCGGCCATCCCCCCGGACGTTTCCGCGGGTGCCCCGGGTAAGTACTGTCCGGTTTCCAGAACAAAACCGAACCAAAGAATACCAGGAAGAACCCGGTCAGGCCCACCAATCCCCAGGTCCCCATCTCCGCCGCAACCTGGAGGTAATCGTTCTCGGCGTGGGTAAACGGTTTGCGGCGATCAAAGGACTTGTAATAGGGATATAACTTCTCGAATCCCCCCAGACCGATCCCCAGGAGCGGGAAATCCCCGTAGATCCGGATGGTATCCCGCCAGATGTCCCGCCGGTACTCCACCTCCTTCCCCTTTCCTCCGATCGTCTCAAAACGATGGACCAGGTCGGCGGTCCCGAAGTAGGCCAAGCCCAGGGCGATCAGGACCAGAGAGACAACGAAGATCATCAGGGACTGCTTCCGGTCGATCAGCCGGAAGCGGCGGGAGATCAAGATCAAATATACAAAGGCGAGAAGACCGGCCAGTATCCCGCTCCGGGAATAGGAGAGAAAGAGGGAAACCGCCATCACCAGGGCCATAAAGCCGAGCAGGAGACGCCGGGGTTCGGACCGGACCATCCGGTCCCGAAAAAGCTCCCCGGCCGGCCGGGGCCGACGGCTCAGGAGCAGGCCCAGGGCGAGGGGGATGACCATTATGATATAGCCGGCAAAATGGTTGCGGTTGACGAAGGGACCGAAGGGATTCCCGAAGCGGATCGGGCGGAGCCAGTAAATCATACCCTGCCAGGAGTACTTCTGGAGAATCCCGATCACCGAGACGGCAAAACCGGTAGCGACAACCGCGGTCAGCAGCCGGGCGGTGAATCCCATCCAGTTCCCCTCCGCCGGCCGGTAGCCTTTCAGGGTGTAAAAGATCGCTCCGTAGGCCGCCAGCCTGACCAGCTCCCCGGCGGTCCGGGAAGGGTAAAGGGAGAATACCGTCCAGGAACCGGAGGTGACCCGCCCGGTCAAAAGCCAGAACCGGGCGGTCCGGGGACTGATCGCGGAGACCAGGGTGACCGGAAGCGGGATCAGCTGGACCAGCGGGCCGAGGAGAAACAGAATTCCGAACCCGCAGAGCAGATAATCGGCGACCGGGCGGCACGCCGTTGGCGAAAGAGCCCCCGAAAGAGAAGGAATTCGGACGAGCAGATGCCGGCGGTAACGTTCGGTCGCGGCAATCAGGAAGCAGCCCGCGGACAGGATAATCCAGGCCCAGGTCTCGACCGCCCCGAAGGCCAGGGGGGAGAAGACCACCAGGAAGACGGCTCCCCACTCGACAATCCGCTCGCACCGGCGGATCTCCTTCGGAATTGTTAAACGCTCATCCATATTCTCGGGTTTTCGCGCCGCGGAAGGGGGATCGACCTCAGGGGAGCCCGAACTCCGCCAGGAGCCCGGCGACTTTTTCCCGGAAGGCTTTTCTCCCGAAGTACCGGTCAACCCGATCGTGGAGCTCGGCCGGGTCCGGAGCGGTCTCGGTCAATAACCGCCGCAACCCCACCTCGAGTTCTTTCGGACTCTCCGGATCGACCAGGATGCCCAGTTCCCCTCCCCGCAGGGCGTCCGCTGCCGCGTCCCGGTTCCCGCCCAGGCACCGCTTTCCGCATCCCATCGCCTCCAGGAAAACAATCCCGAACCCTTCCCGGAGACTGGGCATCGCGAAACCGTCGGCCATCCGGTAATGATCGGGCAGTTCTTCGTCGGAAATATACCCGGTTAGGATCACCCTCCCCTCCAGCCCCAGCTCACGGACTCTCCGTTCGACGTTGGGGCGATCGTCTCCCTCCCCTACGATTAAAAAGCGCAGTCCCGGAAAATCCGGAAGCAGACGGGGCAGGATCTCAATGACTCGGGAGTATCCCTTGTCCAGCCGGGAGACCACCAGGCGACAGACGCTGATCAACACCCTGTCTTTAGGATCAATCCCATAGCGCTGCCGCAGCCCGGCCGGGGCCGGTCCGGGCGAGAACCGTTCCCCGTCAAATGTGACCGGGATCACCCGGAACCTTTCTTCCGGGATACCGATCCCGGCCTCCATCTTTCCCCGGGTAAAATTGCTGATCGGCAGAATCATATCCACCCGGCCCAGCGCCCGGCGGACCCGGCCCCGGGGCAGGTCCCAGACCTCAACCCCGTAGGCGCTGACCGCCGCCGGGATCGAGAGAGTTCTCTTCAGCCAGGCTGCCGCCGGAGCAAAGTGGGGATGGGCGGAGATGACCAGCGCCGGTCTTTCCCGCCGGGCGGCCCGCAGCAGCCGGGCCGCGAAGATCGGGGTCCGGACTCGCTCGGGCATATCCCCCGAGGCGGAGATCCCGACGCTCTCCCCGTAGCGCTCCTCCAGCTCTCCCGGCCGGTCGGACTTGCTCAACAGGCGGATCCGGCCGGGCCCGAGAACGGCCAGGGCCGCCTCCGTCAGCTCCGCCGAGTAATTCTGGATACCCCCCACCCGGGACAACAGTTCCGGCACCCAGATATGGAGTACCCCGCTGTTCATAACTTCAATCCATTACCTCTCTCTTCCATCATCCCCGATTTCCGGTTAATCAGGAGAAACTCTGGTCATCGGGAAATTTGAGTCTAACGCCCCTCTGACCGACCATCAGCGGATAATGCCGACGGCCTTCACTGATATCAGGATACCGGGACAACGGTGGGAATTGTATCTATTCTCTCCCGAACCGGAAAGAAAAAAACCGGGCCCGCCTCTTGGCGGGCCCGGTTCTTCCTGACTTGCTGTTATGTTGCGGTTATTAGTAGCCCGTGGCTCCGGTGACGATCACCGCGGCCGACTCATTGGGCGCGAGGGTATCGGTACCGACATTCCGGATAATCCACTGGTCGGGCGAACGGAAGACCGTCAGGTCGACAACTCCGTCCCCGTCAAAATCTCCCACCACCGGGACGTCGCCGCTATTGCCCCAGACTGCGGTATCATAGCCGCCGACCCCGTCGCGCCGGATCCACCAGAACCTGTTGTCGGCCGGCCGGTAGGCGCCAAGGCAAGAATACCCCGAGACATAGGCGCCCGGGACCGGGATATCGCCGCTCAGACCCCAGGCCCGGCTGCCGGGCACGCCGTTGACGAACCAGCGCCAGGTGCCGTAATCATCCGTGTTGATGACGGCGATGTCGGTCGTCCCGTCGCCGGTGTAGTCGCCCGGAACCGGGATCACACCGTCATAACCGTAGAGGATTGAGGTAATGTTCTTGACGTACCAGTAACCGTTGGAGGGCCGCCAGACAGCCAGGTCGGTCGTTCCGTCGCCGTCGTAATCGCCCGGCACCGGAACGTCGCCGGCAATACCCCAGACTTCGCCATCGATGATGGCTCCGCCGCCCACGCTCTGGGCAAACCATTCTCCGGTACCCCGGTCGAAGTAACCCAGGTCGGCTCTGCCGTCACCGTCATAGTCGCCGGGGGCCGGGACATCGTACTCACCACCGCCGAAGGTCTCGGTGCCGATCCCTTCCAGCTGCCAATCGCCGCTGGATTGGTTGTAAAAGGCGGCATCGGTCATCCCGTCTCCACTGTAGTCGTCACTGGCTTTGACCAGATAAATCGGGGAAGGCGCGGGCGCCGGGGGTGCCGGCGGGGCCACGGTGGTAACATTGGTGATCGCCACATCGTCGATCACGACATTGTCGGCATCGACCTTCAAGTACTCGATCTCCACCTGCTGGGAGGAACTGGCGTTGAGGGCCATAGTAATGATTCCGCCGCCGAGGCTGTGAGGCCCGGGCAGCCAGGAAAGAACGGACCAGTCGGCGCCGTTATATTCCCGGACCTGGATCGCGCTGCTCGGGTTGGCGCCAATGGCCTGGAGGTAGAAGCTCAGGTCGCTGTCGCCCGGGACGCCGTCCAGAGTGTACTCCTCGGTAATGATCCGGGAGCGGGCGGTCCGGCCCAGCTGGATACTCGGTACACCAGACAACGGACCACCATATAACATATCAGCGTCCGAGTTCCGGTTGCAATTGATGAATTCCCAGCCGTCGGGGCGGACCCCGATCTGGAAGTTGTCGAAGCCCTCATTGATCTGGGCCGTGGCCGACAGGCTGAGACAGACTGACACCACAATCATTACCGCCAATACCATTATTCCACGCTTCATACTAACCCCCTTCAGGTAGGGTTGTGTCCCGTTGCGGGGACTTGGTAATATGAAATACACCTAATTCCCGATTATTTACCATTTTCCTCCTGATCGTCCCAGAGGTCAAGAGAAAAATTGATTTTTTTGAAAATATTTGAACATTTGTAAAACTTTAGCCTTTGTTGCTATCTGCAGCACTTCTGATTGTCATTGCGAAAAATCTCAACCTGAAGATTGCTTCGTCGCCTTCGGCTCCTCGCAGTGACAATTGCAGACTTATAAAACTGTAGAGACTTTTACCTAAGTTGAGCGATTATTGCGGATGAAATGTGCTAAGATTTTGCTGGCCGACGGGTTGCGGAAACCGCAGCCATATCCAGGAGATATGGCGAGGATTTTCAATATCCGTTCGGAGGCAAAAGATTGGTGCAGTTCGCCGCATAGAATCGCTCAATTTAGGTTTTATAGAGTTGAAGTGTTACTGACATTTTAACCATCGCACATAAAATCCAGCGATGTCGAGAGTCAAACCTGATTTATTTCCTGGCTTCGGTTTGCGGCTCCGTTTTAGTATCCCGGAGCCCCGGTGACGATCACGTCATTGAAGAGATCGGCGGATAAAGTAACTTCGAAGCCGGAGGTCGGGCCATCCGGTCCGGTCCGCCCCAGCCACCGGTCCGGCGACCGGAATACGGCCGGGTAAACCACCCCGTCCCCGTTAAAGTCGCCCACCACCGGGACGTCACCGGTCAGACCCCACAGTGCGGTACCATAGCCGCCGACGCCGTCGCGCCGGATCCACCAAAACCTGTTGTCGGCGGGCCGGTAGGCGCCCAAGTAGGTATGCCCGTCAGCAAAGTAAACACCCGGGACCGGGATATCGCCGCTCAGACCCCAGGCCCGGCTGCCGGGCACGCCGTTGACGAACCAGCGCCAGGTGCCGTAATCATCCGTGTTGATGACGGCGATGTCGGTCGTCCCGTCGCCGGTGTAGTCGCCCGGAACCGGGATCACACCGTCATAACCGTAGAGGATTGAGGTAATGTTCTTGACGTACCAGTAACCGTTGGAGGGCCGCCAGACAGCCAGGTCGGTCGTTCCGTCGCCGTCGTAATCGCCCGGCACCGGAACGTCGCCGGCAATACCCCAGACTTCGCCATCGATGATGGAGTGGCTGCCCGGTTTCTGGGCGAACCACTGCCCGGTACCCCGGTCGAAGTAACCCAGGTCGGTCCAGCCGTTGCCGTTATAGTCGCCGGGCGCCGGGACGTCGTAGTCGCCGCCGCCAAAGGTTATTTTGCCGAACCCGTCAATCCGCCAGTCTCCTTTGGCGGTGTTGTAAACCGCGATATCGGAAGTCCCGTCTCCAGTGTAGTCGTCACTGGCTTTTACAAGATAAAACGGAGAAGGGGCCGGCGCCGGGGGCGCCGGCGGGGGCGCGGTGTCCACATTGGTGATCACCACATCGTCGATCACAACGTGACCGTCTCCACCAGCCTTCAAATATTCAATCTCCACCTGCTGGGAGGAGCTGGCGTTGAGGACCATAGTAATGGTTTCGCCGCTGTTGTTGTGAGGACCTGGCAGCCAGGTCAGCACAGACCAGGCACCACCGACAAACTCGCGGACCTGGATGGCGCTGATCGGGTTGGGGGTGATCGCCTGGAGCCAAAAACTCAACTGACTGGCACCGGTCAGGGTGAACTTCTCGGTCAAGATCCGGGAGCGAGTGGTCCGGCCCAGCTGGATACTCGGTACACCAGACAACGGACCACCATATAACATATCAGCGTCCGAGTTCCGGTTACAGTTGAAAAAACACCAGCGCGCCGGCCTGACCCCGATCTGGAAAGAATCGAATCCTTCATCGATCTGGGCCAGGGCCGGCAACCCCGCACAGAAAACAAGCGCCAGGGCCAATACCAATAAATCACACTTCATCCTTACCCCCTTGGTGGATGCGACCCGTTGCGAGGACCTGTTAAAAACAACATTAACTCTGTGAAATCCAAATATTCCTGATGATAATCCATTTTCCCCCTTATCATCCCGACGGTCAAGAGAAAGATTGTTTTTGTTATTTAGTGTCTGAACGAAAACCCCTGAAACCAGATCATTACGAGGAGGGACGACGAAGCAACCTGTTTACCCTGTGATGAGATGGCTTCTTCGCTCCGTTTTTCGCAATGACAGACGCGATATAATTGGAGGTTTTTTTCAGACACCATTTACTATTTCGACCGACCTTCCGTTTCGGATTCAATGTTGACCGGATACCCTTAGGTGTTCCGCGGACCACTCGCCGGCGGCGCCGCTTTTGCTATCTTTGCCGGAATATTTCTGCTACTTTCTCCCCGGGTGGACAAATTTTGGCCGGGAATTGCTGCTGGACCAGACCCCATCTCGGGGGCAGACAGGAATACCTGGCCCGCCATAAGTTCCTCAAATAATCCCAAATCAATAATTTTAACGCCGAATGAAAACCACGAGAGAGAAAATTCTTCTTCCCCTGATCGACCTCGTCCCCTGGTCGGTCCGGAACCTCTTCTACCGCCTCCCCGGCGTCGCTCCGATCCTCCGGGGTTTACTCAATCGGGCCCTCCCGGCCGAGGGCCGGCTGACCCCGGTCCGGATCTCGGCCGGCCCCCTGAAAGGATTTCAGCTGGAAATCGATTGCCGGAAGGAAAAATTCTTCTGGCTGGGCACCCACGAACCATCAGTCCAGAAAGCGCTGTGTCGACTGGCCCAACCCGGGATGACCGCCTATGACGTCGGAACCTATATCGGTTTCTTTACCCTCCTGCTCTCGCGGGCAGTTGGGGATACGGGCCGAGTTATTGCCCTGGAACCCAATCCGGATACTTATCGACGTCTGCTTAGCAATCTCCGCCTCAACCACCGGGAGAATGTCCAGGCCCTGCTCCTGGCGGCCGCCGATAAGTCCGGGCGGGAACTCTTCCAGACGGCGAAACACGACCTGGCCCCGGAGGCCCACCTGGTCGCCTCGGCCACCGTCCCCGAGCCCGACCCGGCCCCGAAAGTCGAGGTGGAGACCGTCTCCCTCGACGACCTGGTCTTCGACCGGGGTTTCCCCCGACCGGACCTGTTGAAGATCGACGTCGAGGAGAGCGAGGTTCGGGTGCTGGCCGGGATGGACCGGATACTGAAGGAGTGCCGCCCGGTCATCATCTGCGAGACCCACAGCGAAGAGGCCTCCCGCGAGGGGGCGCGGGCGCTGTGCGGTCACCACTATTCGTTGCGCGATTTGGAGCGCGATGTACCGATACCGGACGGGATCGACCCGCGGCCGGGAAGACTTTATCTTTTGGCGACGCCCGAAAACCCGATGGTAGGTCAGGCATTCCTGCCTGACCTACGATAAACGAGAGGCTTATGAAGATCCACGTCGGCTGCGGAGATTCCCCGATTTCGGGGTGGCGGAATTTCGACAACTCGATCAGCCTCCGGCTGGCCGGGATCCCTCTCCTGCCCCGGCTCCTCCGCCGGTGCGGAATCCTCAACCCCCGCCAGTACGCCTTTATCGAGTTTGCCCGGTTACACCGGATCGAGTACGGCGACGGGGTCAAGGGGCTCCCGGTCCCCGACTGCTCCGCCGAGGCTCTCTACAGCTGCCATATGATCGAGCACCTCAGCCGGGCCGACGCCGGACGTTTCCTGGAGGAAGCGAAGAGGGTCTTAATCCCCGGGGGAGTCATCCGGCTGGCGGTCCCCGATCTCCGGAGACTGGCCGGCCGCTACCTGGAGACCGGCGATGCCGACGGTTTTATCGCCGCCACCTACCTGGGCCGAGAGAACGACGGATCCGTGGCCGGGAGGATGGCAACGCTGATCGCCGGGCCGCGGCTCCACGGGTGGATGTACGATGAAAGATCGTTGGGCCGACTTTTGCGGGACCACGGATTTTCCGAGGTCGTCGCGGTCCCGCCGGGCGAGACGGGGATCCGGGAACCAGGAGAGTTGGACCTGAGAGAGAAAGAAGATGAGAGCGTCTATGTTGAGGCGGTAAAACCGGCCGGGGAATCGGAAGCCCAAATCGCCTCCAACCGCCCGGTCGGGCCGGTAGAACCGGCTCAATAAGCAGTCGCCCCGGTGACGAAGGAGTCGGTGGACTGGGCGGTGAAATCAACGTAGTAGTACGGCCCGAAGGAAGACAGGATATACCAGCGATTCTCGCCCGGCCGGAAGACGGTCGGATCAGCCAGACCGTCCCCGTCGAAGTCTCCCACTACCGGGATATCTCCCCGCCCGGGAAGTCCCCAGCGGAACGACTCGGTATAGCTCCCGTCCAGTTTCCGGATAAACCAGTGTCCGGAGGTCGGGCGATATACCGCCAGCTCGGTGGCCCCGTCACCGGTATAGTCCATCGGCATTGCCAGGTCACCCTCCAGGTACCACCTCCGGGAACCGACCCCCCGGACGAACCAATCTCCGGTCGACGGGCGGAGCATCGTGATGTCGGTCGTCCCATCCCCATTGTAATCTCCCGGTACCGGAATATCGCCCTCCCATCCCCAGTGAGCCACGGTCAGGTTCCGGATCCACCAGCGGTTGGTCGAGGACCTAAAGACGGCCAGTTCGGCGGTCCCATCCCCGGTATAATCCCCTGGGACCGGCAGATCCCCCCATTCCCCCCACTGCTCTTCGTCCAGTAAAACTCCCCCGGTCAGGCTCAGGACATACCACTTCCCGGAGAAACGGTCGAAGTAGCCGACGTCGGCCGTCCCGTCCCCGTCGTAGTCGCCGGGCACCGGAATATCACCCTCTCCCCCGCCCCAGACCAGTCCTGAAGTCACCCCCCGGATATCCCATTCCCCGCTGGCTGGGTCGTAGACCGCGGTATCGCTCGCCCCGTCCCCGTTATAATCGTCCCAATCCACCACCAGGTGGGCCGGGGTCAACCGGACCTCCGGGGTTGGGCTCGGGGTAGGCGTCGGCGTCGGGGTCCGGTAACCTTCGGGGGTCTGGCTTGGAGCGACGGTCGGTGTCGGACTCAAATACCCGGCCGGAGTCGGGCTTGGCGAAGCGGTCGGGGAAGGAGTCGCGCTGGGCGCCGGCGTCGGGGTGGTCAGGTATCCGACCTTCTCCAGCCGGGAGATGAAGATATCCTCCGCGCCCCCACCGAAGACGGACTGGAAAGCGTTCTCGACCGGGAAGTCAGTCGAAACAGTATCCCCGACCAGGTAGAACCTCCGCGAGCCGTCGAGGGCCGCGCCCAAGCTGGATTCCGTTCCGCTCCCTCCCAGGTAGGTGGAATAAGCCAGCGCATCCCCGACGGGATAGAGACTGGCCGCGAAGGCGTCCCGGTTGCCCCCCCCGTAAACGGACTGGTAAGGGCGATAGAGCGGGAAATCGGTCGAGGTGGTCCAGCCGGCCAGGTAAACGTATCCGGAGCCATCGACCGCGATCCCTCGTCCGCGCTCCTCTCCGCTCCCTCCCAGATAGGTCGAATAGACCAGGGCATCCCCGGCGGCGGCGAGCCGGGCAACGAATACGTCCCCATAACTTGTCCCGCCACTCAAGACCGACTGCAGGGCGTCCCGGGTGGGGAAGTCGGCGGAGAGGGTGTTACCGACTATCAGCGCCTCCCCGGTGGCGAGCAGCGCGATATCCTCCGCTCCATCCTTACCGGCGCCACCGAGATATGTCGCATAGAGCGGTTCCGAACCGTCGGCAGCGAACCGAACCACGAACGCGTCGGCCTGCCCACCGCCAAAAGCGGCCTGGAAGGAGGACGCGGTGGGAAAGTCCTCGGACTCGGTCCGCCCGGTCAGGTAAGCCGAACCGGACCCGTCGACCGCGATCGCTTCCGCGTAATCGGCGGCGGCGCCGCCGAGGAAAGTCGAATAGACCAGGCCGGAGCCGTCACCGGACATCTTGCTGACGAAAATATCCCAGAACGAAGTCCCGGCGTGGGCCGGCTGCCAGGAATTCAGGGTCGGGAAATCCGCCGACCCGGTGCAGCCGGCCAGGTAGATGTCCCCTTCCCCGTCGACCGCGATACCCCGGACGGAGTCAGTTCCGGAACCGCCCAGATAGGTGGAGAAGACAAGGGTATCCCCGGAGGAAGATAGCTTGCTGACAAAGGCGTCGTAATCCCCGCCTGCTCGCCCGGCCTGGTAGGCCGCCGCGGTCGGAAAGTCTTCCGAAGATGTGTAACCGGCCACCAGGGCGTTGCCGTCCCCGTCAAGAGCAATATCCCACCCGACGTCTTCCCCCGAACCGCCCAGATAGGTGGAGTAGAGCAAATTCTGCCCGTTTGAGGAGAACCTGGTAACCACTGTATCCCAGGAGCTGGAATAGGCGGGCTGGAGAGCGGAGGCGGTGGGGAAATCGGCCGAGGTGGTCACCCCGGCCAGGTAAGCCTCTCCCCCGGAGTTAACCGCGATGGCGAAACCCCGATCCCTCCCCTCCTCCCCCAGGTAGGTCGAGTAGTCGAGGACCAGACGATACATATAGTTATCCGGGGTCGGGGTCGGCGAGGGAGCCGGGGTCGGGGTGTCCGTCGGCGGAGGCGAGACCGTCGGGGTTGCCGACGGCGTTGGGGTTGCCGACGGCGTCGGGGTAATTGAAGGGGTCGGGGTCATCGAGGCGGTCGGGATTGCCGAAGGCGTCGGGGTCACCGTCGAGGTCGGCGTGGCGGATGGCGTCGGCGTTACCGAGGGTGTCGGCACCAGGGAAGGCGTTGGCGTAATGGACGATGTCGGCGCCGGTGACGGTGTCGGCGTCACCGTGAGCGTCGGGGTTGCCGACGGTGTCGGGGTAATCGAGGGCGTCGGGGTGATCGACGGCGTTGGGGAAATTGATGGCGTCGGTGTAATTGACGGTGTCGGTGTCACGCTCGGGGTCGGAGTTGGCGTGACCGAGGGCGACGGCGTCACCGTCGCCGTCGGCGTCACACTCGGGGTCGGCGTTACTGAAGGCGTCGGAGTAACCGACGGTGTCGGCACCACGGAAGGCGTCGGCGTAATGGATGATGTCGGCGCCGGTGACGGTGTCGGCGTCACCGAAGGAGTCGGGGTCACCGTCGGCGTCACCGTGAGGGTCGGGGTCACCGTCGCCGTCGGGGTAATCGAGGGCGTCGGGGTGATCGACGGCGTCGGGGAAATTGATGGCGTCGGTGTAATTGACGGTGTCGGCGTGATTGATGGCGTCGGTGAGGGCGTCGGAGTTATCGACGGCGTGGGCGTAATTGAGGGTGTCGGCGGCGCGGTGGGCGTCGGAGTCACCGAAGGCGTCGGCGTCACCGTCGCCGTCGGCGTCACGCTCGGGGTCGGCGTCAGTGTCGGCGTCGGACTCGGCGTCGGCGTCGGCGTGATCAGGCACTTGACCAGGACATCGTCCAGGGCCAGGTCGCCGAGGCTCTTCTGATAGGTGAACTGGACCTGGCTGCTCGAGGGGTTGAGAACCAGGCCAGTGAAGACCGTCCCGGTCGCGGGGATGGGGAGAAGATCGGTCACGGCGGCCCAGCCGACGGTGGCGGCGTACTCCTCGACCAGGAGACTGCTCAAGGAGTCGGTCCCCTGCCCCTTGACCCAGAACTGGAGCCACTCCCCGGGCAGGAACTCCGCCGTCCGGATGTAGTAACCGTCGGTGTCGAGCTTGAGCGAGGGCGAGAGATGGCCGTAGTCCCCGGAGGTGGTATAGACGTCCCCGGCCGCCACCCCGGAGAAGTTCCAGCCCGCCGGGATATCCCAGAGCGGGGCGGTGAACCCGTCAAACCCCTCGTCCAGCCGGGTGCAGATCGCCGGTGTCGGCGTAGCCGTCGGCTCTGCCGTAGGAGTCGGGGTCGCAGTGGCACTGGGCGCAATCGAGGGAGTCGAGGTCGCAGTCGGGGCTACGGTCGGTGTCGGAGTTCGCGTCGGGGCCACCGTCGGGGTCGCTGTCGGCGGAACGGTCGGCGGTGGAGTCTTGACCGGGGTAAGAGTCGGGGCCGGAGATGGCGTGGTCAGGCAGCTGACTAAAACATCATCAAAAGCAAGATCTCCCGCGGACTTATTATAAGTAAAGCGCAATCGTGTAGTGGAAGTGAGCAGATTAAAAGCTCCCAGGGTAGTCCCGGTTGTCGGGAGCGAACTGATATCGGTAACCGTACTCCAGCTGTCAATCGAGTAGTACTCTTCTACCAAAAGATGACTGGATGAGTCGGTACCCTGGCCTTTAACCCAGAACTGGAGCCAGTTTCCTTCGGCCAAAGCTGCCGTCTCGATAATATCCCCGGTATTGTCCAGTTTGATCGACGGGGAAAGATGTCCAAAACTCCCCACCGCGGTATAGGTATCGGAGTTCAGGTTACAGCCGGTAAAGGTCCAGCCGGACGGCCGGGTCCCGGTATTAAAACCGTCAAACCCTTCGTCCAGCCGGGTACAGATCTCCGGGGTCGGGGTCGGGGTGACCACCCGGGGAGTGGGCGTAACCGTCGGGGTCGGGGTCGGGGTGATCACCCGGGGAGTGGGCGTAACCGTCGGGGTCGGAGATGGGAAGTCGGCCGGGAAGTTGAAGCGGGCGGCAAAGGCGTCGTAATCTCCGGACCGGGAGGACTGGTAGGCGTTGAGGACCGGGAAGTTGGAGGATTTGGTATAACCGCCGATCGCGATATCGGGGGAATCGTCCGCCAGCGCCCGGCCCCGGTCGACTCCCGAACCGCCCAGGTAGCTGGAATACTCCAGGGCCGAACCGGCGGGGTTGAACCGGGCCAGATAAGCGTCCCAGTCACCCCCGGAAGTGGACTGGTAGGCGTTGACCACCGGGAAGTCGGTAGACTTCGTGGCCCCGACCACGGAAACCCGGCCGTCGGTCACTCGCAGGGCGTGGCATTCCTCCAGGCCGCTCCCCCCGAGATAGGTGGAGTAACCAAGAGTGGAACCGTCGGGGGCCAACCGGGCAACAAAGGTGTCACTGGTGCCGGAGAGGCTCCCCTGATAAGCAGCGGAGGTGGGGAAGTTAGCCGAGAAGGTATCTCCCGCCAGGTAAACATTCCCCCCGGAATCAAGGCCGACCCCGCTGGCGGAATCGGCGTCGTTGCCGCCGAGATAGGTGGAGAAGACCAGGGAAGTCCCCCCGGAGGAAAACCGGGCAACAAAGGCGTCATAGCCACCGGCCATCGCCGGCTGGTAGGCAGACACAGTGGGAAAATCTCCAGAGTAAGTCAGACCGGCCAGATAGATTTCACCGCTGGAAACCGTGACCGCCAACCCCTGGTCTTCATCCGACCCCCCAAAATAGGTGGAATAAAGCAGGGATTGTCCGTCCGCGGCAAAACGGGCAACAAAAGCGTCGTAATCGCCCCCGGGCGTCCCTCCGTGCGCGGACTGATAGGCACCGACGACCGGGAAATCGCCGGAATTGGTGTACCCGGCCAGATAGGGGGTGTCGTTTTCGACGAAGATGCCGTAGCCACGGTCATTCTCATTCCCCCCCAGATAGGTGGAGTAGAGAAGATCGGTGCCCCCGGAAGAGAACTTGGCGAGAAAGGCATCGCTGGAACCGGACCGAGACGACTGGTAGGCGTTGACAGCAGGGAAATTATAGGAAAATGTGGTCCCGATTATGTAGGCCTGGCCGGAGGAGTCGACCGCCAGAGCATTGACATAATCGGATGAAGATCCTCCCAGGTAGGTGGAGTAACTCAGGCTCTGCCCATCGGAGGAGAACTTGGCCAGGAAAACATCGTAATTACCGGCGTTGCCGGATTGATAGGCGTTGGCGGACGGAAAATTGCTCGACCGGGTATAGCCGGTCAGGTAGATCGAACCATCAACGATCTCAATCCCCCGGGTATAGTCCTTCCCGGTTCCGCCGAGATAAGTGGAATACTCCAGGGCCAGGTTAACCGGGGTCGGGGTCGGTCCGGACGGGGTCAGGGTGGGGACCGGGGTCAAGGTAGCAGTCGGCGGCGGGGTCGGGGTGGCGGTCGGCGGCGGGGTCAGGGGGAGCGATGGAGTCGGGGTCGGGGTTTTGTAGTCCCCCGGGGTCACCGTCGCCGTCGGCGGCACGCTGGAGGACGGCGACGGTGTCGGAGATTTGTAATCTACCGGGGTCGGCGTGGTCAGGGAAGGGTTGCCCCGGATGATGATGTCGTCGAGAGCGATGTTGCCCTTCTCTTTATTCAAAGTAAACCGGATCCGGTCGGTGGGGTTGTAGAGATTGATCGGACCCACCGTAACCCCCTGCTTGGTATCGGGAAGATAGGTAAACTCGCCCAGCGGATACCACTGGTCGTTATAGTGGTCCTCAACCAGCAGGGAAGTGGTGGTATCGGTGCCGGCCCCCCGCATCCAGAACTGGAGCGAGGTGGCGTCATAAAGGACCTCGGTGGTGATCTGGGCCCCGTTGGTATCGAGCTTGATCGAGGGAGGCGACTGACCGCAGTAATCGGGGTTGGAATAAGTATCGCTGTTAAGGTTGCAATAAAGGAATGTCCAGCCGGCTGGTCGGACGCCCGCGGCAAATCCGGTAAAATCTTCCTCGACCACAACCTCGTGCGCGGTGACGTGAAAGGTCTTGGTCACGGGTTTGTGAGTAATCCCAGGATAGTAGAGGTCGTCGTATTTGATCGGCGGGACCGCCGAGAGGGGGGCAAAGATATGGTCGTCGAAGACGTGGCCGGCGGTAAAGGTCTGGAACGAGGTATAAGTCTGGCCGACATTGGTGGTGATGGTCCGGTTATCGAGGAGAACGTTGGGCATTATCCAGTCGTAGGGGTAGCTGCGGGGGGTAGTCGAATTGGTGTTGTCGTTCCCCTCCCGGTCCATCGGGATGTAGTTATTGTAGTTGAGGAAGGTCGAGAAGACGGCCAGGCAGGGTTCACTGGCCGGGGAGCGGGAAAAGCAGTTCAAATCACCGGCCAGGACCGCGTAATGGTTCTGCAGATCAAACTCAGTCTGCATATAATCCTTGAGCTGGTAAGCCTGGTCCTCCCGGATCAGCCGGTCCGAGGTGGTATTGCCGGCCTTGAGATGAACGGAGACGATCTGGAGGTCCCGGTCGCCGGGGATATCGACCACCGCCCAGGCAAAATTCCTCCCCAGCGTCTCGTGGCCGACATCCTCCCAGGTCCCGGCGGTCAGGATCGACCATCGGCTGATGATCCCGTTGGCGGCGCCGGCGGACTCGATATAGTAATCGAAATCACTCCCGAAGGCGGTATCCACCCATTCCCGGACCCCGGAGTAGGTGGACTGGACGCTGAACTCCTGGACGCTGGTAATATCCGGTCCCAGGCCCTGGAAGATCCGGGCCGCCGGATCTCCGTAACGGTACTTGAAGGCCATAATGTTAGTGGTACAGACGGTCAGGGACTCATAGTGGGAGATCGGGGTCGGCGGGGGCGTCGGGGACTTGTAGCCAACCGGGGTCGGAGTGGTGACACCGGCGGTCGGGGTCGGAACCGGGGTTGAGGTCGGGATCGGGGTCGGGGTCTTGAAAAGGGAGGTAATCAGGACATCATCAATACCCAGATTGCCGCTCCGTTTGGCGTAAGTAAATTTCAGCTGGCTGGTCGAGGGATTGAGGGCGAGGTCGCCGATCGTCGTCCCGGAGGTGGGGAGATAACTGACCTGAGTCAGGGTGTGCCAGGTACTGAAATACTCTTCGACCAGGAGGCTGCTGGTGATGTCCGTCCCCTGGCCCTTGATCCAGAATCGGAGCCAGTCCGGGTCGGAGAAGCTGGAGGTGGTGACGGCGTCGCCGGTGGCGTCAAGCTTGATCGAGGGGGAGGCGGCGCCGTAATCTCCGGCCATAATATAGGTATCGGCATCCTGGTTGCAACCCGTGAACGTCCAGCCGGCCGGTCGGGTCCCGGTATCGAAACCGTCAAACCCCTCCTCAATCAGGGCACCCCGGGAAGAAGAGATAACCGCGAAAGAAGCCAACAAGGCAACGGAGGCAAGAAAGACTCGAAAAAGACGCTTGGAGATCTTCATCTATAGTTATCCTGTCAACCGGCTGATATAAATCCCACCTGCCCCACAGTCCTCCCGAAACGACCAGGATGAATACCACTGAGAGGATACTCTCTCCGTGACAGTGACAATATCTGGATATAATATACCCCGGTAGGGGGAAAAGGAAAGTAAATTTTGCAATTATTTTCCCCTCTACAACCGTGCTCGAAAATTCCTCAACGGCAACGGGGTTACAGCCGGCTCGGGGGCGATCGGGTATGGCCCTCCCTGAACCTCGGGGGAATTACGGCGAGAATCTCGCTTTTTGTTATCCTGTCGGAAATTTCCCCAGCCGATCTTCCGACTAAAAGCCCAGGGAAAGTTTTTTCCCGACTGCAATGTGGAAACGCCACCCTCACCACCACCAACCACACCGAGATGAACGTGATCGCGACCGCGTCGGCCGACAGGAAGTAGTCGCCGAAAGCCCTGCTGGTCTTGACCGCAATCAAACCCCCGGCTTTCCCCTGCTCCACCTGCCGCCACTCTCTGACCGAGTTCGATCGGGGGAAGATACTGATCCTGGACGCTCCAGTGATCCGGAAGGGATTAATCATCTGGCGGAGATTTAGCTTGCTCCCCGGCCCGGATCTTGCTATCCTGAATTTTATTTCCCCCAGAGAACACTATTATCAGGGAACCCCTTAATGGCAAGAGGTCTTCTTGCCCAGAAGTTTTTTTTCTGATCAATTCTAAAAGGAGAATAGTATGAACAGGGATTTCAATAAACTAATGGAAACAATGAAACAGCTCGAATATAGCAGTCTTTACTACCAGGATTTTTTCTTAACCTGGGATAAGACCCAGGATGAATTAGAAGCAATTTTCACCGTAGCCGACACGATCAGACATCTGAGAGAAAATAATATCAGTCCGAAAATATTTGATTCCGGGCTGGGGATTTCGATATTTCGAGATAACTCGACCAGAACCAGGTTCTCCTTTACTTCAGCTTGTAATTTACTGGGATTGACAATCCAGGATTTAGATGAGGGAAAATCGCAGATCGCCCACGGAGAAACGGTAAAAGAAACCGCGAATATGATTTCTTTTATGGCGGACGTCATTGGCATCCGTGACGATATGTATATCGGGAAAGGCCATACCTATCAAAAATCGATTGCCGAATATGTCGAAGAAGGATACCAGGACGGGGTCTTGAACCAAAGACCTACTGTCATTAATCTTCAATGCGATATCGACCATCCCACTCAAACAATGGCCGATATGTTACATACAATCCATACGTTTGGCGGAGCGGAAAACCTTCAGGGTAAAAAGGTCGCGATGACCTGGGCTTATTCTCCTTCTTATGGGAAACCACTATCGGTTCCCCAGGGTGTTATCGCCCTGATGACCAGGTTCGGGATGGATGTTCAACTCGCTTATCCGGATGGGTATGGAGTAATGTCTGAGATCGAAGAGATCGCCCTGAATAACGCTAAAGAATATGGCGGCAAATTTACTAAAACCAATTCGATGGCGGAAGCATTTAAGGACGCGGATATAGTCTATCCTAAAAGCTGGGCTCCGTTCGCGGCGATGGAAGAAAGAACCATCCTCTATGGCGAAGGCAAAACCAAAGAAATCGATAAATTGGAGGAAAAGCTCTTACAACAAAATGCCGACCATAAAGATTGGGCCTGTACGGAAGAGATGATGAATCTGACCAAAGATAAAAAGGCCTTATACCTCCATTGCCTGCCGGCGGATATAACCGGAGTCAGCTGTGAAGCCGGTGAAGTTGATGGATCGGTATTTGATCGATATAGAATCCCTCTTTATAAGCAAGCAAGTTATAAACCGTATATTATCGCGGCAATGATATTTTTACAGAAAGTTAAAAACCCGGTTGAAACTCTGGAGAAATTGTTAGCTGGAAATCAATCCAGACTGACCAGATAAACCACAACAGGAGGAATGTTGAAGATGAGGACGACAGGCTTGGACTTTGATCAGATCCAAAAATCCGCGGAAGGTTATGAAAAAGCTATGACGAAGTTTCTCCGCGAGTTAGTCCGTATCCCCGGAGAAAGCTGTGACGAGAAAGGTCACGTTGAGCGGATCGCCGAAGAGATGAAAGCGGTAGGTTTTGACAAAGTCGAAATCGATCCAATGGGCAATATTCTCGGCTATATGGGAACCGGGAAGGATTTAATCGCCTTTGACGCGCACATTGATACTGTAGGCATCGGGAATAGAGCCATCTGGGAATTTGATCCCTACGAAGGATTTGAAACTGAAACCGAGATCGGTGGACGGGGATCATCCGATCAATTGGGCGGTATAGTATCTCTGGTTTATGGCGCGAAAATAATGAAAGACTTGGGTCTTTTAACCGATAAATACCGCGTATTAGTAGCTGGAACAGTTCAAGAAGAAGACTGTGACGGTCTATGCTGGCATTACATCATCAAGGAAGGTAATATCCGGCCGGAATTTGTAGTTTCTACCGAGCCGACAGATAGCGGAATCTATCGCGGCCACAGAGGGCGGATGGAGATAAGAGTCGATGTCCAGGGAATCTCCTGTCACGGCTCGGCCCCCGAGCGCGGAGACAATGCCATTTATAAGATGGCGGAGATTATTTTCAACATCCGCGATCTCAATAACAATGACGCTTCTGACGATCGGGAAATCAAAGGCCTGGTCAAGATGCTGGAGGAGAAATACAATCCGGAATATAAAGAAGCCAATTTCCTGGGACGCGGCACGATAACTACATCGCAAATATTCTTTACTTCCCCCAGCCGTTGCGCGGTAGCGGACTCCTGCGCGATTTCCCT
This sequence comes from uncultured bacterium, assembly GCA_964465735.1. GTDB lineage: Bacteria > Auribacterota > Erginobacteria > Erginobacterales > Erginobacteraceae > Erginobacter. Next base: position 67,180 of record CAYXKT010000002.1, read on the forward strand.
GGACCGCCGGATGACCGCGGGAGAAACCTGGGAAAGTTGTTTGGATGAGATCCGGGCCCTGCCCGCTGTAAAGAAATATGGCGCGAAGGTCAGTATGTATAATTACGAGCGGCCCAGTTATACCGGTCTGGTCTATCCGATCGAATGCTACTTCCCCACCTGGGTAATCCCGGAAGATCACCTGGTAACCAGGTCTATGGAAGCCGCCTATATAAACCTTTACGGCACAGAAAGAAGTGGATCTCCGGAGACTGACGCAGCCAGGAAAGCTCGTCCGCTGATTGATAAATGGACTTTCTCCACTAACGGTGTCTCAATTATGGGACGGCACGGCATTCCGGTAATTGGTTTCGGACCCGGTGCGGAATCTCAGGCCCACGCTCCTAATGAAAGAAGCTGGAAAGAAGACTTAGTAAAATGCGCCGCGGTCTATGCCGCCCTTCCGACGATCTATGTAGAGAATAAATAAAGCGAGGGAATCACTGATCTTCGGTTGAGTCTCCTTTGCTGACTATCCCCGGGAGTTAACTCCGAGGAGCGAATGTTCACAGGCTCATCCGAGGGATTAGGATCTTCCCGTCAGGAAGGAAAACCAAACGGCCCCTGCCACACGAAGTGGCAGGGGCCGTTTTTGGTTTTCGGGGACGGCAGCGGCTTGCTGTAGGGTCTTTTCCCGCGGACAAAAGAACGTAGCCCAATCCGCAACACTTCCGCGCTAACC
>CAYXKT010000003.1:0-50312 GCA_964465735.1 uncultured bacterium
GGTGTTGATACGTTCCAGGGCGGCGGCGAGGTTTTGTCGTTGCTCGGGGTCTTTGGCGAGGGCGAGGGCGGATTCCAGGTGGGGACGGGCGGAATCGGGGTCGAAGAGACGGTTGAGGTAGAGGAAGCCGAGGTTGTAGTGGGCGATGTAACTCTCTTCCAGTTCCAGCGATCGTTGGTAAGCCGATACCGCCTCGGGGTACTTCCCCTGGAACTGGCGGACGGTGCCCAGATTGGTGTGGTGGCGGAAGTCGTCATCCTGCAATTTCAGCCCGGCGGCGATGAACCGCTCCGCCGCCTCGTACTCCCGCCGGTCGGCCAGGAGTCCCCCCAGCGCGAAGTAAGCGGGGGCAAATCCGGGGTCCTTCTTCAGGGTCCGGTAGTAGAGTTGCATCGCCTCCGGGAAACGCCCGGCTTGCTCCAGTTGCTGCCCCCGGGCGAAGAGCCCATCAGGAGAGGAGGGATCCCCCGCGATTTTTCTTCCCAAAAGAGCTTCCGCCTTTTCTTCCTGGCCGTCCCGGCGGTAGAGAGCGGCGAGTTTTGCCTCCCCTGCCGGATCGGATGGGAAGAGGGTCAGGGCGGTCTCCAGCAGTTCGGCGGCTTGACCGTATTCTCCCCGGGCCTCCTTGAGTGCGGAGAGTTCCCGGTAAACGGCCTGGAGGCGGATCTTCCTTTCCGCCCCGGCCTCTCCGGCCCGGGCAATGGCTTCATCGTAATAGCGCTGGGCCAACCGGGGGTAATCCCGGGCGTCATAGGTAAAACCGGCTTTGAGGAGAAGGGAAGGGGAGTCGGGGGAACGCTCCAGCAGTCCCTGGTAGATTTCAAAGGCCTCCTGGTGGTTGCCGAGTATCCCCATCACGTCGGCGATCTTCTCCCGGATGATCGGCTGTCCGGGGAGCATCTTCTCCGCCGCCTCCAGATCGGCCAGTCCCCCGGGCACCTCCCCGGCCCGGACCCGGGCTGTGCCCAGGTTAAAAAGGATCAGGGGATCGGGGGCGGAGCGGGAGGCCGTCGTCCTCCAGAGAGTGTAATTGTCCCGCCAGGCCGGTTGCCGGTTGAGCGTCAGGACGATAAAACCAACCATCGCCGCCCCGAGAAGGACCATCCGGACTTTCTTGCCCTTCCGTCCCGGCCTGAAAAATAACTCCCCCATCATCCAGGCGAAGCCGGGGAGGGCGAAGTAGAGGTACTTCTCGGCGATAATCCGGTTCAGGGGGTAGATATTGGAGACGGGGAGTAAAGCGATTGCCAGCCAGAGGACGCCCGGCCGGAACCGTCGGCTCCGTTTCCAGAAGAGAGAGAGCAGGATAGCCAGCCCGGCCAGCACCGCCAGTTGAAACGCCAGTGCCGGAGGGGAGGGGAGGGGTGCTGAGGCCAGCGGGTGGTGGGGGGAAAGGCTGACCGGGAAAAGGAGGAGGCGGAGATAGGTGAGGAGGATCGAGGGTGCCTTGAGCAGAATCTGGGGGTAGGTGAGAAGCAGAGAGAAGCGGCCGGCACCGGCCGGAGCCGGGAGGAGAAAAAACCGGAAACAGAAAAAGGCTCCGGCCAGTAAAAATGCGGCAATGGTTATCCCCCGCCACCGATGTCCGGCCGGGGGGGCTTCTTCCCCCGCGGCCACTACCAACCAGAGCAGGGGAAGGACGAGAAAACTCTCCTTGGAGAGCACCGCCGCCGCCAGGCAGGCCAGGGCGAGTATAGCGTTCCCGGACCGGCCGAGGCGGACAAAGCGGATCCCCGCCAGGAAGAAGAGGAGGGAGAAGAGGGTCCCCAGAAGTTCCGCCCGGGAACTGAGATAGATCACCGGCTCGGTGGCGATGGGGTGAAGAAGAAAGATCAACCCGGCGGCCGCCCGGGCCGGGAAGGCGATCCGGCGCGCTTTCAGAAAAAGGAAGAGAGAGACCGCGCAGAGTCCGTGGAGGAGGATTGAGGTCAGATGATAGCCGAGAGGGTTAAGGCCCCAGAATCGGTAATCGAGGTGGTAGGAGAGCGAGCGGAGCGGCCGGTAGTAGGAGAAGGAAGGCCGGAGAAAGTAACCAGGGATCTGTCCAGGTGATCTCAGCGCGGGGTCGCCGACGATGACAAACTCGTCGTCAAAGACAAACCCGCTCCCCAGGGAGAGAGCGTAGAGCAAAACCGCTCCGACCAGGAGGAAGAGGGAGAAGAAGAGATCCGCTTTTCTCATACCCCGATCATACATTGCGCCGGCCGGAGAGAGAATGAGAAAACTGATCAAGGTCGGGAGCCCGCCGGATTCAGCGCGAAATCGGGAGGTCGCCCGTCATCCCGAAATACACCCGGCTCGAATCCGGAAGCGCCCAGAGTCCGGCGGATTCCCGGAAGACGGCGATCCCGTCACTCTTCGCATCCCCATCATAGTCTCCGGGGACCGGGTAGTCGCCTCCGGCACCGAAGTAAGCTCGGGTCAACCCCTGGACTGCCCAGAGTCCGGCGGATTCCCGAAAGACGGCTGGTTTCCAACTGCCTTCACCATCGTAATCACCGGGAACCGGGATATCGTTGAGGCCCCCGAAGTAAGCTCGGGTCACTTCTCGGACCGCCCAGAGGCCGGCGGTTTCCCGGAAGAGGGCAATCTCCCGCTTCGCGTAGTTTGAGTAATACCCGGGGACCGGGATATCGGAACCGCCGCCAAAATAGGCTCGGGTTAACCCCTGGACCGCCCAGAGTCCGGAGGAGGGTCGGAAGACGGCCGGGACCCAGGTTCTGTCGCCGTTGTAATCTCCCGGGACCGGTTCATCGCCGACACCGCCGAAGTAGATCCGATCCCCGCCGCGGATTGCCCAGAGGCTGGAGGTGGCGCGGAAGATAGCGATCTCAGTAGTTCCGTCGCCGTTGTAGTCGCCGGGGGCCGGGATATCGGTAGCAACGCCGAAGTAAGCCCGGGTCAGTCCCCGGATCGCCCAGAGGCCGGCGGAAGGCCGATAGACAGCGATATCCGAAGTCCTGTCGCCGGTGTAATCGTAAATCCAGGGTAACACCGGACTCGTTGGAGAGGGATAAGGGGAGGGGGGCAGGGTGACCGAGGCGGTCGGTGTTTTTCTGGGGGTCGAAGTTTTCGCGGGTTGCGGCGAAGCCGTCGGGCGCGGAGTGAGCGAAGCGGTTGGGGTCGAGGTCGGAGTTAGAGTTACGGACGGGGTGGAGGTCGGCAGAGGAGTCTTGTAACCTTTCGGCGTCAGAGTAGCGCTGGGGATCGGTGTGGCGGAAGGCGGTGGCGTAGTCGGGGGAGTCGGAACCGGGGTCGGGGTGTTGCCGACAATAAATTTACCGGTTACGCTATATTCATCTCCGGCCGGTTGGGGTGGATTGCCGATGCCCGGGCCGGCGATTACCCGGAAATTTACATTTGCACTCAAATCAATATCGTGATGCCCATCCCAGATAAATGTCTGCGGCGAGCCGCCGATACCGGTAGTCAGATTGGTTTTTTTGCCCTGGTCGGGACCGGTGGTGGGGCCGCCTTTCTCGGTAGCATTCAAATATTCTGAAAATAATCCTTTGAACTGATGCCGGGCCACCGCCAGGGTCTGGTTGTTCCAGGAGTACAGCCGGTAATTAATGTTCACATATCCTCTTTTCTGGTTGGGGGGGGTATCCAATTCAACGGAGACAGGGCCTTTTCGGATGCCTCCGCCCAGTTGACGCTTCCCCTCCGGGGAACCGGTCATTCCGCTTCGGAGGAAGAAATAACTGGAGCCGAGGCGGACCGAGTCGAGACGGCCGTTGGCGGCTTCGTTCCAGTAACCGGTTTCGGCGTGAAGGGAGCCGATTCCATTGATCGGCTCCTCCCGGAAGCTCCAGTTCCAGCCGTCGGTTGAGTACCAGGAGGCGATTGATTGGTCGTCCTGGTTCGAAGTCCAGAACATCCAGCCCTGACGCACCCCAGAATAGTAAACCTCTTCGAAGGTATTGAGATAGTCTGGAGTGGTGTGGTTAAAGAACGCGATGGTCTTTTCCACGGACTGCCCGGGGTAACGGGACTGGCAGTTCCAGTCGGAGGCGAAAAGGGACCAGGCGAGGCCGTTACTGGAGAGGAACAGTTCGTAGTAGTAGGGTTCGTCGTCCAGTCCGCTCTGCAGGTACATCAGGTAGCGGTTGTCCATCGGGGCGGCGGTCAAGAGTTCGGTTGAACCGCGGGGCCGGTAGAGGACTTTGGGGCGGGAAAGGACCCGGTAGGTGTCGGTCTTCCAGCTCGACGGACAGTAATCACTCTCGGTGAAGGCCAGCCAGTTGACCCCGTCTGTAGATTCGGCGTACTGGAAGTTTTCTCCGGGAGAGGTGCCGGTGTTGGCGTACCAGAGTTTGAAACGAACATTCCCGGCTTGCTTGTCCCAGGCGGTCTCGGCGGGAGGAAACCCGTCGGGATCGGCGGCTACCGTATGGTCGCCCATCGGATCGACAGTGAGCCCGCTTATAGAGATCGGATCCCCGCCCTGGAGATACTCCCAGTTCTCCCCGTCGCTGGAGTAGGCCGAGAGGTAAGACTCGGTATCCGTGCTCCGGAAGAAAGTGACAAACCGGTTCCCGTCCCAGACGGTGGCGCTCTCATAGGCCTCGCGCCCGGCCAGGGCATTGATCGCCGGTTCCGACCCCGGTGACCAGTCGGTATAGTTGAAATCTGTCCAGAAAGACTGGGCGGAGAGGGGAAGAAGAAGGAAAGCGGCAAGAATTGAAGTTATGGGGAAGATACTCTTCATAACTTGTACTGTGGAAAGTTAGCAGTCAGCAGTCCGCCGTTCGTTTTTCGCGGTTCTGCTCACTGCTCGTTGCTTACTGCTAACCGACTTATCGGCTTACCGGCCGATCGCCGGCCCGGCCGAAGTAAACCCGGCTGAACTCGCGGATCGCCCAGAGTCCGGACTCTGGCCGGAAGATCCCGATCTCGGCCAACCCCTCTTCCCGGTAATCTCCCGCGACCGGGATATCGAGGTTTTGCCCGAAGTACATCCTGGTCTCTCCCCGGAAAGCCCAGAGGCCATTGTCCTGGCGGAAGATCCCGAAATTGGTCGTCCCGTCGCCAGTATAATCAACCGGTATGACTCGATCTCCCTCCCGTCCGTAGTAGAAGCGGGTCAGGTCTCGGATTGCCCAGAGGTTGGAAGAGGGCCGGAAGATGCCGGATTCGGAACGACGGTCCCCGGTATAGTCGGCCGGGATCAGTACATCTCCCTCCTGTCCGTAATAGAAGCGGGTCAGGTCTCGGATTGCCCAGAGTCCGGTAGCCGGCCGGAAGATCGCCAGGGCCGTGGTTCCGTATCCGAAATAGTCGGCGGGGATCGGGATATCGCCGTCCTGGCCGAAGTAAGCCCGCCCCCGGTCGCGGAAAGCCCAGAGACCGGATTCGGGTCGGAAGATCGCTACAGCCGTGGTCCCATCCCCGAAATAGTCGCCGGGGATCGGGATATCATCTTCCTGGCCGAAGAAAATCCGGCTCATCCCTTGCATCGCCCAGAGGCTGTTCTCCGGCCGATAGACGGCGATATCATCGATCCCGTCGCCGTCGAAGTCGCTTCCGTCCATCACCAGGTAGTAGGCGGTCGGACGAGGCGAAGGGGTGGCGGTCGGAATTGGCGTTCTGGCCGGCGTCAGGGTGGCGGTCGGGATCGGCGGCTTAACAGTCGGTTCAGGGGTTGGGGTTGTCGGCGGTGGGGTGGGGGTGGCCGAACAGGTCGGGGTGGGTTCACCGTTGACTCGCTTGTCGGTTTGGAGCAAGCCGTAACGGTTGACCGGGAAGCTGCGCTGGCTCTGGGGCCGGATGATCTCGTTGGTGTCGCCGTAATAGGTGGATTCGGCCAAAGTCGGACGGTTGAAGATCCGGACGTAGATGAAGGTATCGAGCGGGCGGTCCATATTGAAACAGAAGACCCCGGAACGGGACCAATCCCAGGGCGTGCCCCAGCCGATCGCCGTCTCGGTGATGAGGAAATCGTCCCCGGTCGGAGTGCCGTCAAGAGGATTGGGAGGTGAAATTTCTTGGTCGGGGCCGGCGTCGATGATCTGGACCAGGGCCCCGGCTTCTCCACCCCCCGGCTGGGCGGGGTTGGCCCCGGGGAGGAGATGGTGATGTTCGTCCGTGAGCGGAACGCTGGAATCGTTCCAGACCAGGAACGGTTCGTAGAGTCCCTGGGCAAAGAGGATCCCGGAGGCGATCGGGAGAAAAGCTAACCCGAGGACAGTGAGGGCAATAATTATGGTTTGCCTCTTCATACCGTTTTAGACCCGCTGCCGGTGGTTTCCGTTGCCTCCGCTCTCTCTTTCTTCTTCTTCCGGAAGATAAAGGCGGCCAGCGCCAGGCCAGGAAAAAGTGTCAGCCAGGTCGCCGGCTCGGGGATGATCATAAAGGGGTACTCGGTCCAGAGGTAGAGGCCTCCGGCGGTAATGTCCCAGATATCGAGTCGGAAGAAGTCGGAGAGGGTGTGGAGCGGGGTCTGCCCGTAGTAGGTGACCTGGGGCCAAGTGGGGGCGTTGAAGAATCGAACATAGACGTACTTCCCCAGCAGCGAGGAATCGTATTGATACATTTCAAGAAAACTACCCGTGTTTATTGTGGCGTTGGTCCCGATGGCGGTGGTCTCCCAGAGGACGTCCCCACCGGTTGGCCGTCCGTTATAGACGCTGGGCGGGCTGGGCCAGCCCGGGCTGTTAGTGAAGACAAGTTGGATGATGCTGCCGTCTTCCAGCAGGGTCATATTCTCGTCCATCAACCCGACCCGGTTTAGATAGATCAGGTTTACGACGTAAGCCCGGGCCCCTCCGGGAAGTCCGGTGGCCAGCAACAGGGCCAGAGTAAAGATGATGAGTGTTGTCCTTTTCATTCTCTAATGTCGGCTGAACTCCGGTTTGCTAGTTTACTCTTCATATTTCAGGTAGGTTTTGATCTCTTTGGCTCCGCTGTTCTGGTAGGGAACAGCGAAGGCGAAGGTACTGGAATTCCAGGCCACTGGTTCGTCGGGGTTCCAGTACTGCATCACTACCGCCGGCGAACCGGGGGAGAAGGTCAATTCGTTGCCGACCAAATCTCCCCATAATTCGATCGGGACGAAATACTTCCACTGGCCGGCAGCGGTGTGGTCCTGGTAGATTACTACTACCGGTTCGTTGCTTTTCCCTCCGATTGTCGATAGGTCGCGGTCATAAAAGACCAGCCAGTCGCTTTCCATAGCAACCAAAAAATGACTGCTCGGGTTAACCGAGCCGGCCAGATCGGGGAAGTTGACCTGGTTGAAGCGGCGGTCAACCGGGAAGTTGTAGTTGAGAAAAGTTACCTTGCTGTGGTCTTCCCAGCCGGGATCGTCAGGTGTCACCGTCTGCCCGTTCCAGGTCCGGTGGTGGATCTGATGGAAGTAGCTGTCCATCTTCAGGGCGGCCCCGGCATAAAAGGTGAGGGCGGGGAAAGGGGATTCGGGGGCGACCGGGGAGACCAGGCGGAAGCCGTCACTGCCGGTGATGGTCCGGGAGGAGGGACCGCTATCTTCTTGCTTCTTCCAGCCAATTCCGCTTTCCCGTAGGTAGTCAATGGTGAAGGAACCCGTCTGGGCCTGCCAGAGGTTGAACTTGGTTGCCTGGGCCGCAGTGGAACCGGCCGGGAAGAAGGCGGTCCCCAGGGCGTAGTCGAGCACGCCTCCGCTCCCGGGGACGTCCCCGGCCAACCCCATCATTATCTGGGTCTCCCCGGCGGGGATGTCCCGCCGTTGGATCATCATCACTTCTTTGGCCAGGGTACTGGCCAGGCGGAAGCTGCCCATCTCGGTATAGTAGCGCCAGGTCCCGGCCGCCTCGGCCGTCGGCTCCCCTTCCAGGTAGGTTCCGGCGATCGCCAGCCGGTAAAACCGGATATCTCCATCCTCCAGGCTGGTCAGGGTGGTCTCGGTGAAGTAGTTGAAATTGCCGGTCCGCAACAGATCGGTAGCGTTGGGGTGGAGTTGCCAGGTCCCGGTCAGGTTGAACCAGTTGGCGCTGGGGAATTGTCCGCCGACTTGAGAGGCCCGCGACCAATCGGCGTAGAGGATGTCAAAGGCCAGCGAGCGAACATAGTCGGGGTACTCGGATTCGAAACCCTGGATCGAGATGGTCGGGTTGCGCCAGATCAGGAGCGGCTGGCCGGCGGAATTTCCGACCCGGATGTCGGTAAACTGGAAAAAGGAGGTCTCATCGGTGGGATCGGTCCGAGCCAGGAACTCCTGGATATTCGTGAATCCGTCACCTTCCCAGTCGTGGATGGCGTCCATTGGATTATAGTCCCACATCGTATGGACATTGAAGCCGGAATCAGTCCAACTGGCGAACTGCTCCTCGTAAGCGGTGGGCATCCCATCCTTATCCCGGTCCTTGTCCCACCAGACCGGGAGGTTGATGGTGTAAGCCCAGCCCGCTCCGGAATGTCTGCCGGACCCCGGCCAGGCCCCGATCGGGGAAGGTTGGCCGAGTGTGTCCCAGGTGTCGAAGCTTACACTCTTCTTGTACTTCCCCATTGCGCTGAATTCAGAACTGGTGAGGAGAAAACTGGTGCTCTCCATCTTGGGAAAAGCCCCCAGGACGGGAGATGCGGTCAGAAACAGGACGAAAATTGTCCAGGTGGTTTTCATTGCTTCAAATTTCTTAGTTTGCTCTTGCTTCAGTTCCTGGCCAGCCCACTGAGTACACGTATTAACACTGATTATAATTACGACTACCCCAACTCCGTGGTCCGAGGTGTTTAAGTAGCCGCTTCCAGTACCTTGATTCTATCTTCGTGGTCTTTCAGATTGGTACTTAATTTATTATCTGCTTCTTCGATTTTTCTTTGGTTGATCTCGATTGCTTCGCGGTTGGTCTCGACTTTCCGGTCAACTTGCGCGATAGTCGCTCGGTTTTTAGTGATCTCCTCCCGGTTCTTGCCTATCTCCTCCCGATTCCGGTCAATCTTTCCGGAGAGGGTCTGGGCAATCATATCCAGCTTGAGATTTGTCTCCCGGTTCAGTTCTCAGGCTTCTTCCCGGGTTTGTTTGATCTCACTGCGCAATCCCTGATGTCCCTCCAGAACCAGGTCGATCTTGCCATTCAGATGTTCCAAGAGAATTTCGAATCTTTACCTTTCTTTCATATTATTTGTTCCGGCGGAAAAATGTCAATTGGTGTAATACTGTAGCTCTTTAAAAAGGGATAGGACGTTACCAATTTATTGCTTTTCCGCGTTAAAAATCCCAGCCGGATTATAATTGGGAATGGATATTAGCTCATATTTTAAATATAAATATTTCCTTGAGGATAAAACTGGCGCTTGCCATTGTTGGGAAAGCACCCTGGATGGAGAAAGTGGTCAGGAGCAGGTGTCCGATAATTGTTTGGTAGCTTTTCATCACTATAGATTAATTACCAGATCGAGAACATCTGTCTCCCCTGTAGTATCGGCGTAACCGAAGGAGTCGGGGTAATTGACGGAGTCGGCGTGGCCGAGGGGGTGGGCGACGGGGTAACCGACGGGGTCGGGGTTATCAAGGGAGAGGGAGTGGCCGAGGGCTTGGGCGACGGGGTCGGCGTCAGGAAGCGACAGATTGAAACGTCGTCGAAAGCCAGGTTTCCGGAGGACTTGGTGTAGGTGAACTGGAATTGGATGCTGGCCGGCCGAACCGCCAGAGGGCCGAAATTGGTCCCGGTGGTCGGGAGCGGGACCATATTGGTCACCGTGGACCAGGCTGTGCCGTCGGAACTTTCCTCGACCAGAAATGAACTGGTGATGTCCGTACTCTGGCCCTTGAGCCAGAAGTAGATATCCTCAGGAGCCGCGATCTCCGGGGTCTTTACTCGGGCGTTGTTTTGATCAAATTTGAGAGAGGGTGACTGACGGCCGAAATTGCCCGACGTGGTGTAATTATCGGTAATCCCGGTGAAAGTCCAGCCGGTAGGGACGGTCCAGTCCGCGGCAAGAAAATCATCAAACCCCTCGGGAAAATCCGGAGCGGGTCGGCAGTTCGGCCAGCCCAATGGGGCGGGGATCTCGCCCAGCCAGGCGGCACCGATCAAAAACTTCGGGGTTCCGGTGCTACGCTGGGCGCTCAGCCGGATTCCTCCTAAATCCCCGGTCCCGATTGAAAAGCTCTCGGAGATCTGGATCCAACCCGATTCCTCTTTGTAGTCGGTAAAACTCGCCGACTGGTAGCTGCCGTTGACAGGATTGGCGATGCGCAACGAGACCCGGATATAATTGGTCGCGGTGACGTCAAGGGCCTTGATCCAGACCTGGGCGTGATAGGTCCCGGCGGCGGTTATCTTCACCCCGGGGTCCGAGGTCAGTGTGTAGGTGGTTCCGATCGGTGCCCACTGAGCGGAGTAATTCCCGACCAGGGAGTCCGAGTTGCGGGTGATGTGGCTGGCGGTCCCGGATTTGATCCAATTGTGGAGGTCGTCAGCGCTCGTTCCGCTCCCGTCCCAGGTTTCGAAGTTCCAGTTCCGGCCGACTAACAAGTTCTCTTCGGCCCCCGCCCGTCCGATGGCACCGAAACAGAGCAGCAGCAATCCCAGCGCCAGTACCCGTGGCGGCCAAACTAAATGTTGGTTTATTCTCATTGGATCGCGCAGTTGGCCGGGTTTAAGGAGTAATTACCTGCAGGGTGACCAGAAGTCCGGCACCCGGGGTGGTGGAGCCGATCTGGTCGATGTTAACGTAGATCCGCTGCCCGAAACCAATCTTGTATTTGGCAGGGGCAATGTTGGTGGTGGTGGCCGCCTGGTTCCCGGTTTGGCCCAGGTTAAGCTGTCCAGCTCCGGCGATCAGGTCGTCGGAGGCTCCGCCGATGCCGATCGCCAGAAGGGCGTCAGTTCCGTTGGCAGCGGTCTCCAACTGGCCGGTGGCTCGGACCACGTAACCCTCGGCCATCTGCCAGGTGGCCAAACCCATAAAGTTATCGCCGGCGGCGATATCACCCTGCTGATAGAAATTAACCTGTCGGAGCATCTCCGGGCTTCCGGTCTGAAGGTAAGCGTCATAGGAAGCGGTCATCGGCGCCCCGGCCAGTGTGACCGTCCCCGCAGAATAGGCGGTTACCATCCCGTAGCTCCAGGTGCCCGGGCTGTCGGCATAGCGGATCGGCGTTCCGACCTTGAAGGCCGCCTGGTTGGCAGCGTCGTTGGTGACCGTGAATGTCGCGTCGCTGGTCCGGGTAAAGTCGCGGTAGGCCCACCGAGTGAGCTGTTCACCAGCCCAGTGTAGGTCACCGGCGACATTGTAGAGCCGGTCGGTGGTGGTGGCCGGGGCCGAGGTCTGTTCCAACCAGGTCCGACCAGCCACGCTCAAGACCTCGGCGGGGGCGGTGGTCCCGATCCCCACCTTCCCGTCGTTGGTTACAGTCAGGCGGGCGTCGGTCTTGGAGACGTTGGTGCTGCCTGCGCTATTCTCGGTGGCCAGATGGATGGACCCCCGGCCATAACTTGCCGTCCGTTCGAAGATCACCGCCCCTTTTCGGTTAAGGTTGCCGGCGGAGTGGATTCGGAAGTTGAGGCCGGTGACATCTCCTTCTGTGGTGGTGGGGCTTTCCAGGTTAAGGGGGACGGTGTTGGCCGCGCTGAGATCGAGGTAGTTCCTCGGAAGGCTGGTGCCGATCCCGAGATAACCCCCGTCCTTCTGGAGGATCAGGTTGCGGGCGGTCCCATCGTCATCAACATCGAGATAGGCATAGCGGCTGGCGGCGGTGGCGTGGGTTCCCAGGCCCAGCCGGAGCTGGAGTGGGCTGACTCCGGTGCTGGCCACTCGGAAGACGTCTTCGGAGGCGGTGGTCGATTTGGGATTGGTTCCCCGGACGTCCAGGCGCAGGTCGGGGACCTGGGTGCCGATCCCCAGTCGCTTGTTTGTGCTATCCCAGAAGAAGTTGTCGTCTCCGCCCAGTGAGGTGGCTGAGGACCAGAAGGTGGCCTGACCAGTGGCCCCGGACCCAAAGAGTCCGGTACCGGTCAGGGTGATCCAGCGGGCACCGTCACTGTATTTGAGGGATTTGTCGGCGGTGTTGAAGAAGAGTCCCCCTGCGGTACCGACGGCCGGATCAGCACCGGTCCCAACTAAGAGGAAGACTCCGGTGTCGCGCATCGAGAAGAACCGTTTACCTAAGAGTGTGAAGTCGATGTTGCCGTTGGAAGCCTGGTAGATACCGGTGTTGGACTCGCCTCCCAGGGAGATGATCGGGTTGGTGTTGGAGCCGTTGCCGTTCAGGATGAAATGGCCGGTGGCGTCGAAGGTCGCCCGCAAGTTTCCACTGGTAGTAACGCCGATCGCGTTGTTGCCGCTACGGTAGAAACCGGTGTCATTATCTCCGTCCCAGGTAAGTGCCGGTGCGGCTGCCGATCCATCAGTATCCAGGGCTACGATGTCGGCGGTTATATTGGTGAACTCAGCGGAGGAGGGGACGGTAGCCCCGATCAGGGTCCCGTCGATATTCCCGCCGTTAATGTCGGCGGTGGCGATAGTGCCGGTGCCGGCGACGTAAAGGTCTTTCCACCGGGCACCGCTGCTGCCCAGGTCCCGGGTGTTATCTGCGTCCGGGATAAGGCCGGCGGCGATGCCTGTGATGTTGCTGAGATCTCGGAGAGCGAAGTCGCCCGCGCCCCCGGCCGAACCGGTCAGGGCGATCCAGTCGGTTCCGTTATAGTACATCAGGGATTTGGTGGTAGAACTGGCGTAGAGCATCCCGGCCGATGTGGCGGCGGGGTTGAAGGTGGCGCCGGCAATCGGGGTCAGGTAAAGGTGGGCGGCGTCTCCGGTGGCGGGGGGGTCGATATGGAGGACCGGCTGGGGAAAAGTGGTGTTGCCGACCCGGAAAGTGACCAGCGGATTGGCCTGGCTGACGGTGTTGTTGGAGTAAACGGTTAATCCCCCGAAGTTGTTTCCGGTATTGAGGATGTGGAGTGCGCCGCCTTCAGCTTGAGTGATCCCGCTATCGGAGTTGCCGGACTGAGTGATCATAATCGCCGGCTTGCCGGTGGCATTAGTGAACTGGGCTGCTTTCCCCGTTCCCGCCTGGCGGACATAGAGGGCGTTCCCCCCGGCCGACGGACGGCTCTGGTAAACCTGGAGCGCCGCTCCGGTGGTGAGGGCGTCCGAACTCGCGGTGATATTGACGACGTTGCCCTGCACGGCGGTGGACGACCGGATATAAACGCCGTCGCCCCCGGTGTTGCTGGCGTGGACTCCCAGGGCCCGCCCGGGGGAGGTCCGTTCAATCAGGACCGCTTCGTTGTTCTCGCCGCCGCTGCCTCCGGAATGAGAGATGACCAGGGCCCGTCCGGTGTTGGCGGTGAAAGTCACCAGGTCGTATTTGGTGTTGGCGGCGGTCGAGGAGACGTCGAGAGCGGTCCCGGTGGTCAGGTTGTTGGCCACGATCTGGAGAGCCTCGCCGTCGGTCGCGGTGGAGGCCAGGGTGACCTTATCGCTGGCGGCGTTATAAGCAAGAGCTGCTTCCTCGGAGAGGAGGCCGTCGGCGCCGGTCCAGACCAGGTGCCCGGGCGTAAGACCGGTGGCCACGGTCCCCGCGGTCAGGTTGGTGAAAGCCCCGGCAGCGGCGGTGGTTACACCGATCGGAGGCGGGGCGGCGAAGACACCGGCCAGGTTGGAGGGGACTATCGCCTTGTCGGTAGCGGTGCCGGTCACCGCCTCGGCATTGGTAGCGATCTCGATCACGCCGATGTCTGTCTCCGTTGCGCTGATACCGGAGACCGTGAGTGTTCCAGCCCCGACAGTAGAGGTGATACCGTTACTGGTGCCAACTGCAGCGATGGCCGGAGCGGCACCGGTGGATCCGATGATCAGTTGTCCGTCGGTCATAGCCGCCAGGTCGTCCAAGGTGGATTCATTGGTCCAGTACGCCATCGTATTCGCGGTGCCGGCACCGTTCAACCCCGCTCCGATCGGGAGACCGTCCACATAGGTCTTGACCGCTTGCTCGGTGGGGACAGCGGCGTCGCTGTTCCCGGCCAGAGTCCCGTCGATCGAGAACTCGTTGATCGTTGCCCCGGAAGCGAGATGGGCGGTGGCGGCGCTCAGGCCGGTGAAAGTCGCGTTGACGGCGGTGAGCCGGTTGTTGGTGTCGTCATATTCAAAACCCGCCTGGCCGCTGATCTGAGAACTCTCGGTCCAGTAAGCTACCTGAGGTGAAGACCCGGTCCCCACCACCGTCCCGTCGCCGCTGCCGCCTTCCCCCGGGAGCGCCTGCCACTCGGTTCCGTTGTTGTAATAGAGCGTTCCGTCGATATTGACGTAAAAAGCTCCGGTATAGGTGTTCCAGGTGCCGCCAGGAGCGGGTTCGTTGGCCATTGGCACCAGGTGCAGGGGGGCCGCCGTCCCGGAGTTGGCTTGGAGCCTGAGTATCGGCTGCCGGTTAAAGGAGCTTCCCCCTCGGAACCAGACCAGAGGGGCGGCCGCCGACTGGTTACTGAAGGCGGTGATGGCACTGCCGAAGGCACCGGTGCCGGCATAGATATGGAGTGCCCCGCCGGCGCCGGCGGCGGACCCTGGTGATGAATCCCCGGTCGAGGCGGTCTGGTTAATCCTGATAGCGCTGCGCTCTCCACCCTGCTCGATATTTACGGCGTACTGATCGGCCGCGCTCTGCTCAACCCGCAGGGCCGGACGGGTCGCAGTCTCCTTGACCTCGAGCCGGGCGGCGGGGGCACCAAGCGTGTTGATCCCCATTAGCTGGTTGGCGTTGATCCGGAAAGCCTCCGTGCCACCGGTGGAGATGGCGATGTTGTCAGCCGCCGGCTTCCAGATCCCGGTATCGTTATCGCCCTGGAAGGTTATCAGTGGAGTGGCGGCACTGCTGGAGGTATCGATGATCCGCATCCGTTCAGTGTTGCCGGTATAAAAATTGATCGTTCCGGCGGCGGGAGAGGTAATGTAAGTGCTGGCGGCGGTGCCCCAGTACAATTTCTGGCCGCCGCCCGAGCCTACCTGGAGATCGTTCCAGGTCGCGACCTTGGTACCGGGGTAGACCCGCAGTTCCCGGTTGGGGGACCAGGTGCTGCCATCGCTGGCGTAGAGGGTGTCATTCGCCTGATCGGGCTCGGGGATTGAGCCCTCGCCGGAGGCGATCGGCTTCCACGATGATCCGTCGTGATACATAAAGGTGTCGGACTGGTTATTGAAGTACAATCCTCCCTTGGCGGCTGATCCCGGTTCGGCGTCAAGGGGTTGGAAACGGGTTTGACCGTTCGCTCGTATCGAGAAACGCAGGTTCCCGGCGGTGGTGAAACCGATTGTATTGGCGATCGGACGGTACATACCGGTACCAGGATCGGTGGCCCAGGTGATGATCGGGGATCCAGCCGATCCTGAGGAGTTAAGGGCGACGATTCCGGCGGTCAGGCCGGTGAAGGTCGCGTTGTCGGCGGTGAGCAGTTTGGTGGCGGCGTCATATTCAAAACCCGCCTGGCCGCTGATCTGGGAATCCTGGGTCCAGTAGGCTACCTGAGGTGAAGACCCGGTCCCCACCACCGTTCCGTCGCCGCTGCCCCCGCTGTCGGAGTCTCCGGTCAGGGCGATCCAGTCGGTCCCGTTATAGTAATGGAGGGACCCGTCGGTCTTGACGTAAAACTCTCCGGCCAGGGAGGTGCCCGCTGGCGCTGCCTGCGGAACCAGATGAAGCGGGTTAGCCCCCGTGGTCCTTCCCTCCAAACGCAATACCGGTTGTCCGGAGAAAGGCGCCATCACCTTGAGCCAGGCCAGGGCCGACTGGGGCGCGGTCTGGGTGGAGTAGGCGGTAAGGGCGGGTCCGGTATTGCCCGAGTTCTGGATGTGGATGGCTCCGCCGCCGGTCTGGGAACTGAGCGCGGCTTCGGTGCTACGATTGGCTTGTACCCAGATCGCCGACTTGCCGGTGGCACCGGCCGCGAGCGTGAACCGGGCGGCTTCCCCGGCCCCGTCCTGCTGGACAAAGAGGGCTTTGCCCAGGCCGCTGGAGTGATCCTGCTCGATCGTCAGGGCAGAACCGCCGGCGGTCAGGCCGGGGGAGTTGGCCTTGATCATCATCGTCTGGCCGGAGGTGATGGAGGTGGATTCGACCCAGACCCCGCTACCGGTGGGGTTGTTGGAACGGACCTGGAGGGCCCGACCCGTCGCGCCACGTTCGATGTAAACCATCGCGTCGCCGGTCGCCCCGGCCGAATTCGAGGTGACTTCCAAAGCGCGCCCCGAGGTCAGAGAATCAGCCGTGATCTCAACTGCGGTGGTAGTGGTCGCCCCGGAAGCTACGGTCAGTTTGTCGTTGGCGGTATTCCAGGTGAAGGCCGAATCGCCCCCGAAGTTGCCGCCGTCGTTGAATTGAATCTCGGTGTCGCTTCCGGCTACGCCGTCCACGCCGGCGACGGCGTCATCCACGTACTCCCTGACCGCCTGTTCGGTCGGGATCTTGACATTCCCCCCGGCCAGCGTCGTGTCGGTCGAGAACTCTGTTATCGTCGCCCCGGCGCCCAGATAGGCGGTGGATGCGGTCAGGTTGGTGAAAGCCCCGGCAGCGGCGGTGGTTACACCGATCGGAGGCGGGGCGGCGAAGACACCGGCCAGGTTGGAGGGGACTATCGCCTTGTCGGTAGCGGTGCCGGTCACCGCCTCGGCATTGGTAGCGATCTCGATCACGCCGATGTCTGTCTCCGTTGCGCTGATACCGGAGACCGTGAGTGTTCCAGCCCCGACAGTAGAGGTGATACCGTTACTGGTGCCAACTGCAGCGATGGCCGGAGCGGCACCGGTGGATCCGATGATCAGTTGTCCGTCGGTCATAGCCGCCAGGTCGTCCAAGGTGGATTCATTGGTCCAGTACGCCATCGTATTCGCGGTGCCGGCACCGTTCAACCCCGCTCCGATCGGGAGACCGTCCACATAGGTCTTGACCGCTTGCTCGGTGGGGACAGCGGCGTCGCTGTTCCCGGCCAGAGTCCCGTCGATCGAGAACTCGTTGATCGTTGCCCCGGAAGCGAGATGGGCGGTGGCGGCGCTCAGGCCGGTGAAAGTCGCGTTGACGGCGGTGAGCCGGTTGTTGGTGTCGTCATATTCAAAACCCGCCTGGCCGCTGATCTGAGAACTCTCGGTCCAGTAAGCTACCTGAGGTGAAGACCCGGTCCCCACCACCGTCCCGTCGCCGCTGCCGCCTTCCCCCGGGAGCGCCTGCCACTCGGTTCCGTTGTTGTAATAGAGCGTTCCGTCGATATTGACGTAAAAAGCTCCGGTATAGGTGTTCCAGGTGCCGCCAGGAGCGGGTTCGTTGGCCATTGGCACCAGGTGCAGGGGGGCCGCCGTCCCGGAGTTGGCTTGGAGCCTGAGTATCGGCTGCCGGTTAAAGGAGCTTCCCCCTCGGAACCAGACCAGAGGGGCGGCCGCCGACTGGTTACTGAAGGCGGTGATGGCACTGCCGAAGGCACCGGTGCCGGCATAGATATGGAGTGCCCCGCCGGCGCCGGCGGCGGACCCTGGTGATGAATCCCCGGTCGAGGCGGTCTGGTTAATCCTGATAGCGCTGCGCTCTCCACCCTGCTCGATATTTACGGCGTACTGATCGGCCGCGCTCTGCTCAACCCGCAGGGCCGGACGGGTCGCAGTCTCCTTGACCTCGAGCCGGGCGGCGGGGGCACCAAGCGTGTTGATCCCCATTAGCTGGTTGGCGTTGATCCGGAAAGCCTCCGTGCCACCGGTGGAGATGGCGATGTTGTCAGCCGCCGGCTTCCAGATCCCGGTATCGTTATCGCCCTGGAAGGTTATCAGTGGAGTGGCGGCACTGCTGGAGGTATCGATGATCCGCATCCGTTCAGTGTTGCCGGTATAAAAATTGATCGTTCCGGCGGCGGGAGAGGTAATGTAAGTGCTGGCGGCGGTGCCCCAGTACAATTTCTGGCCGCCGCCCGAGCCTACCTGGAGATCGTTCCAGGTCGCGACCTTGGTACCGGGGTAGACCCGCAGTTCCCGGTTGGGGGACCAGGTGCTGCCATCGCTGGCGTAGAGGGTGTCATTCGCCTGATCGGGCTTGGGGATCGAGCCCTCGCCGGAGGCGATCGGCTTCCACCCGTTGTGATAGTACATAAAGGTCCCGGTCTGAGCGTTGAAGTAGAGATCGCCGGATCTCGAGACCCCGGAAGATGGGGCTGTTCCCAGGGGCCGGAAGCGGATGTGGCCTTGTCCCCGAATTGAGAACATATCGGTCTGGCTACCCGCGAAGGAAATGTGATTATATGTCGAGTCAGCGTAGACCCCGAGATGGCTCTGATTGCCGAAGGAGACCGCGGGTACGGACCGTGTCCCCTGGGCGGCTATCCGCAACCGACGGTCGGGAGTTAAGGTCATCATCTGGGCTCCGCCGGTATAAAATTCCAGAGTATCCTGGTCGGGGCCCTGGATGTAAGTATTGGTGTCGCCGTAGAAGAACATTTTCTGCCGGATGCGGATATCCTTCTGGACGGTGGCGGTCCCGTCGGCCGAGATCAGAAAACCCGTGGTGGCGACCCAGGTGGTGCCGTCGGAGCCGCGGAGCGTACAATCGGCCCCGATCGGGTTCATAATGCTCCCGGTTCCCGAGGCGATCGGGTGCCAGGTGGAGCCCTTAAAATACATAAAGGTGTTTTCGGTGTTGTTATAATGAAGATCACCGGTTCTCGAGACCCCGACCGTCGGGGCCGTTCCCAGCGGCCGGAAGCGGACGTGGCCTTGTCCCCGGATCGAGAACATATCGGTCTGGCTACCCGCGAAGGAAATGTGATTATATGTTGAGTTGGCGTAGATCCCGAGATGACTCTGGTCACTGAAGGAAATTGCGGGCACCTCCTTAGTCCCCCCGAAGGTCATCCGTAACCGATGGTCGGGGGATAAGGTCATCGTCTGGGCTCCGCCGGTATAAAATTCCAGCGTATCCTGGTCGGGGCCCTGGATGTAAGTATTTGTATCGCCGTAGAAGAACATTTTCTGCCGGATGCGGATATCCTTCTGGACGGTGGCGGTCCCGTCAGCCGAGATCAGAAACCCTGTGGTGGCGACCCAGGTGGTGCCGTCGGAACCCCGGAGCGTGGAGTCGGCGCCCAGCGGATCCATAATGCTTCCGGTCCCCGAGGCCACCGGGTGCCAGGTGGCGCCTTTGAAGTACATCAGGCTCTCCTGGTCGGTGTCGTAATAGAAATCGCCGTCCATACCGGAGGCCGGCTGGGGGATCGGGATGAAGCGGATCGCCCCGGTGGAACGGACCGTGAACCGTCGGCTGGACTGGGTGGAGAAGTCGATCTGATCCGGCCCCGCCTTGAAAATCCCGGTGCCCCCATCCTCGGGGTTAAAGGAGATCAGAGGGCTGCCGGCCGATCCGTAAACCGACCGGGAAAAGAGGAGCCGAGAGGCCCCGGTCAGCTGGACGAAATCTCCCTCGTTTTGCGGGATGATGGTGGTACCCACCCGGGTCCAGGGGGAGGTGGCGGAACTATCCTCCAGAGCGACCCATTGGCTGCCGTCCCAGTACTTGAATTTATTATCGCTGTTATCATAAGCGAAATAGCCCGCGTCGGGGGCGTCCGGGAGCGTTCCGGGGGTGACGCGGAAGTATGAACTGTCAATTACCGGCCGGGTCAGGGTCGGGTCAGTCAGGGTTTTATTGGTGATGATCTGGACATCGGTCACCCCGACAAAGGCGCTCTCCGGACTCTCCAGACCGTCAAGAAGGTCGGCGTTGACCGCGAAGGGGACGGTGAGGATCTCCTGGACGGGGGCGAGAGTCTCAAAGTAGGTCCCGTCAGTGGAGAAGGCCACCTGGAGGTAATAACTGTCTTGCCCCGTGAAGATTGAAGAAGGGAGATCAGCAGTGTCTCGGCCGAGGATGACGTTGTAGATACCTTCTACGCAAGTGGTTTCGGCATTTTCCGGACCCCAGTAAACATTGGTCATCGCCTCGTCACCGATCCAGAACTTAAATGTCGAGTCTCCGGAATAACCGATATCACCTTCCTCGATTCGGCCCTGAAAGTTGATAGCCGGTTTGTCGTAGGGGTGGGGGAGATTCTGACCCCAGGCGGGCAAGGCGATGAGTGCGACCAAGGTCGCGGTGAGAATAATCGGGAAGCTCGAAATTTTCATAGTTTTCCTCCGGGTAAAGGAGAACATTTAAAGTGTCGTAAAAGAAATGATTATAGACAGATTAACTTACTCTATAACCATAACACAGAGAGAAGATATGTCAATGCGCGCAACTCTATAATATTTATTTTTCTTCTCGGGAATAGTTTTTCTTATCTCGAGAGTTACTATAGCATATTCCGTGCCAGCATTAAAATATAATGAGAAAAATTCGAGTATATGGGTTGACAGGGAGAAAGCTTATGAACAAGAAGCCCTTGGCGGGCAAGATATGTCCCGTTACACGGCAATATATTCTGTGATAGCTGGTACTGTTCGGGTAAAGTTGAGTTATCCAGAGCTTGGATGATTTATACGGCATCACTTTTCCAACTCGGTGAAAATATCAGTCGGGAAGTGGGGGATTGAGGATTCCGTGATATATCGAGGTCAGATCCTGATCTCCGGTTTGATCGATTTCGCTTATTCGTTCCTGAATGGCGGGAAAACAACTGGGGTTGATCCCGAGGGCTTTCTGGTAATAAGCGGCCGCTTCCCGGTGGCGGTTCAGTTTTCGGAGCCGATCGCCGGCTCGGAGGTAGGCCGGGGCGAAATGAGGCAGGAGGCGGAGGGATTCCTGGAACGAAGTCAGGGCTTCGCGATCCTTTCCCAGTTGAGAGAGGGCGATCCCCAGGTTGTAGCGGGCTTCCCAGTAGTGAGGATTTAATCTGATCGCCTGTCCGTAACGGGCAATTGCCTGGTCATAGCTGTCCTCTTCCGAGAGAGCGACCCCCAGGTTGTTATAAGAAAGAGCGTAATCCGGCTTGAGGCGAATCGCCTCCCGGTACTGTACGATCGCTTCCCTCCGCCGGCCGGTTTCACCCAGTTCGAGTCCGTAATTGTAATAGCCGCGGGCGTGTTCGGGACGGAGAAGGGTAACTTCATACCAGAGCGCGATCGAGTCGCTGTAAATCCGGTTCCATTGCCGGGCCAGGTGTCCGAGGAAAAGAGCGGAGGATAAGGTCAGACTCTCGGATATCGTCATAGACGAACTCTCCCCGGAAGATGTTGCCGTAGGCCAGGATACCCGCCGCGATCAGGATCAGTCCGGCGGCGGCGACCCGCCGCCGATCATTTCCCGGCGGTAACTTCATTGCCCTCTTTTCTCCTCGACCGGATCAGGCCTGCCGCCAGGCCGGCGGCGGTAATCAGCAGCCCGGCCAGGGCCAGCCGGTAAGACCAGCGGACCGGAGGGGAGAGGTAGGAGATTTCCAGCATCCGCTCTCGGTCCGCTCCGAGGACGGGGACAGCGAAAAAGGGTCCGTTGGCCGGAAGGATCGGAAGGTTCTTCCCCTCCAGGGAGGCTCGCAGGAGGTTGGTATGGAGCCGGTTAACGATCAGGTAGCCGGGGGATTCGGTATAAAACCGGACCTGGAACCGGTTGGGGTTCTCCCCGGTGATTAGCTTGGCCCGGTCGAGGGGCGAGGGTCGGCCCGGGGGAAGAAGCGCCGCCGATTCTTCCTCCAGCAGTACCAGTTTCCCTTCGAGGACCTCTTTCCGTTCGATGATTGTAGTTCCCCATCTCCGGGGATCACCCAGCATTGAAATTACCTCGGCCCGGTGGGCGATGAAGGTGGGGGGGAGGGCGGAGATCTCCCAGATATCGACTTTGCCGGAGTAAATCTTGATCATCAGCCTTGCGGCTGACCGGCTGCTGCGGTCAAGAGCCCCGGGGGGGGAGAGGATATAGCGGGTGCCGGCCAGGCGGAAGAAGGGGAAACTCCGTTCAAAGGCCCGGACCTGGGCGGATTGAGAACTGCCGTAGGGGGTGCCCTGGCTGTGAGTGATCGGGTTGTCGCCGGTGTACCAGAGCGAGTAACTGGAGTTGGAGGGGACGACCTGGAGGAACTGTTCAAGAAAGAACTGATAGGCGGCCGGGTTCATCGAGACGCAGCCGCGCAGATCAACCAGTCCGTGGGCGGAGGCGAAGTTAGGGGCCAGTACCCGGCCGACCCCGGTCAGGGCGTAAGGTTGGCGTTCCTGGAGAAAGCGGACGAAAGCAAGGGGTTCCCGGGGAGAGGACTGCCGGGAGAGGCGGGGAGAAGAGACGGAGTCGATAATCAGGAAAGCGGCGCCGGAAAGTACCAGGCCGGCTCCCATCAGGAACGGACGTTTTCTCCGCCAAAAGACCGCGAAAATAACGACCGCGGCGGCGATGGCGAAAGGGATCTTGTCGATCAACAGGAGTTTATCGAAGTGGTTGCGGGGGATGTAGATCGCCAGTTCCGCCCAGACCGGGAAAAGGAAGAGCCAGCCCATCCCGGTCCCCGCTCCCTCTCCTCGGGCCCGGAGGCAGAGCCAGGAGAAAAAGGCCACAATGAGGACGGCGAAATAAAAATGGAGCCGGAGCATCTCATCGGCCTGGGGAGAGAAGAATCCGGAGGTGAAGAAGAGCGCGGCCAGCCCGGCCAGTAAAATAGCGGAGAGAACTGGAAGGATGACTCGCCGGGTTCGCGTATTTGGCGGGAGAAGGAGAAAACCGGCCAGGTCGAGGACGAAGATCGCCCACCAGATATTCGGCAAGGGGCCCGGGGGGAGGATGGCCCAGCCTCCGGCCAGGGCCAGGGGGATGGCAACCGCGACGGCGGCGACCGTCCCAAAATTGGCCGGTGAGGCGGCGATGATGAAAAGACCGGCCAGGGCTGCCAGCAATATCGGGGCGGCCAGGAGATAAGCCCCGATCGGTTCGGGGAGTGGAAAGTGATAATGCCTCTCGGGAAACCAGCGGAGGGCGACGGCTCCCGCCGCGGAGAGCAGGCCGATAACCTCGAACTGCCGATGTCGGAACGCCTTCCGGCATTTCTGGAAGGTGGAGGAGAGATATCGGCGTAGAGGGGCAGAGATTAAACGATAGATAAGGTAGAGGACTCCGGCCAGAGAGAAGCAGAGGAGACCATTGGAGAAGACATATCCCCGCAGCTGGGCCTTCTTCCAGAGCTCTCCCGCCTGCCACCAGAAGACGGCGGAGAGGATCAGGCCAAGGAGGAGCAATCCGGAGATGACCAAGGGATTGGTCAGGAAGGCGCTTGCCCGTCGGTGGGGTGTGGTTCCGGCCGCCGGCCGGAAAGGTTCGGCTTTGTCCAGGAGATTATCGAGACCGAGGGCGGCGAGGACGGCGAGGGCGAAACTCCAGGAAGCCGCCGCCCAGCGGGGTGACCAGGTCTGGTCGAAGAAGGGGAGGAGGCCGAGCAGCTGGGCCGGGGACCAGCCGAGATTTTTGGCCAGGACAAAGAGGAAGTAAGATCCGAAGACCATCACCTCCCGCCGGTTCCTCCGTGTCCGGCGGCCGGCGGCACCGGCCAGGATCAGCAGCCCGAGCCCGAAATAACCCCCAACCCAGTCCCAGAGCAGGTTGATCGTCCGGTAGGACCAGGGCCAGGGGGTCTGGCGGAGACGGGGAAAGAAGGTGAAGAGAAAATTGGCGACCGTCATCGGGGATTGCAGTCCCAGTTCGCCGCCCGGAGGATGATAGGTCCAGGCTTCCTCGTGAAAGAGAAGGAAGAGAACGAACTGAGGGGCGGCGATCAAAGCGCTCAAGACGATCGCCCCCAGGCTGGAAAAGAAGGCCGGGTTTTTCCGTCCGGGGGGGAGGGAGAAGAGACGGGTCAGGCCATAGACCAGGGCCAGCAGGAGGACGTAGAGCTGGATCTCCGGCTGGCTGGCGGTATGGACCAGCGCTAACGCCAAAGCCAGCCAGCAGGTTCGTCCGAGGTTGGGTCGGTCGAAGAAGGCCCGGACCGCCCAGAGCAGAATCGGCACCGTCATCGCCACGTTGGAGACTTCTTCGTGGTTGGAGTAGATGACCATAATCGACCCCAACCCGAATCCCACCGCTCCGAGCAGAGCCGCCACCCGGGTTTGGCAGAGCGGTCGAAGGAAGAGGTAGGTGAAGGCCCCGGCCAGGACCAGTCTCAGGAGGATAAAGAAGTCGTAACCGGCCGGGAGAAAGAGGTTTTCAATTATCTGATAGGGTGAGAAGATCCGGTGGCAGTACTGGCCGGCCAGGGGGATCCCCAGGTTCTGATCGGGCATTACCAGGGGGATATGCCCCGCCTTCAGTGCCCGGCCGATCGCCAGGTTGACCGGCCACTCCAGGTAGGCCGGGTTGGCGAGGTCGACGTGCCAGCCGTGACGGCCGTCGGCGTTCCCGGCAATATCGGAATAGCCGGTGGTCGACTGGATCTCGCGCTGGGGGATCAGCAGGACCGGGTTAAGCGATCGGCGAAGAAAGGTCACGTTCCCGTAGGCCAGCGCGACCAAAACTACGACCAGGGTCAGGGGGAAGAGAAGAGACAGTTTTTGGCTGAATTTCATTAGCCCAATTGAGGACGTTCTCCAGATTATTTCCCCTCTGGTCCGGTTATTTTCCGGCCTCCGCCACTCGATATAATTCCAATCCCCCCAGAGAGTAGAAAGCGCTGCTGGTTTCGTGGCCGTCCACGATCAGGAGACGATAATAACGATAGGGGGTTTGGTTTGTAAAGAGCCATCCGTTCCATTGAGCGGGGAGGGGCGCCTGGTCCTGGATTATGGCTGACAGGTCCCCCCAGGTTTCTCCATCCTCGCTGCCCTGAATGACGGCGGTCCGGAACGATTGACGGGGGATGTCCTCTCGGGGCAGGGTCCGGATGAAGTTGATCGCCTCGGCTCGTCCCGGACCGAGATCGATCATCACCCAGGCCGGCCGGCCGATTTTGTCCTCGTCAATGTGCCAGTATTTATCTGGGCCGGGTTGAAAAAGTGATTCCGGCGGTCGATCCGGGATCCGCGAACTGGCAGTTAGTTCGCCGGGGGGGGCGAAAAGGTTGCCGGTGAGGAGGCGGACGGGGATCGATGCAGGTTCCGATAACTTTCCAAGATCCAGCCCGGTCAGCCGGAGGAGAAAGCTGACGATCGCGGCGGCGATCTCTTCTTCCGTCTCCGGTTCCGGAAAGCGGTGATAGAGGCGTCGGGAGGGATCCGGGAGTTCGGCCGGACGCCCCCGGGGGAGGCGGTCGAGAATCTCCTGAAAGCGGTCTCGGGAGATATATTCCACTTCTCCCGGTTTCAGCGGTTGGAGGAGGTTGTAGATGGTATAGCCCGATCCCTGCTCAATGATCTCATACCGGGCGGAGAGCCAGTCGTCGTAAAAAGGGGCGAAACGGGGGTGTTCGGGGTGTTGGGGTGAGAAGAAGAGGGTTGGCTTCGAGGAAATCTCATAGCTGGGGTTGACCAGGTAGCGTCTGTGGCTGAACATCAAGGCCGGGTGGCGCCCGGCCATCCAGCCGGCGGGGACCCCGGTCTGGGCGGAGACCACGGTCGGGATGGCGCTGGTCACAAAGTGGGCTTCCCGGCATTTCCGGAGAGTTGAGATCCCGGGGTATTCCTCAAACGGCCGATGGCGGGAGATCCTCCCGGCGACCAACCCCCCGATGAGGGCGGCGGCCAGCAGACCACCGATGATCTTCCCGAAAATTCCCTTCCCGAGTATGAGATTATTAAAGACTCCGGCCAGGACCGTTCCAAAGAGAAAAGCGGCGAAGGGGCCAAAGAGGAGGGCGGTGGAACCCCACTGATGGTCGGCGGTGTGCTGGACGAAGACGACGAACCAAAAGACGGAAGCCACGAAAAAGAGGAGAAGCGCCCGCCGGATCTTCTTCCTCCCCGGCCCCCCGTCCGGGAGCAGATAACGGCCGAAAATAACCGCCCCGGCCAGGGTCGGACCCCAGCCCCAGCCGAAGAAACCTTCCAGGTGGCAGTAAAAATTCTTCCAGAAGGAAGTCAGGCTGTAACTGCCGTGGAGGAGGGTCTGCTCTTCCCACATCAAAATCGGCGCCCGGCGGTAGATCTCCATCAGCGGGGTGATCCCCAGACCGGTCCGGTGGAGTAAAGATTCGGCCTTGTCGAGGATCCAGAAATCCGCCCCCACTGCCAGCATCACGCAGAACTGGTGAAGCAGGACCGCCGCCGCCCCCGCGCCCAGCAGCAGCCCGATCCGGGACCAGGGGACTTTCCGCAGTTTGAGCAGTTTGGTTCCGATGAAGAAGAGAGCGACGAAGGGAACATACTCGTAGTTTGAGTAACAGAGGAGGAAGAAAAAGACCGCGGCCAGGGCCGTGAATACCCGGGTGCGGTCTGGACTCTCCCCGCCGGTTCCGTCATTGCGAGGCCGTAAGGCCGAAACAATATTCACTTCACCGGAGATTGCTTTGTCTCCCTCACTTTGTTCGGGGTCCTCGCAATGACCTTGGGGACGGCTGTCGGCGGATCGGAGGAAGAAATAGATCGCCATAAAAGCGAAGGCCCACTGGTGGTTGATGAAGAGGTTATCGCCCCAGGCGATATAAACCGGGTTGAAGATATAGACCGCTAGCGAAAAGACCGCTGCCCGGGGATTGGCCAGCTGCTTGACCAGCAGGTAAAAGAACCAGGCCGCCAGCAGATTCCAGAGGATGGCCATTATCCGCTGCTGGGAGATGTCCTCCAGTCCCAGCCGGTAGTAAACCCCGCTCAGGATCTCGGAGAGGGGAGGGTTGTGGGTGTACCAGAGCGGGTAGGCCTCCTCCGGACCGGTGGCGTACTCGGCGAGAAGATACTCCCGAAAGAACCCCCGCTGGGCAAAGTTCCGTCCCGGGACGTACTGGTTGGCGTCGAGGTAGGGGTCCCCCTGGGAGAAGGACTTGTAAAAGGGGAACCGCCACCAGACCATAAAGAGCAGTACACCCAGAACCGCCACCAACCCCAGCGCGGCCCAGTCGAATTTAGAAAATCGCGTCCTCAATATTGCCAACCCCAAACTTCCCCAATATGGACAAGCAGATATACGCAACCTATTCTATCAAGCGGTGACCCGGGAGCAAAACATATTCCTGGTGTGAAGCTTGATTGACATCGAACGTTTAGATGTTACCTAAATTGAGCGATTCTATGCGGCGAACTGCACCAATCTTTTGCGTCCGAACGGATATTGAAAATCCTCGCCATATCTCCTGGATATGGCTGCGGTTTTCGCAACCCGTCGGCCAGCAAAATCTTAGCACATTTCATCCGCAATAATCGCTCAACTTAGGTGTTAATATACAGTCAAATATACGAATGCATAATGCATTCAAGGAGAGGGCGAATTATGAAAGTTATAACTGTCCGAAGCGTTGCCGATGATACCTATCTGGCGCTCAAGCGCTGGGCGAAGATCAATCGCCGCAGCCTCCAGGAGCAGGTGAAGTGTATCCTGGAGCGCGAGGTTCAACTGGTCGAGAAAAGCCCCGAACTGCAATGCCGGGACTGGAGAACCCGACTGCGGGATCGGGACTGGGGTGATATTACGGCGGATATCCGCCGGGAGCGTGATCGATGATCGTGGTCATCGATACTTCGGCTCTGCTTCGGCTATTTATCCCCGATGGTCCGATACCGGCCGGCCTGACCCGGGCCCTCCGGGAGGCGGAGCGGGGAGAGGGCGCTCTGCTGGCCCCGGAATTAATCCAGCCCGAAGCGGCTCAGGCCCTGCGCAAGAAACACCGGGAAGGGATTTTGTCCCGGGAGGAGATGGAGGAATTACTGGAGTGTATTCTCTCGCTCCCGATCAAGCTTTTCGGGCACCGGGCGCTGATCCGGCGAGCCTCCGCGCTGGCCCGGGAAGACAAGCTGACCGTTTATGACTCGCTCTTTCTGGCTCTGGCCGAGGCAAAAAACGCCCGGTTGTTAACCGCCGATCGCGCTCTGGCAAAAGCGGCGGAAAAACTGGAGTTGTTTTGAATTATATTTCCGCGACGGAATAAATCATTCAAAGAAAGCCAGTCCGGCCATCGAATAAAAATCCCCTCCCTCGTGGCCGTCGGTGATCAGCAGCTTATAATAGCGGAAAGCCCGGTCATTGTTAAAATCCCACTTCCACCAATTGGCCCGTCGGGGAGTTCCCCAGAGGATTACCGTGGCGATGCTGTTCCAGTTTTCCCCGTCATCACTGCCGAGAAGTTCGGCGGTCCGGAAGAACTGGCGGGGAATATCTTCCCGGGGGAGCGCGGCCAGGGACCGGACGGAATATTCATTTCCGGCTCCAAAATCCGCCAGGACCCAGGCCGGTTCGCCGACCTGGTCCAGGGCAATATGCCAGAAAGACTGGGGATTGCCGTCGCTCAGGCGGTCCGGGGACTGATTATTCTGATTGCGGGAAGAGGCGGAAAGCCTAACCCCCGGTTGGTTGAGCAGGTTGCCGGAGAGATCGATCTCCGCCACTTCCAGGGGCGCTATCCGCTCGGCTCCGAATTCAAGGATATTGACCCGGATCAGCATCTGGATGATGATAGCCAGCAGGATCAATCCGAATACAACCAACGCGACTTTCTCTTTTTTACTGAACTTTTCCATCTTAAGAATTCTCCCTCAAGAGGTTTTAGGCGATATTAACTATCTCCCAATTCATTTAAACCTAAATTGAGCGATTCTATGCGGCGAACTGCACCAATCTTTTGCGTCCGAACGGATATTGAAAATCCTCGCCATATCTCCTGGATATGGCTGCGGTTTTCGCAACCCGTCGGCCAGCAAAATCTTAGCACGTTTCATCCGCAATAATCGCTCAACTTAGGTTAAATATTGTAACATTTTAGCTCAATAAAAGTCTCTACTGTTTTATCAGCTTGGAATTGTAATTGCGAGGAGCCGAAGGCGACGGAGAAATCTCCAGGTTGAGATTGTTTATCCGTCTTCCGTCTGCAGCCGGATCCGCGAAAACCCGGATCGTAATGACAATCAATAACGCATTTAGAAGGCTAAAGTGTTACACAACATTTTCTTTAGACTGTTGGCTTCCGGTATAGCCGAAAAATGAACAAACCTGAAAATAGGTCTGTCATTTTATCATCGATCGGGATGATCCTTCACTCTTGCCGGGGTTATTTTAAAAGCGCGGTGATGAACTTGTAGAGAGGGACCGGTTCCACCGACTCCCGGTTGCAGACGATCCGGACCGCCAGGGCCCCGACGGCGTTGCCGACCAACCCGATTATATCCATCGGGTAACCGGCGGCGACGCAAGCCGAGGTGACCGCCAGATAAGCATCTCCGGCGCCGATCCGGTCCACTACTTCCTTGGAGAGGACCGGGGCTTGGTAAAAACCGCTTTGAGGCTGGTAGCCCAGGGAGCCGTTATGTCCCCGGGTGACAGTTACCCGCTGGCAGTTCATTTTCTCCGAGAGCTGGAGAATCATTTCCTCGAGGTTGCCGTATTTGTCGCTTAAAGCCAGGCGGATCTCCGGCTCGTCGATACAGATATAATCGGCCCTCGGGTACTTGGTGATCAGGTTAAAGCCGGTATTCGCGCTGTTGGTCTGGGTGTTGACGGAGAGGAAACGGGAATTCTCGCAGAGGGTTTCTACGATCTCCTTCCCGATGAAGCCGTTGCCGAAATCGGAAGCGAGCACCAGGTCGTACTGGGAGCAGACTTTCGCCAGGTGGTTACATACTTTCGTCGTGATCTCCTCCGGTGGATTTTGAGCGTTGAAGAAACAGATTTCGAACATCTTAGAGAGAAAGGCGGGATCGACGTAGCGGCGCTTGGTGATGGTGGGAGCGTCGTCGCGGTAGAAGAAGTTGGGGGTGATGTTGGACTTAAGCTTGGACCGGATGAAATGCTCCTGGGTATTCTCCTGGCCCAGCAAGGTGATCAGATCGACCTGATCACAGAAACCGGCGATATGGTTGGCGGTGGCCAGGACCCCGCCGGCAAAGGATTCCTGGTTGATGTAGCCGGCGGTGATCACCGTCTCCTTCCAGGCCTTTCCCAACGGGTGACAGTAATGATACTCATCGATGATCGTGTCGCCGATCACCAGGACCTTGAGCTTTTTCAGGTCCTTCATCATTTCAATGATCCGGTCGGCGGAGTATTTCTTCCGAAATTCCTTCAGGAAGTGGTCGGCTTCTTCGTGATAGACGTTGAAGTGAACGTTGAGCAGTTCAGTGGAGCTGAAGGAGACTTCGTCGGTGAAGTGGATCCGGCCTCCGCCTGCCTTGACCGCTTCTTCCTCCTTGGAGATCTCTCCGGTCAGGTCCCGGGACCGGTCGGCGTAGTCGCTGCCCTTGGCATAGACGTCGGGCTGGAGATATTTTAAAGTCTCGACCGCGGTCGGCCACTTGTTGATTGCCACGTAGTCAATGGTTTCGATCTCGGCTAAGGTCTCGGCCCGGAGCCGTTGGTTGAAGACCGGTCGTCCGGGGCCTTTTCCGACATAGCGGTCCTCGGTTAGGGTGACCGCCAAAAGATCTCCTTCCCGCCGGGCGGCGGCGAAGTGCTTGAAATGTCCGGGGTGGAGGAGGTCGAAGACGCCGTGGCAGAGGACGACCTTCTTCCCCTTTTTTTTCAGCCCGGCGATGATCTTTGCCAGTTCGTCAATAGTCTTGATCTTGTCGGATGGTTTAACTGTGCTCATTAGTTAGTTCTCCTTGTTATTGTGGGGATAAACACAGAAGTAGGTTTATTTGTTCCTCACTCCGTTCGGGTTCCCCGCTGTGATAAGGATGTTGATCTGTCCGAATTCCTTGCAATGACTCGGAGGGCTTAGCCCAGGAATTTGAACCAATCCTTGGTGGCGTCGGCGATGGTCTCGGGGGTCCAGACCGGGGCCTGGCGCCAGTAGTCGATATTGTCGAGCAGGATCTTGACCCCTTCCTCGATGGTAATTTTCGGTTTCCAGCCCAACAGCCGATGGATTTTCGAGATGTCCCCGTGCGTACAATCGGGTTCGCCGGGCCGCTTGGGGATATGGATCGATTCTCCCCCCAGCAGTTCGACCAACCGGTTGACCGAGACCGGGTCTCCGCCGGCTACGTTCATTACCTCTCCGGAAAGATCGGAGTCGGCGGCGGCCAGGCAGGCATCGACCACGTCGGTGACGAAGGTAAAGTCCCGGGTCTGGGTTCCGTCGCCGACCACGGTGAAGGGGTGGGAGGCCAGTTTCTGGGCGAGGAAGATCCCGAAGACCGCGCCGTAAGTCCCCGAGGTACGGGAACGGGGTCCGTAAACATTGAAGAAACGCAGCGAGACCGCCGGCAGGCCGTAAACCTGCTCCCAATGTAGGACATACTGCTCACCAACGTACTTGGTCAGGGCGTAGGGATACTGGGGCCGGGCGGGGGCGGTTTCCGGGGTCGGGTAGAGATCGGGGATGCCGTAACAGGAAGAGGAGGCGGCGTAAACCAACCGCTTTACCCCGGCGGCCCGGGCGGCTTCCAGGACGGAGATCGTCCCGTCAACATTGGAACGATGGTAGGCGAAGGGCTGTTGGATCGAGGGGACGATGTCGGCCAGCGCGGCGATATGAAAGACCTGTTCCACCCCGGTAAAGAGGGGGGCGATGGCGGGATAATCAGAGATATCGACCCGGTGAAATTCGATTTTTTCGCTGCCGGGGAGCAGTTTGAGATTTTCCTTCCTGCCGGTGGAGAGGTTGTCGAGGACGATCACTCGATCGCCCCTTTTCAGCAGTGCCTCGGCCAGGTGGCTGCCGATAAATCCGGCTCCCCCGGTGACCAGGGATTTCCTCGGTGTAGTCATTGGTTTTTCCTTCTCTCCGGGTTGGGTCTGATCTCTGGAAACGAATCCTTGGTAATGATCCAGATTGCTTCTTCTCTCTGGAGGGTGAATTTATCCATCTCGCGGGCGGGGAAGAACCATTGGAAATTCCCCTCCATAAAGCGGGCCATATTGCGGTTCCAGCCCGGCGCGGGAATTCGGTCAGGCACCTCGGGCGCGATGTAAAGCCGATTTGCCTGGTTGATCGTCCCCGTGGCCAGCTCCCCGCGGATATTATTCAGCATTACCGCCAGAGGCCGCAAGCGCTCTTCTAAGATATCAATCTGCTGATAACCGGCAAGTAGATTAAAGACCAGAACCGGGGTCAGGATCAAGGTGATTATTAGTTTTCCCCGAAACCGGGGCTGGATGAGGATGGTGATTACAGCCGGGATGATCAGGGCCAGAAGGGCGTTGGGGATATACTGGTAGCGGAACTGGGTCAGGGGGTAGAGGGCCCGGTTGGTTGTCAGCCGGGCAGTGGCGACGGTGAAGAAATTGGTCAGATAGAGAAAAAAGCAGAAAGAGAGAAGCGCGATGAGGCGGCGCTGTCTTTTCCGGATTAGCCACCAGGCCCCCAGGAGCAAAAGGAAGAGAATCGCTCCTCCGGAAAAGGTCGCGACGGCCTCCAATCGGTTGCCCAGAGAGAGGAGCCAGCCACCCAGATTCATATTGTCATCGAAAAAAACCGGTCGGGCAAGTTGGGGCCAGAGGGCGACCGCGACTCCGTTGTAAGCCAGGTTGAAAAAGACCAGGAGCACCCCTGCTCCCAGCTCTCCGGCGCTGGGAGCGGGCAGGGCCCCGGTCGACCCCCGGTGAAGCGCCCAGACCCCCAGGTAAAGAATATAAATCAGCAGTATAGCGGTGTCTCTCCATTGGAAGTATGGCCGGGGTGGGACAGCGAGGGTGAAGGGGAGGATGAAGATCGCCACCGGCCAGAGCGCAAAAACCTCGGAAGTGAACATCCCGAGAAGAAAGAGGGCCCCGACCGGCAGCAGGAGGATCGTTCGCCGGTTCCTGAGATAGCCGATATAGATAATGTACCCGAGGAGGAAAGAGCAGAAACCGAGGATGATGAAGAGCTGGAAGGTCCAGGTCAGGATATCGGAGTGGGAATAGTGAAAGGCGAAGACGGCTAAAAAGATGGCGGTCAGGGTCCGGCCGAGCGAGAGTCGGACCGCCAGCAGGTAGAGCAGCAGGATGCTCAGGCAGTAGCCGGCGAAATTGGTGATATGGTTCCAGGTAAAGTCGGGGCTGAAAAGATGATGCTGAAGGTAGGGGACAAGGTGGGAGAGGGGACGGTAGGTCCCGTGTTTCCAGAGATCGAATGTCAGGACACCCTGCCAGGCCGGGGGCGGTGAGGAGGATTCCAACTGTTGGAAGACATAGAAGGCCGACCAGTAATCGCTTCGGGGTGGATTATAAAAGGTCGGCCGGTAAAGGAGAAAGAGTCCGGCGAAGAGAAGACAGAAGAAGGCCGTCATTTTCCCAGGCGTCCAGATCTTTCCCCGGAATTTCTTTTGGGGACGGTTGTTCGGGATCGGAGCGGGCATAGTGCCAGGATAATAACAGGAGGAAAAATCAACGGCAAACAAATTAGGGCGGATTATAATTGAAAAGCCGGATGGATTCGTGTAATTTATTCTTTTCCTGTGATTGATTGTCAAGGGGCGGCCGGGGTTGATCTTCCGGATTGCCTCCCAATCCATAAATCAGCGAGCTTGAAAAGCGTGAATACAGAGAAGATCAGCCGGGAGATCAGGCAGCGACTGGTGCGGATGCACCAGAAAGGGTCTCACTTCGGCTCGGCGATGTCGATTGTTGATATCCTGACTGTACTCTACTTCCGCGTGATGAATATTGACTCTCCGGACGACCCCGGCCGAGACCGGTTCATTCTCTCCAAAGGTCACGCCGCCTCCGCCTGGTACGCCACTTTGGCTCGGAAAGGATTTTTCGATGAGAAACTTCTCGATACCTATCTCAAAGACGGCGGCCAGCTCTACGGCCATCCGGTTCGCTGCGGAGTCCCCGGGGTGGAGGCTTCGACCGGTTCGCTCGGCCACGGGATCAATATTGGATCCGGGATGGCTCTGGCCGGGAAGAACGATGGGAAAGATTATCGGGTTTATGTTCTGATGGGGGATGGGGAGATCCAGGAGGGCAGTGTCTGGGAGGGGGCGATCCTGGCCGCCCGGCTGAAACTCGATAACCTGGTGGTGATCGTCGATGCCAACAACCTCCAGGGTTTCGACCGGGTGGAGAATATCCAGCCGATCCGGACCTTCAAGAAAAAGTGGGAGGCCTTCGAGTGGGGGGCGCGTGAGGTGGATGGCCACGATCACGACCAACTGGAGAGGGCTTTGCGCGAGGCACCCTTCGTCCCCGGCGCACCCTCGGTGGTGATCGCCCGGACGACCAAGTGCAAGGGAGTGAAGGAGATGGAGGATTGTTTTGAGTCCCACTATCTCTCGGTGCCGAAGGATAAGGTAGAGTGTTACTGCCGGGGACTGGAGGAGTGAGAGTAATCGGTAACCAGTGGACCAGGTACCGATTACCGATTACTGATCACCGATTACCGATCACCGATTACTGATTACTGATTACTGATTACTGATTACCGAATACTGGTTACCGAAATGAGACAGGCATTCATAAACACACTGATGGAGTTGGCCGAACGGGACGACTCCATCTATCTCCTGACCGGGGACGCCGGTTTTACGATCCTGGAGCGGTTCCGGGACCGCTTCCCGGGTCGTTACTACAACGTGGGGATCGCCGAGGCGGCGATGATCGGCCTGGCCGCCGGGTTGGCGATGTCCGGGAAGACCGTCTTTGTCTATTCGATCGTCCCCTTCGTCACGATGCGCTGCTTTGAGCAGGTCCGAATCGACCTCTGCTATCAGAACCTTCCGGTCAAGCTGGTCGGGGTGGGGCAGGGAGTCACCTACGGGACCGCCGGGGCCACCCACCACGCCATCGAGGATATCGCCGTGATGCGGGCCTTGCCCAATATGACCGTGATCTGCCCGGGGGGGCCGATCGAGACCAAAAAAGCCGTTGCCGCCTCTCTCGATCTTACCGGCCCCTGCTATATCCGACTGGGGAAGTCCGGCGAACCGACAGTCCACAAGAGTGAGGATATCGATTTCGCGATCGGTCGGGGGATCAGGGTTCGGAAAGGGGAGGGGGTAGCCCTGGTCGCCACCAGCAATATGGTCCCGACCGCGGTCGCCACCGCCGAATTACTGGAGAAGGAAGGCTGGAAGCCGGAAGTAATCAGTATGCATACGGTAAAGCCGATCGACCGGGAACTGCTGGCTGAGACTGCCCGACGCTGCCCGCTGATCGCCACCCTGGAAGAACACAATCTGATCGGTGGTCTGGGTTCGGCGGTGGCGGAAGTGATCCTGGCGGATAATCTCCACGCCCGGTTGATCACCTTCGGGATCCCCGATACTTACGCCCCGGTAGCCGGAAGCCAGGAGTATCTGCGGGAGTTGTTTGGCTTAACACCGTCCCAGATTGAGGCGGTAATCAGGGGAGAATTAGAGGATAGTAAGCAGTGAACAGTGAGCAGTAAGGGTCCCGTCCTGATATATGTTGTCACTGATAGAGTACTTCCCCCCGGGGTTTATCCCCGGGGAATGAAAGTTCCATAAGCTAATCAAAATAAAAAAAACTAAAACGGCCCCGGCCGGTTTGCCTGTCCGCCGTAGCTTTAGCGTAGGTGGATCCGGCAGGGGAGAAAGTTCTGAGTTGCTCTGATGTGATAGCTATGAACTGATTCACCCGCGGCGCAAGGCCGCGGGGGTCTGTTGCGTTTATGTCAAACCGGTAGCTTATGAACTGATTCACCTACCGGATAAACCGGTAGGGGTCTTAATATGGCAACGTTTCATCTATTAAAAAGTGACAACTTTAAATCAGGACTGGACACTGGGAAACTGCTAACTGCTCACTGCTTACTTTCTCGGGGACCCATAAATACAATCGAACCATCGGATAATCCGCGGAAATGAAACACAACCACAAATACCTTGCCCTCCGCCGCTACTGGAACCGGGGACGGACCCTGGCCCATATCCTGGCAATCAAGGCGTTTCGTAAAAAGCGCTATCCCTTCTACGTCAACCTGGTCATCAACAGTCGGTGCAACCTGAAGTGCGCCTACTGCTTCGGGAGCTACTCCAACCGGCAGACACCGGACTGGGCTTACGAGGATCTGGTCAAGTTGATCGACGACCTTTACGACCGGGGGACCAGGTACATTTTGGTCCAGGGCGGGGAACCGATGCTGCATAACGATCTGGGAAAGATATTTCGCTATATCGACAGCAAGGGGATCGTCACTGCCCTGGTCACCAATGGCCAGTTCCCCGACCGGATCCGCCAGACCCCGGAGATTGCCCTGCTCGACAACATCTGCTTTTCCCTCGACGGGAATCGGGAGGGTAACGACCGGGTCCGGGGAAAGGGGACCTTCGACAAGGTTCTGGAATCGATCCAGGTGGTGAAAGAGGTCCATAAGACCCCGATTCGGATCAATTCGACCATCACCAAGTACACGGTTGATGATGTTGATTTTATGGCCGAGTTTATGCGGAAGAATAACATCGAGTGGGGGATCAACTTTCTCTTTAAGGGGGACGAGCGGTTGGGGGAAGAGGACCTGGCCCCGGACGATGCCGCGATTGTCCGCTACCAGGAGAAGTTCATCGATTACATCAAGCGCGGCTACCCGATCTTCTCCACCACCAAGATCCTCCGTTACACATTAAGCTGGCCGGTGCCCTATTCGAGAAAGTTTCTCGGCAAGGAAGAATCGCTGCGACTGCTGGGGAAGAAGGCGATCGAGTGTCAGTATGGCAACTACGAGATCGTGATTGACGAGGATGGCCGACTCTATCCCTGCCAGGGGATGCAGGGGATGTTCGACGGAAAGAATCTCAAGGAAGTCGGTTTCGATGAGGCTTTTAAGCATCTGGAGACCAAGCCTTGCTATACCTGTTACCTGGTCTCAATGATCAACACCTCGGCGATGATCAACTGGGACCTGAACGTGATCGGGGAGACGGTGGCCGGGACCTTCCGGAGCCGGCTACTGAAAAAAACAAAAGCGGGAGTACCAAAAGCGGGAGTGATTGAGTGATGGAGTGATGGAGTGATGGAGTGATGGAGTGGTGGTGATTAACCCAGTACTCCATTTCTCCAATACTCCAGGTCAAGAGAACGCTTAATAATGGTCACCTGATATGGTCGCTCAAGCCGACAACGTCGACCTCTCCATCATTATGCCCGCTCTCAACGAGGAGGAAAATATCGCCTCCGCGATTGAGCATACGCTGGCCGCCTTTTCCGCTCACGATTTGAATGGTGAGATTATCGTGGTCAATGACGGCTCCACTGATCGCACCCCGCAGCTTGTTGAAGAGATTGCCGGGCGAGACGGAAGGGGAAATATCCGGATGGTCCACCATCGAACTCCCCAGGGTTTGGGAGTGGCATTTCGCGATGGTGTGAAGGAAGCGGCAGGCAAGGTGGTCGCTTTTATGCCCGGCGACGACGAGAATGACCCGGGGGAGATTATGCGTTACTTCTGGCTGCTCACCCAGGTGGATATGGTGGTCCCCTTTGTCTATAACAAGGAAGTTCGGCCGAAGATCCGGACCTGGATCTCCAAAGTATTTCGGATGATCGTCAACGTCAGCTTCGCGGTCAACTTCAACTATACCAATGGCACCGTTCTCTATCGCCGGGAAATCTTGGCCAGCGCTCTCAACCGCTCCGCCGGATTCTTTTTTCAGACCGAGAACGTGGTGAGGGCGGTCTGGAGCGGCTACCTCTTCGCCGAGGTGCCCTACCGGTTGGCGGTCCGCGCCGGTGGGGAGTCAAAGGCCATCTCCTTGAAGTCGTTGAGCCAGGTGATGGGCGACT
This sequence comes from uncultured bacterium, assembly GCA_964465735.1. Taxonomy (GTDB): domain Bacteria; phylum Auribacterota; class Erginobacteria; order Erginobacterales; family Erginobacteraceae; genus Erginobacter. The sequence goes on from CAYXKT010000003.1 coordinate 37,610, forward strand.
ACCTGGCCCTGGTCCGGGAGATTTATTTCTCCCCGGAGAAAAAAGCCGGGCGGCAACCTGTCCCCGGCACTGTCTCCGAAATCCGTCGCCACGAGACCATCCAGAGCGGCCTCGCCAAACCGGGTAAATACAGCCGGGAATAATTACGGGATAACCGGATAGTTTTTTTAGACAAGATAACAGGATCTCCAGGATGAAGCTTCTAAAGGGATGCTTTATCTAAACCTAAATTGAGCGATTCTATGCGGCGAACTGCACCAATCTTTTGAGTCCGAACGGATATTGAAAATCCTCGCCATATCTCCTGGATATGGCTGCGGTTTTCGCAACCCGTCGGCCAGCAAAATCTTAGCACGTTTCATCCGCAATAATCGCTCAAATTAGGCTAAAGGTTATTTTCGTTGATTGATGAAATACGAGGAGTTGACGAAAAAAGTTATTGGATGTGCTTACCGGGTATATAACCGGATGGGATTCGGGTTTTTGTAAAGTGTCTATGAAAGATGTTTAGCATTGGAATTAAGAAACCCGGGATACAATTCGAGGAGCAGAAAAAAATCGAGGTATTTTATGGTGGGGAATTGGTGGGAGATCTCGTGGCTGACCTCGTCATTGCAGATGCTGTAATTGTTGAATTAAAATCCGCTCGAACCATCAGTAAGGCTCACGAAGTCCAGTTAGTCAACTATCCGGCAGCAAGGTAAAAGTCGGTAGGACTACTTGTCAACTTTGCGGAAAACGAAGTCCAAATTAAAAAAAAGTTAAAAGATCCTCAGCCAAGACCTATTCCATAAATTTAGGCTTGCGATCCCATTACCATCCATTCTGCAATACCCTAAACAACAATCCAGCAAATCCTGTTATCCCGTCTAAAATCAACCCAGAAGATCTCATCAAAATGGAAAAAGAGAAGAGTCAAAAACTGGTCCTCGATGGACACAAGCTGGCCTGGCATAAGGATCGGGTGGAAGCCTGGCTGGCCGGGGAGCGGATCGCCCCGATCACCATCGACTGTGCCCTGACCCGGCGCTGTACTTACAGCTGCGTCTACTGCTACAGCAAGCTCCAGATTCACGACGAGCAGAAGATGACCCGGGACGTCATCTTCCGCTTCCTTGACGATGCCGCCGAGATCGGGGTCAAGGCAGTCAGTCTCGTCTCAGACGGAGAGTCAACCTGCTCCCCCCATCTCGAGGACGCGATCGTCAGAGGGAAGGCCAATGGGTTGGATATGGCCCTGGGGACCAACGGCTACCTGCTGAAGCTCGAACGGCTGGAGGAGATCCTCCCCGCCCTGACCTATCTCCGTTTTAACATCTCCGCCGGGGAGCGGGACGCTTACGCGAAAGTGATGGGCTGCCAACCGGAGGCCTACGACCGGGTCTTGAAGATCGTCCGAGAGTGTGTCCGGATCAAGCGGGAGAAGGGGTTGGCTGTAACTATCGGCCTGCAGATGGTCCTCCTCCCCGAGTTCGCCGATCAGGTTGTCCCTCTATCCAAATTGGGGAAGGAACTGGGCGTCGATTACACCGTGATCAAACATTGCTCCGATGATGAACTTCACACCCTGGGGGTCGATTACTCAAAGTATTTTAGTTTGGGCGATATTCTCCAAGAGGCCGAGAGTTATTCCACCGGAGATTATCTGGTTAAGGCCAAGTGGTCGAAGATTATGTCCGGTGGGGAACGCAAGTACTCCCGCTGTTATGGGGCTCCCTTTATGCCTCAGTTCTCCGGTTCCGGCCTGGTCGCCCCCTGCGGGATGCTCTTCAACAGTCGCTACCAGGATAAGTTCCACATCGGGAGTATCATCGACACCCCCTTCAAGGAGATCTGGCAGAGCGACCGTTACTGGGAGGTGATGGATCTTCTTGCCTCGGATAAATTCGATGCCCGCACCGACTGCGCCTGCCTCTGTCTCCAGCACAAGATCAATGAATATCTCTGGGATCTGAAGGAGGGAGTTATCGCCTTGGGCGAACCCTCGGGAGAACCCCCGGATCACATTAATTTCATTTAAACACAGTATTCGGTAATCGGTGATGTATGTCAAAAGCTAAAGGGATTTGCGCGTTTATCGGATCTCCCAACAGCTGGCCAGGGATATTTTTGAACTGATTAAGGATTATCCGAAAGAAGAGAAATATTCGCTTACGTCTCAAGTCCGCCGGTCCTCCCGTTCTATTGGGGCCCAAATCGCCGAGGCTTGGGCCAAGCGGTGATACCCGGCGCATTTTATCCGCCAGCTGACCGATTCCGATGGCGAGCAGCAGGAAACCCGGCATTGGATAGATGTCTCGCTGGATGGCGGGTATATAAATATAGACCAGCATCGGCCGTTGATGGATCAGTGTCGGGGCACAGGAAGAATGATCAGCGTTATGATAAGCAAATCCCCCCAGTTTTGCGGGAAGTCCGTGAAGGAAGATAGCGCCTGGTATCAGATCGAGGAAATTGAAGAGAGTTGATCCCCAGTTAAACCCAGCGAAGATCCTGTTCACCGATTACCGATCACAATGCGCTTAAGTCTCACATATAAACGGGCGAAGATGCTCGCCACTCTCGCCTTCAGCCACCTCCTCTATAAGCGGCGGCCGCTCAATGTTTACCTGGCGGTCACCAATCGCTGCAACCTTAATTGTTACTATTGCTATGGCGATTACCCGGATCGCCGGAACTGGCGGGAGTTCAGCACGGAAGAGCTTTTAAAACTCTTTGATGACCTGGCGGCTCGGGGGACCTGTCTCCTCCAGCTTCAGGGGGGGGAACCGCTTTTGCGCAAGGATATCGGAGTCTTAATCGATGGGGTCCGGAAAAACGGGATGATCTGCGATATGATCACCAACGGGGTCCTGGTCGAAAAGAAGTTTGACCAGGTGAAGAAACTTGACTCCATCTGTATCAGTCTTGATGGGAGAAAGGAGCTCAACGACCGGAATCGGGGAGAGGGGACCTTCGAGCCGATTATGCGGGCGATCGAACTTTGCACTGCCAACAAGATCGCCACTCGGATCAACGCCGTCCTCACCGACCAGACCGAGCCGGAAGATCTGCGGTTTCTCGCCGAGACAGCGGAGCGGACCGGGTCTCTTCTGAATTTCTCCCTTTCCTTCCAGTATGAATCCCTGAAAGAGGCAGGACCCGCTCACCATCTTGATATTACCGATGAACAGGTTCGCAATCTTATAAACCAGATTATCCAACTCCAGTCCGAGGGTTATCCCATCCAGTTCAGCCAGATGGCCCACGACCTCGCCCTTCAGTGGCCGTTTACTTATCAGAAAAGAATGGCTCGAGCGGAAGAGGTCCCTGCGCATTACCGTTATCCGAAGTGTTTTCATTCGGATTATGTCGTCTTTATCGATGGCGACGGCAGTGTTTATCCCTGCTGCAACTTCTGGGGGAAACCGAAGTGGAATATCCGGGAAGACGGATTGGACGCCTCTTTGGCCGGCGTGGATCGGGAGGGCTGTGAAGCTTGCTACATTCTCTCCTATCTCGACCGGAACCTGATCTTCGGGATGCGGCCCCGGACGCTTTGCCATTACGCCGTCCGCGCGTTGAAGGAATTATTGTGAACCGGGTTCTCCTCGGTGTCAGGATTGCCTCCTCCCGCTTGCTGGGGAGTAGGATCCCCTTTTTTGTCCAGCTGGTTCCGACCTCGCGGTGCAATCTCAATTGCCGATATTGCTTTGGAGAGTTTCACGAGCGGGAGGGGGAGCACTTCTCCCTGGAGAAGATCGGGCGGGTTATTGACGGGTTGGCGGGGCTGGGGACCCGGTTCATCCTTCTCACCGGCGGTGAGCCGATGATGCACCCGGAGATATCGGAGATTATTCGGAAGATCTCTGATCATCGGATCGAAATCATCCTGGGGACCAACGGCCTGCAGGTAGCGGAGCGGATCGAGGAACTGTCGCCGGTGAAGACGTTCAGTATCAGCCTCGACGGTCCCCGGGAGCATCACGATTACTACCGGGGAGCGGGTTCATATGACACGGCGATGAAAGCGATCCAGGCGGCCCGGAACCGGGGGAAGGGTGTGCAGATCCAATTCACGATGACGAAAGACCTGGTGAAATCTTTCGAGTATATCCGGTCGGTGGCCGGAGAACTGGGTTGTTTTATCGGGATCAATATTCTCCGGCCTCAGCGGCAGGCTGAAGGGGGGATGAAAAACCCGGATGAATCAACGGAGCAGGAGATTGATCTTTTTCTTGATTACCTGATCGAAACTCGTCCTCCGGAACTCCCCTATCCGCGTTCCCTGCTGAAGCGGTTGAAATCCTGGCCCTATGATTATGGCCGGGATGTCATTATCCGCCAGGAGGATCTCCGGGGATACGATGCCATCCGCTGTTCGGCGGGGAGGTTTATGATCGCCATCGACAACCGGGGGAACATCTACCCCTGCGCCAAGTGGTTTTATACTCGTCCTCTGGAGAATTGTGGTGACGGGGATATCGCTCGAGCCTGGCGGGATCTGCCGGCGGTCCAGTGCGCGGCCTGTCTCGACCCGGGCTTCAACCTTCTCAACGATACGCTCAGGTTCAACCCCGCCTCCCTGCTGGGTCTGCTCCGGAATTTTACCAGGGAAAAGAAAGGAAGAAATAACCAGGAAGGACACGAAGAGGAGACAAAGCAAATGCCGGAGTAATGTAGTATTGGAGTGATGGAGTAATGAGACTTGAGCCCGGGTTTAATATGTTCGGTTTCCCAACACTGCAGTACTTTCACACTCCATCATCCGGAAAGTCTTTATATTATGCCCTATCCCAGGTTTAAAATCAGTATGCCGCTGGGGGAAGTAGCCCGCTCCCTGCTCAGTCTTTTCAGGCGGGGGGACCCTCAGGATCCGGAGAATTTCGCGGAGGCGTTCCGGCGGTTCGGCGGCTATGACCAGGTGCTCCTGACCGGTTCAGGCCGGGCCGGTTTTCGCCTGTTTTTGGAATGCGCCGGTTTCCCACCCGGATCTGAGATCATTTTTCCCGCCTATACATTTCACGTGATGCCGGCGGTGGCCGCCGAGTGCGGACTGCGGCCGGTCTTCGCCGATGTTGACCCTGCGACCTGGAACATTTCGCCGGAGTCGATCCGGGCGCGGCTTACCGAGCGGACCCGGGCGATTGTTCCCACCCATCTCTTTGGTGTCCCCGCCCCGATGGAGGAGATCTCTGCCATCGCCGGCGAGAGGGGTCTGATGGTGATCGCGGATTGCGCCCACGCCCTGGGGGCTCGTTATCGGGGAAAACCGGTGGGAACAATCGGCGACGCCGCTCTTTTTACCTTTGCGATGAGTAAGAATCTGCCCTGTTGGGGGGGAGGAGCTGTGGTTACTTGTGACCGCGCTCTGGCGGAGCGGATGCGGGAACGGATTGAAAGCAGTAATCTCCTTTCGGCCGCGGTGATCATCCGCCGACAGCTTTCCAATCTTCCCGGCATTCTCGGCACCCAATCCGCGATCTTTCCCTGGACGCTCTACCCGGCGCTGAGGGTCGCGGATTACCTGGAGAGCGATTTCTTTGATCGGCCGTTTGTTGAAGCAGTGACCGGTAATCAGTTATCGGTAGTCGATGATCGGTCCTTGGGGGACGGGGCAGCCGCGGCCGGCCAGAAATCCCGGGTGGCCGGGATTTCGCCCTTTCAGGCCGCCGTGGGTCTGCGCCAGCTTAATCGTTTACCTAACTGGCTGGAAAGGCAGGCCGTCAACGCTCGCTATCTCCGCGGGCGGTTGGAAGTCTGTCCCGGCCTCCAGCTCCAGAAAGAACCGTCGGGCACCCGGTCCTCGTTTCTCTATGTCCGGGCCCGGGCCGAGGAGCCGGACCGGATCCGGAAGCGATTGCTCCGGCGAGGGATCGACACCAAGCCGGACGATATGCGCGACTGTTCCGCACTGAGCATCTTTCCTCCCGGTCCGCCCTGCCCGGTGGCCGGGAGTTTGGGGGAGCGCTGTATCGAACTGCCCTGCAGTCCGTTCTATTCCCAGCGGCAGATGAAGAGAATCGCCGATCGAATTCTCCTCGCCCTCTCCTCAGCGCGGACGGTTAACGATCCGGACCACCGGCCGGTTAAATGAGCCAGAACACTTCCGACCAGAGATTTTCGGAGTTGCTCAACGACGGGGAGCGCTATGGCCTGCGGGTGCTCTTCCTGCACAAGGCGGAGTCGGCGGAGATCAGCCACGAACCGGTCTTGCCGACCGGGATCGCCATCCTCGCCGCCCTCTGCCGGCGCAAACAAATCCCCGTCCGCTGTCTCGATTACTCAGTGATCCCCTACGACCCTGAACGGTTACGGAAAATCGTCCGGGAAGAGAAGATTAATGTGGTCGGGCTATCGGCCACCACTCAGGCGATCCCCTGGGCGTACCGCGCCATCCGCGATCTCCAGTCGATCAAGGCAAATCCCGTGATCCTGATCGGCGGTCCCCACGTCACCGTCCTCTACAAAGAGGCGATCGCCAACGGGGCGGATATCGTGGTCAGGAACGAAGGGGAACTGACCTTTCTGGAGTTGCTGCCGGTTCTGGACAGTCCCGCTCCGCGGAAACTGGGCGACAGATTGGCGGCGGTGAAGGGGATCGCCTATCGGAACTCGGCTGGAGAGATCGCTGTCAATCCCCCTAACGATAGGCTCCGGGATCTCGACCTGATCCCGTTCCCCGATCGGGACAGTTTTGAATTCCCGGAGAAGTATCATATGGCGGTCCGGATCGTGCGGGGCAACAGCTTCGCTATCCTGGGAACCCGGGGCTGTTCGGGACACTGTTTTTTCTGCTCCCGGGCGGTCTTTGGGAATACGATCTCCGCCCGCTCGGCGGAGAATATGGTGGAAGAGATCTGTCTGGTTAAGGAACGGTACCCGAAGATCACCCAGTTCGAGTTCTTGGACGACTATCTTCTCTTCGATCTCGAGCGGATGAACCGGTTTTGCGATCTTTTGATCGAGCGGCAGCTGGGGTTGTACTGGTCGGCGGGAAACACCCGGGTGGATAATATCGATCGGAGAACTTTAGAGAAGATGAAGGCTGCCGGTTGCTTCAAGGTTAATTTCGGCATCGAGGCCGGGACCGACAAGATTCTGAAGTCGATCAACAAGGAGATCACGGTGGACGAGGCGAGGCGGGCGGTGGAAGTTGCGAAAGCAGCCGGTCTCTACGTCGGAGTCTTCTTTATCCTCGGCCATCATCGGGAGACGGTCGCCGATATTGAGCGGACGATCTCTCTGGCCCGGTCTTTGAAAGCTGATGCCGTCCAGTTCACCATCAACACCCCCTGGCCGGGGACGGCAATGCATACATACCTGGATCGGAGAGGCCTGTTGCTTTCCAAGGAATGGGCCGACTACCAGTACTTTCAGAAACCGGTTTTCCGGACCGAGCACCTGACACCTCTGCTCCTTCAAAAGCTGCTGCGCCGGGCATACCTCAGTTATTATCTCGATCCGGCGCTTTACCTCCGGCATTTGCTGAATCTGCTCAAACGCCGGCAATTCTATCTGTACTTTACGACGCTCTCCCTGATACTCTCCAACCTGTTTCAACGGTCGCCGCGTCGGAGAAAGGGAAAATGAAAATAAACGATCTGGCATATTTTGGCTGGTCGATCCTGAAGATGCATCTCAATCAGGGTAGCCGCATCCCGTTGAGCGTTCACGTCGGGTTGACCAATCGCTGCAACAATCGGTGCCGGTACTGCAATTTCCAGGCTCTTCCCCAGAAGGACACCTGGACCACGGAGGCTTTACTCCGCGTCCTGGAAGAGATGAAGAAGGCCGGGACACGTCGGGTCCAGTTGACCGGCGGCGAACCGATGCTCCGGCGGGATCTGGGAGAGGTGGTGGCCCGGGCCAAAGCTTTAGGGATGTTTGTCGGCGTCTCGACCAACGGCTATGAAGTACCCGGCCGCCTGGACGAACTCCGGCCGGCCGACCTCGTCCAGATCTCCTACGATGGCCCCCCCGAAATCCACGGCTATCTGCGGGGAGAGAGGAGCGTTGCCGAAACGGCGGCGGCGATCGACGCCCTTTTGGTCAATGGGATACCGGTCTGGACCAATACGGTGCTCACCTCCGCCAATGCCGGGTACGTCGAAGAGATCGTGGAATACGCCGGGCGAAGGGGGATGGTGGCTAATTTTGTTTTGCTTGATTATTTCCTCCAGCCCGAAGAGCACTTTCATCCGGCATTAAAAGATATCCAGGACCTGGTGTTAAAGAGGGAAGAACGGCGCCAGGTCCTCTCCCGGCTGATCGAGTTGAAGAGGGCCGGCCGGCCGGTGGCCGGTTCGATACCCTACTTTAAAAACGCTCTGGATTGGCCCTATGACGATCGGACCACCAGCCCCGAATCGTCGCCGCTGTACCGTTGTTGGTTTGGGAGGGCAGTGGCCCACCTGGAAGCCGACGGGAAACTCTACGCCTGCGGGATGGGCGTGGGGAGAGTGCCGGGAATCGACGTGCGGGAGGTCGGATTCGAACAGGCCTGGCAACAACTCAAGCCGCTGCCGGATTGTCAATCCTGTACGATGGCTTGCGGGGTGGAGGCGAATCTACTTTTTTCTTTGAATATTGGCAGCATACTGAATTGGATCAAGCAGTTGGCGGGGTCGAAGGCAAGCTGAAACGACGGAGAGAAATTCAAGAATTGAGTTGTAGTATGTCAGTCAATAAAATAAAGATAGAAGTATTTCCTGATTTTCGATGAAGAAACCCTGGGTTATCCATCCGTTCTTGATGGCGCTCTTCCCCGGTCTTTTTTTTGTTACATATAATATCGGGGAGATAACCTTGAGTCGGGTTGACGCGATCGGCAGCTTGGTTATCCTGCCGCTGTTGTCTGCGCTGTTCTGGCTGACCCTGAGCTGGATAGTGAAAAATCGGCAAAAAGCCGGGTTGTTGGTTTCACTTTTCTTGTTCGTAATCTTTTCATACTATCCGGTTTACGATACCCTGCTGCGTATTTTTCGATATGAAGTTGACTATAGCAAAATACTCAATGATGTCGTTCTCTCGCGGATACTTCTCTCCGGCAGCCTGATAATAATGGCCGGTTTGAGCTGGCGGATAATCAAAACCCGGAAATCTCTCGCGGATGTCACCAGGGTTATCAACGTTTTCGCGGCCGGCCTGGTGGGGATTTCCCTGGTTCAATTGGGGGTCTATCTATATCAAAATTATCCGGCACTGAGAAGCGACGACCGGCTGGGATTGATCGTTGAAGAGGGGATTGTTAGGGGCGGCATTGAAAGTAGCGCGGGGCGCCGACTTCCCGATATCTATTATATTGTTCCCGACCGCTACGCCGGCGATAAATCGCTGAAAGAATTTTTCGGTTTCGATAACTTCGAGTTTATTGAATATTTGCGCAAAAAGGGATTCTATGTGGCCGCCGACAGTTACGCGAATTATCCGAAAACATCCTGGTCGCTGGCCGCGACTTTGAATTATGAATACCTCGATGACTTAAGCGGTTTGTATCCGAAGGGGGTCATAGATTTAAAGCCGTTGCATAAGAGAATTAAATATCATAAAGCGGGAAATTTCCTGCGGGCTAATGGTTATAAGTATATTCATTTCGGGTCGGGGGATGTGGAAAGGACGAATCGAAGTCCGATGGCCGATCAGAATATCGCCTACGCCTCGGCGACCAACTTAGTGGTGTCTTTGTATGAAGTATCGATCTTCTACCATATCGCCCAATTATTTGGCTGGGAATATGATACCCGCCTCATCCATCGGAAAAGGATATTGTTCACTTTTGAAAAATTAGCGGAAATGCCTGACCTGGACAGAGATCAGCCAAAATTTATCTTTGCTCATCTGCTTTTTCCCCATCCGCCTTATGTATTTGACCGGAACGGCGATCGTCCAGCCCCGGATCAGTCAAGGGATGAAAGGGAGAAATATATCTCCCAGTTGAAGCATTCCAACCAAAAGTTCAGGGAGCTTATTGATCAGTTGTTGATGAAATCTCCGGTACCCCCGATCATTATTCTTCAAGCCGATGAAGGTCCCTTGCCGGACCGGTTTCAAAGCGACGAAAGAAATTTTGATTGGCGCTTGGCCAGCGGAGCCGAACTGCGGGAGAAGTTCGAGATCTTGAATGCATACTATTTGCCCGGCTTCGATTACAATCTTTTATATCCAGGGATAACGCCGATAAATACCTTCCGCCTGATATTTAACCATTACTTTAACGCCGGATATGAATTATTGCCGGATAAGAACTACACGTTTGAAAAAATATTATACCCTTATGAATTTATCGAAGTGACGGAGCGGCTAAATGAATAATTCGGGTCAGCGGTTTTCAGATAAGCCCCGGAATGCCATTGCAACTCCAAAATAGTGAAGCAATCTATTTTTATTCAGAATAACATCTTAACCGGAACGCTGAGATTACTTAGTGTCTGAACGAAAACCTCAAGTCACATAGAATCTGTCATTGCGAGGAACGAAGTGACGAAGCAATCTCATCACAAAACAAACAGATTGCTTCGTCGTCCCTCCTCGCAATGACCTGGTTTTTGGGGTTTCCGTTCAGACACTAATTAGCCTGTTCAGAGTGATAGCGGAGGATCTCACCCGCATCCCCAGGATCGGGTTATGGATTTGGATATGAATGGACCGAGTGTATAAAATCTTGAATAAATTTATACAGTTCGCCACCAGCAGCATACCGTTTATTACCGGCTTGCTGCTGTTGTTTCTGGCTGTATTATCATTTCTCTATCCTGGTTATTTTACCTGGCCTTTTAACTCCATTGCCTACCTTCCAGGAGGAGCAATCGGTATCATTGCCGGTTTAATTCTCTTATTCATCGTTTCGTGCCGATACCGACAACTGGCAGTCTGGCAGCCTGGCCAATGGGGCGAAAATCTTTTGCTACTGACAGTATTATTGATCTTTATTGCGATTGTCGCGCTGGGTTCTGTTTGGGCTCCCTGGCTGGAGGGAGATGGTAACGTGGACCCTTCGGAGGCGTATGGACCGTTAAGACTGCGAAATCACTTTATCCAATCGATTCAAATATTCCAGCCATCCAAAGGGGAACTTGAGATAGCTCCGTTGGCCTGGAAGTTGGCGGGGTTAATTTACATCGGGGGCGTTGTTTATTTTGTCAAAAGAATGGACTTCCGATTTTGGGACAGGTTAATGGCGCTGACCTTCTTCGCTTTCTTCCCTTCATCTGTTGGATTCATCGGTTATATTGATTCCTATGCGATTTCCTATATTTGTGTATCTGGTTTTTTAGCCGCTGCCTATATAGCGGCTCAGAAACGTTCGTGGTTATTCGGTTTCCTTTCTGTGGAATTCTTTATTCTTTCACTGTTTGCCCATCGCCTATCAATTATTAGTTTGATCTATCCGACGATTTATTTGATTGCCCTTCTATTGAATCGGTTTAATCTAAAGGATAATTACCGGGTCATCACATTTTTCATTGTTATGGCAATAACTTTAATTGCCGGTTTAGGATACGCAATAAAAGGAGACCCAGTTATATCTTGCTCGTTTTTTGGAGAATGGTTTTTGGGAGTATCTAAAACTGACGGAGTGATTTTAACTCTCTGGCATCCGCTCTTAACTATGTTATCTGTTTTGCTACCCACGGTCTTTGTAATAATCCTCATCATAATCAATAAGAAAAGGCGGAACTGTATTATAAGTGATATTTATGCTGCTACGGCATTTTGGGGTTCGATAACGATATTTCTAACCTATTACTTGGTACAGTTAGTTAATCCAATAGTTATTTTTGGAATCCTCGATTTTCTCCCGATTGCTGGATGTGTGGCTGGCCTTTTTGCAGTACCGACCTATATCCTGGTCAGGTCTTGCTTGAAAAAATATATGTATTGTGTTGTTGTAATATGTTGTTTTATGACAATCCCGAATATTATTTTGCATCGAAAACCACTGATAGCGAAAAAGTTAACTAATTGTCTGAACTCGGAGCGTTCTATATTCTGGATAGGGGGGTCCCCACATTTCGTCATTGGCACGCGTTTCGCCGTGCACGCCGAAAAAGATCCCCAGTATATTCCATACGCGTATGAAATATTAAAGAAGGGGGCGGAAAATAAAGGTTTTTACAGGACTTTCGCTCCTGCAAATATGTACCGGCTGATATTGACTCAATATGCATCCGGTGATGTTGAGTCGGCCCGGAAAAATATTCGGAGTTTGTTAGTGAACTGGCCTCGTGCCGCTGCTTTTATGGTCGCAGCTTCTCGGGAGAGGTTTTATCACCAATTTTGCTACGAGGTAAATGCGAATATTCAAAATACCAGTGAACAATTGCTGCTGGAAACTGGTGACCCGATTTATGAATCGGTTTATGATATTTGTAGAGAATACTCGGGGCCCCGCTCGGAGTCTTTCGACGAAGCCGGATACCCCTTTCGTAATATATTGGTTTTAATCTCTGACACTATACCGCCGACGTTAATTAACATTAGTCGGGAAAATATCGAAATTGGAGAGAGAATATTATCGGAAATGGGAATGACTGATTTGATCAATGAATCAACCAAAACTGATTTATTGTCACTATTGAGATGCAACGAGTAAGTTAGTTAATACCTGAATTTTGCCCGCCAAACCGGGGGGAGGTGGCAAAGTAGCACAGACGTTCCTGTCTGTGGAGGCTTGGCCACAGGCAAGAATGCCTGTGCTACTATGCCCGCCGGTCAGCCACCT
>CAYXKT010000004.1:0-46512 GCA_964465735.1 uncultured bacterium
CTTTATTAATACCTAAATTGAGCGATTCTATGCGGCGAACTGCACCAATCTTTTGAGTCCGAACGGATATTGAAAATCCTCGCCATATCTCCTGGATATGGCTGCGGTTTTCGCAACCCGTCGGCCAGCAAAATCTTAGCACATTTCATCCGCAATAATCGCTCAACTTAGGTTCAAGTAATAGCGGAAGCAGGTTTATTGTCCCCAGAAAAAATGAAATCGGAATATGAAGAAAGTAGTGAACTGTTGGCAATCTTTACCTCGATCGGAAAAAGTTGCCGGATCAAAAAGCCCAAGTAATTCTGAACTTTAAATTTTAAACTTCAAACTTGACCCCTGCTATGCATTTAAAAGAAATTTTGGAACTGACGATTGCCAGGAAGGCCTCCGATCTCCACATTACCTCCGGAGAGCCGCCGATCATCCGGGTTGACGGGGAACTGGTTAAGACCGAGTTCCCCACTCTCTCCTCGGACGATACCAAGGCCCTGGTTTATGGGATCCTCAACGACAGCCAGAAGGTGAGATTTGAGGAGATGCTGGAACTCGATATCTCCCTCTATCTCCCCGGGATCAGCCGGTTCCGGGTCAATGTTCATATGCAGAAAGGAGCGGTGGAAGCGGCTTTCCGGGCGATCGCGATGGAGGTGCCGCATATCGATACTTTGGGACTGCCCGAAGTTGCCCGGACCCTGGCCCGGAAGTCAACCGGTCTGGTCTTAGTCACCGGTCCGACCGGAACCGGGAAGAGCACGACAATGGCGGCGATGGTGGATCTGATCAACCGGGAGCGGCGCTGCCTGATTATCAGTGCCGAGGATCCGATTGAGTTTCTTCACCAGAACAAGCAGAGCATCATCAAGCAGCGGGAGGTCGGATCTGATACCCATTCCTTTGCTTCCGCCCTCAAGCACTCTTTGAGGCAGGACCCGGACGTCCTGCTGGTCGGGGAGATGCGCGATCTGGAGACCATCTCCACTACCCTGACCGCCGCCGAGACCGGGCACCTGGTGATCTCCAGCCTCCATACCCCTGACGCCGCCCAGACCGTGGACCGGCTGATCGATGTCTTTCCCCCCGCCCAGCAGAAGCAGGTGATGGTCCAGATGGCCGGCTGTCTTCAGGGGGTGCTGGCCCAGGTCCTGCTGCCCCGGAAGAACGAGAAGGGGAGGGTGGTGGCGACCGAAATAATGATCGGAACCCCGGGCGTGAGGAATGTGATCCGGGAGCACAAGACCCACCAGATCCAGACTCAGATCCAGACCGGGGCCCAATACGGGATGCATACGATGGATCAGTCTCTGAAAAAACTGGTCTTAAGCGGGAAGGTCCGTTACGCCGAGGCCCTGGTACACGTCAAGAACCCTGACAGTTTCCGTGATATACCGGATAATATTAAGGAAGACGGGATGGTGGAGTGAATAAGAAAGAAATAGAGGAGTGTTGGAGTAGTGGAGTATTGGGTTTTTCTGCCCTGCCCCCATCAATCCAACACTTGACTACTGCGTCACTCCAATACTCCGCGATAAATTTTCTGCCGTGATTATAGCCATAGTTAATCAGAAAGGCGGTTGTGGCAAGACCACTACCGCCATCAATCTAAGTGCCTGTCTGGCCGCTCGGGGGGCTTCGACGCTGTTGATCGACCTTGATCCTCAGTCCAACGCTACTCTGGGTCTGGGTGTGGAGCCCGATCCGGAGCGGACGATCCACCGGGTGCTGGTTGATGATGAGTTCGCGGCGGACGACGCGGTCTATCCGACCGGGGTCTTTAACCTGGAGGTCATCCCGGCTACCATTCTCCTCTCCGGGGCCGATCTTGATCTGGCCAGTGTGGTGGGGAGGGAAAGCATATTGAAGTCCAAGCTGACTCTGCTCTCCCAGAGGTACGAATTTATCCTTATCGATTGCGCCCCTTCCTTAACCCTGCTGACCATCAACGCCCTGGTGGCGGCGGACGAAATCCTGGTTCCGGTCCAGGCGCATTATTACGCGCTCGAAGGGTTGAAGCTGCTCTTCCAGACCATTAATATTGTCAAGAGCCGACTCAACTATCGGCTGGCTGTTTTAGGGATTCTCCCGACGTTTTTTGATGCCCGAACCGCGATCTGTCGGGATGTCATTGTCGGGCTCCGGGATTATTTCGGCTCCCGGGTTTTCTCGAACTTGATCCGGATCAACTCCAAGCTGGCGGAAGCTCCCAGTGCCAACGAGCCGATTCATCTCTATGCCCCCGTTTCCCGAGGGGCCGAGGATTACGGCAACCTGGCTGACGAGATCATCGGCAAGCTGGAAGGAAATCACCAGGGCGGAGCCGGCAAGCCGGCGGCCAAATTGAACCAATCCTTTGCCTCTTGATGGTAGTAAATATGGCGGAAGAAAAGAAAAAATCCGGACTTCAGAAAGATATCTCCTCGATTTTTGCCGGACTGGAGGATATCGACAACGGTCGGCAGTCAGCGCCGGTTCCCCCGGCGGAAGCGAAGGAGAAGTCAGATCTAAAAACAGAAAACGACCGGTTGCCGGAGGCCGTATCCCCTCGCCCGATTGCCATCCCCCGCCTGATTTTTGGCGGTGAGTTTCCGAAAAAAAGAAATTCCTTCACCGGTCTCGATATCGGTTTCTCCTCGATCAAACTGGTCCAGGTTTATCCGGCTCCGGGCGGTTGGGAGGTCGGCGGTTACGCTATCCAGGAACTGGCGGGTGTCGGGGAGGGCAAGGGGATTTTAGAGAGTGGAGATCTGGCCCGGATATTGAAGAATATCTTTTTAGAAACCGGGGCTTGCCGGAGCCGGATAGTCTGTTCTCTTCGGGGCGCCGAGGTTTTGACCACACTGGTCCCGCTGGGCCGGATACCGAAAAATGAACAGGTGAGCGCCTGTCGGCTGGAGGTCGGAAGATGGGCTACCTTCAGTATGGAGAAGGCCTTTCTTCAGCAGGTGGAAGTGGATCAGGGGAACGTCCGGCCGGGAGGGAAGGTCAACTATATTGTTACCGCCGCCGGCCGGCAGACTGTGAGCGGTCTGCTGGAGGCTATCCGGGAGGCCGGTCTCCAGATCGCCGCCCTTCTGCCGGTCCCCTTTGCCTGGAAAGATTATCTGTCCGCCATCTCCGAAAAAGAGGAGCCGTCCGCTACTGCTGTGGTTGATGTCAGCTTAACCCGGACAATGGTGACAATTTACCAGGGCGCCCAGATTCGTTTCAGCCGGGAATTTGAATACGGGGGGCAGCAGGTTACCGAAGCAATCCTCCAGGCCGGCAAGACGTTCGGCATCGCCGGTAGTTTATCCCCCGAAGATGCTGAAAAAATCAAGCGGACCGTGGATCTTTTCGCGTCCAATGGCTCTCACCCGGTGCAGGGCAGTCTGACGGCTTCCCAGATCGGGGGGATGGTCCGACCGGTTCTGGAGAAGATCGTCCAGGAGAGCAAACGTTCATTTGATTATTACCGGCAGCTCTACCGCCAGAAGGAGGTGGGGCAGGTCTATCTTTGCGGGGGAGGATCACTGATGCCCGGTTTCGAGAGATTCTTCCGGGAAAGAGTGCGGCAACCGATTGCACTCCTCGGGGCTTCGGAGCGACTCAGGTTGCATCATTCACTTGGTGGCGGGGAAGAAATTAAAGCCATCTTTCCTCGACTGGCGAGGGCGGCCGCCCTCTCGATGAATCGCAAATGGGAGATAAACTTTATCCCCCCGCTGGACAAGATTCTTCAGAATATACTGCGCCGCAAGGTGGCGATCATCATTCCGATTCTGGCTCTTATCCTGGTCAGTTATGTCTTTTATCGCTCGAAAGCCGATCTGGTGCCGGTGCATCAGGGGCTGTTAGAGCAAAAACGGGAAGAACTGAATAAAATCCAGAGCGAACTCGCCCCTTATCAGGTTCTGGCTGATCTTCAGACCCAACTGGCTTCCCGTTGCGAGTTTGAGGTCTCCTCTACGGCTCGACAACCGAACTGGAAAGGAATATTAAAAGAATTTGGGCGGATCACTCCTCCCAACGTGGTGCTCACCGGGATTATGACCTTGCCGGGGGAGGGGGCTCAGAGGATTCTCTGCAGCGGTCGGGTAATTGATTCCGTAGTTTCTCACCAAACCGGAGTGACCCAGTTTATTGTCCAGGTGGAAAATTCTCCGTTCTTTAGGGAGGTGGAGAAGATATCCGAGGACATCGATCGGGGAATGTTCAGTTTCAGTTGCACTCTAATCTACTGAAGGTATCGCTTTCAGAATACGCCACCACCCCGATCTTCGGCGGGATGGAGCGATGATGGGAAAATCAGAAAGGTCCTGTATCTTGATCTCCCGCTCCCCGTGGGGAAGGGGGCGGGGCAGATAGAACTTTAGTAACACTTTAACCTTCTACCTAAATTGAGCGATTCTATGCGGCGAACTGCACCAATCTTTTGCGTCCGAACGGATATTGAAAATCCTCGCCATATCTCCTGGATATGGCTGCGGTTTTCGCAACCCGTCGGCCAGCAAAATCTTAGCACATTTCATCCGCAATAATCGCTCAACTTAGGTTCTAAAAACGTTATTGATTGTCATTGCGATCCGGCTTTTTATCCGGCTTCTCGCAGATCCGGCTGCAGATGGAAGACGGAAGACGGATAATTAATCTCAACCTGGAGATTGATTTGTCGCCTTTGGCTTTTCGCGATGACATTAGGCATATTTCGTAATTATGAAATACTACAGTAGATTAGAGGGGAATATGATTTACCCTGAAGAGAGGCAATTCCGAATTTTCAGGGGTGGTCAGTTGAAATGCCTTCTGTTCACTTCAAATTTCCGGGACCTGGTATGAGCCACACGCAAAAAGCTATCGGGATACTTATCGGAGTTATCTTGCTCCTGATTATATTCTGGCTTTTCTTCTATAACCCGGTTTCCCGCCGGCTGGAGGACCTGCAGGAGGAATCCAGACAACTCGAGAAGCAGATCGTCGAGTCCGGAACAAAAGTTATCGGATTGCCCGAGGTCGAGGAAAAGATTGTCAACTCTCGCCGAAGACTGGACCAGCTGTCTGTACAGTACCCCCGGTCGATCGAAGTGGTCTATCAGACTATCACCACCGCCGCCCGGGAAACCGAATTACGGATTTCCCGGAGAGAAACCTCCGAACGGCCGATAGAGAATCAGGCTTTTAGAATTTACGAGATCAACATTATCGCTTCCTGCTCTTATCAAGTGCTGGGAGAATTTTTGGATAAAATTATTTCCTCTCCAATTCTTATATCCGTCAGTTCGCTGAATATATCTGCAGAATCCGCCGAAGAGAACGGCAGTGGCGGCCTCCTCCAGGTGGAGATGCTGTTGACGACTTATCTCAGTAAGACGAATGGTTCCTGAAGTTGAGTTTTAGTCTGGTATTGATTTTGAGGTAGTTTATTGTCGAAGATTCTTTATCCCGAACCGATTTGAGCCCGGATGATAAGAGGGCTGCAGATATTCCCGTCTGGGCGGTTTTGGTCACAGGCAAGAACGCCGGTGATACACCGGCTAATATCTGTACTGTCAAAGTCTGTCCTCGGGGAATATAAATAGTGGATAAGAAAAAAAAACAATTGGTCCTGATTGGTCTGTTGGTCCCGGTGCTGGTCTTTGTTGTCTATAACAGCGCGAACACGATCAAGGAGCAAAAAGCAAAAAAAGTCCGTCCTCCGGCGACCAAACCGGTGGAGGCGATTGCGCCGGTGGAGTTGCCACCCGCCGCTCGGACTGAGCAGGAAGTTTTTGCCGGGGCCGATGAAAAAATCATCGCGATGCAGTCGGCAATCGCTGAAGGCCCCTGGGACCGGGACCCTTTTCAGCCGCCCTTTATCAAGGAAAGCGAGCGTATATCCCAGGACTGGATGGAATATCAACTCACCGGCATAATCGCCGGCCGGATGGCGATCATTAACGGCGAACCGGTGTTGGTGGGTGAGGAGTATCGGGGGTATCGGTTGCAAGAAGCGGGACAGTACCGGATTATTCTGGAAAAAGATGATCAGTCGTTTATACTCAACATCCCTGAGGATTGAATATGAATATGTTAATAAAACTCACTCGGCTCCGGCTGGTCACGATTATATTTGGTTTTATTCTCGGACTAATGTTTGGAGGAGGTCTGCCGTTGGCGTCCGCGATGGATACTCAATTGGTCCTGGCCACGGAAGAGATTATCCGGGAGATGCGGAAGCAAGGAGAATTGCCTCCGGCTCAGTCGCCCGAAACGGAGACTCGCCAGAGCGAAACTCTTATCGAGGAAGATATGAGCCTGCCCGAAGAAGGTGACCTCACCCCTGATTTAAAGGGACTGGATCCGGAGAAGTTGATTGTGGAGAGTTCCCTGGTCCCCGTTGAGGAAGTGGCAGAGATTGACGCCGAAATGCCGGCGGTGCCGATGAAGGAGACCCTGGAGAGGCGGGTCAGCCTGAAGTACGTGGATGCCGATATCCGGGTGGTCTTGCGGAGCCTGGCCCGGGCCTATGGTTTCAATATCACCCTGGCCCCGGAGGTTCAGGGTCAGGTTACCCTCGACTTCACCAATGTCCGGATCATCGACGCTTTAGAGACAATCCTGATTGACCAGGGACTTGGCTACCAGATCACCGGGGATATCATCCGGGTTACCACCAAGGAAAAGATCCAGCAGGAGACCGCCGCTGCCGCCGCTCAGGGGGCGATTGCCGCTCAGAAAGCGGCCGCCGAAGCTGAGAAGCGAAACGCCGAGGAAGCGGCCGAACCCCTGGTGGTGGAGATCTTTGCGCTCAAGTTTATCGACGCCAATGATGCCAAGGAAGCGATTGAACCGATGCTGACCGTTGGCCGGGGCAAGGCAATGGTGCTCCAGACCAAGCAGTACCGCGGTTTCGAGTTCGAGGCTACAGAGACCTTTGGATCGGTGCCACAGGAGGAAGAAGCGGAGGCCTTTGTCCGGTCCCGGACTCTGATCATTCAGGATACCCAGGCTGTACTCGCCCGGATCGGGTCGGTGATTACCACTATCGATCACCGCCCGCCCCAGATTCTGATTGACGCGAAGGTCCTGGAAGTTCCGATTGATCAGGAGTCGCGGCTGGGGATCAACTGGACCCAGGCGCTTAACGGCTGGACGGTGGGGGCGAAAGACCTGGCGGCGACCTTCGACAAGCACTTTGAGTCCGATCGGCAGAATCAGATTGAAGACAGTCGGAGGCAGGGGATCGATGACTCCCAGAAGTTTGACGTTTATGACCGGGGAGGTCGGGAGGGCGGCCAGGGGGTCGGCGACCTCAACTACCAGGGGATAGCTTATCCCGGCCGGGCGGAGAATACCCTGGCGATCCCCAGCCTGATTGACTGGGATCTCGCGGAAACTACCGGGGGTCCCTACCAGGAAGGCCTGGCCTGGAGGACTAATGTCCAGAATGTGCTGAGAAGCCGGGGCTATGACAATAACCAGTCACGCCAGATCTTCGACAACTATCTCAATAATGTCTCCGATACTCTGGTCAAGATGGCCACCGCCGGGCAGACCTATTCCACCGTCCTCAATGCCGCTGACTTCAGCCTGATGCTCTCGGCGATGCGGACTGACTCTAACGTGGTCGTCCTCTCCAACCCCCGGATTATTGTCCACGAGAATTATGCGGCCAAGATTTTTGTCGGCGAGCGCTATCCGATCCTGGAGACCCAGATCAGCGGTCAGGATTCCTCGGTCGGCGGGACTTCGGTTTCGGAATGGCGGGAGATCGGAATTACCCTGAAGGTGATCCCCCAGGTCCGGGCGATGCTCTCGGGTGGTGAAAGTATCAATATGATCATCCATCCGGCCGTGAGCAAGCGGACCGGGCAATTCGCCGAATACCGGGATGGTTTAGGCAATCTGGCTTTCAGCAGCTATCCGATCATCGATATCCGCGAGGCCGATACCAACGTCACTATCAGCGACGGGGACACCATCGTGATCGGAGGGTTGATTTCCAGTCGGACGATGGATAAGGTCTCCAAGATCCCCCTGCTGGGGGATATCCCGATTCTTGGTTATCTCTTCAAGGAGGAGCATAGCCAGGTTGAGAAGATCAACCTTCTGATCTTCATCACCGCCCGGATCGTCACCGAGGAGACCGAGTTCTCGGCTTACGAGAAGTTGATGCTGGAGAAGATGCCGGCTGAGGTGCTGGGGGATATCCACTATGTTGACGATGCTGAGGTCCGCCCCTATCTTTACCGGGGACCCGTCGAACTGGAACCGGCGACGGACGGAGAGAAAGCTTCAGGAACGGAAGAGGGGAACCAGGAACCTGTAGAAGGTAACGAGGAATCTACAGAAGAGGCGGAAGCCGGCAACCGGGGCAAGTTTCCCGGACGAGTGATTACTCGAGCAATGGGAAGGAGTCAAAGATGACGGCATTCATACTGATCGGTCTTCTCTGTTTGGCGGTGGGGGTGATGCATCTTTTTGCCCCGGAAATTCTGGTCCGAGTAAGCTCTTTCCTGAACCGGATCATCTCCACCGATCACAAAACGATGAAATATCGGATCGTCACCGGCCTGATCTTTATTCTTTTCGGGCTCTTTTTTCTCTTTATGGCTTACTACCTGTTTCATATCCGGGCAGTTTGATTAGAATTCGCTCCGCTCCAGTGCCCGGATTCCCAGTTGGTAGGGGAGCAAAACCCCCGCCAGGGAGAGGAAGAGGACTATCCCCAGCGCCCAGCTGATGAGAGTACTGCTCCCCAGCGCGCCCGCCTGGTTGCTCAGGTGTCCGATCCCCGCCAGCAAGCCGACCGTCACCGCGATATAGATCAGACTTAAGACCAGGCAGATCGTCCCCCCGAAACCGGAAGCGATCCGGGCCGGGTTATCCGCTTCGTAGTCCGGGAAAAGCGCTCCCAGTCCGGTTGCCAGTCCGACCAGGACGGCGGAGATCAGGACCATTGCCCCTGAGGTCAGCGCGGTCATCTCCGGTGAGACCTCCAGGATTTGGTTAGAGAGTGTGATCAACGGTAGGGCAATCAGCAGGGCGGCCGCGTACCCCCCCCAGAAGCGGACCCTAAAGATTGTCTTTCGCCGGAGCGGAGCCGGCCCCAGGATCCAGAAAGTTTTTCTCTCTAAGCTGAAGGCGGGGAAGATCAGGCGGGTGGTCAGGGTGGCCAGTATCAGGGAGGTCGTTCCCAGGTTGAAGAAGGTGATCAGGTTTTTCCAGAATGGTTCTTCGACTTCCCCGGGCATATACCGGATATTGAAGATATAGACCACCAGCAGGCCGACCAGAATCACAACCTGGAGCCATTGGGCCGGATCGCGGAGGAAGGTTCGCAAGTCCTTGGTCAGCAGCGCGCGGACCGCGGGGGGGAGGATTCCGACCTTACCCCCTACTCTAATTTTCCGCCGCCCTTTCCGGAGCAGCCCCCAGATCCGTGAACTCTTCCTGCCCTGGCTTTGATAGTCGGCCCAGGTCCGGAAATAAGGGTTGCCCCCCGCTTTACCCAGGATCTCTGCGCCCAGCAAAATGTTGACCCCCAGAACGGCCAAAAAACCCAAAGCGCTGGAGATATTTCCCCGCCCTGCCGAGATGAAACCTTTCGCCGCCCAGTAGCCCGGAAAGATGGGGCTTAAAGTGATCCGGCTATGATCGAGCAGTTGATTGATCATCAGGGTGGAACGGTCAGCCTCTGGCCGGCGGGGGAGGAGAGCCCGACGCAGGGGCAGGGCGAGGGCGGAGAGGATCACGGCCGCGATGGCTATTTTTCGGAAAAACGGCGAGGAGATCACTCGGGGAATCTGAGCGGAGATCAAGGCCCCGATCAGGGCGGCCAGGGCGGCCAGTCCGGCGGCGAAGAAGAAGAGCAGAATCAGGGCCGGCCAGGAGATATCCGGGTGGGTCAAGCTGTAGGCCAGGGTAACAGGTAAGATGAAAAAACCGGCGGCCGCGGTACTCAGGATCGAACTCTCCAGGAGCAGGAAACGGTAGATCACAGCCGCGGAGACGGGGAGAGAGTGCAAAAAGGCGGTCTCCTCGGCCCGGAAATGGAGCTGAAACGAGATGATCGCGTTGCTGAAGATCAGGAGAGCGAAGATAGTGAAGGTGAAGAGATAGAGCAAACGCTCGATCAAGATCTGGCCCATTCCGAGAAATCCCTGGAGAAAAAAGAAAGCCCGGTAGAATCCCCAGAAAAGGCCGGCACCTACCCCCAGCAGGAGCAGGGTCCCCACCAGCAGCCGCCATCTCCCTTCGGTCGATTGCGATCGCAGCCCATTGCGGAGCCGATGGTAACGGAGAAGAAGCAGATCACGCATCGTAATTTCGTCCAATGATTGGGCGGATGGTTATTCCCGATAGACGCTCAGGCATTGCGAGAGATAGCGGAGCAATCACAATTCATTGCCAGGGAAGAGGTTGCTTCGTCGGTCCGAATTTGTTCCGGCCGCCTCGCGATGACATTGGATATACTTTTGAATTATGAAGTACTGCCATAAATTAATCAGCCTACCGTTGAGCCGGTTTCGGGTCAGCTGGAAGGGGAATGGGCCTCTTCGGTTATTTTGAAGAAGACCTCCTCCAGCCGCCCGGCCACCCCGCTCTCCTCCCGCAACTGAGCGAGGCTGCCACAGGCGATCAGCTTTCCTTCGTCGATTACTCCGACCCGGTCGGCGATCTCCTCGGCTACCGAGAGGGTGTGGGTGGAGAGAAAGACCGACCCGCCCTGGCGGCAATGTTCCTTCAGGAGATCCTTGATCAGTCTCCCTGTACGGGGGTCGAGCCCGACCATCGGCTCATCAATGATCAAGACCCGCGGCTGGTGGAGAAGGGCGCCGGCAAAGGCCAGCCGCTGACGGTAGCCGTGGGAGAGGTTACGGATCAGTTCCCCGGTCCGGTCCGTCAGTCCCAAAAGAGCAAGAAGATCTTCCATCTTATTGGTGATTGACTTCCGTCCCAGTCCGTAAATCCCGGCGATGAACTCCAGAAACTCCTGGCCGGTCAGCCGTTGATAGAGAAAGGGGAAATCAGGGATGTAGCCGATCAGTTTTTTTGCCGCCACCGGCTCTTTCCGGATATCCAGTCCCCCGATCAGGGCTCGGCCCCGGGTCGGAATCAGTAATCCGGCTAAGAGCTTGATCGTGGTTGATTTCCCCGCCCCGTTGGGTCCGATGAAGGCGAAGAGTTCCCCGGCCGGAATAAAAAGGCTTAAATCGTTGACCGCGGTCTTCTTCCCGAAGGTCTTGGTTAGATTGATGGTTTCGATCACGGTTCAATCCTCCTTTCGATCTCCGGCCACAGCCACTCCGCCAGCTGGTGATGTCCCTCCAGGGAGAGGTGGAGGACCCCCGGTTCCCCGGGGAGAAAGAGGCGGATATCGTAATCTCCGCCCGGCTGACGGAAAGCCGGGAGCAGGTCGAGGAAGGCGGTCCCGGTCGCCCGGGCCAGTTCTCCCAGCATCCGCTGGGGGAAGAGGACTTCCTCCGGATCTCCCCCCGCGTTGAGCGCTTCCAACTGGGGCCGCCCCGGTGAGGCCGCCAGGATCAGCCTCTTGGATTCCGCCAGTTCCCGCAGTCCCGGCCCGATCTCTTTCTCGAAATGGCGCCAGCGGCCGGGGAGGTAAGCGGCCAGACAGGTGTTGTTCAATTTTGCCAGGGGGTGGAGTTCTTCCCGCGCCGCGAAACTATCTCGAAGGTTGCTCAGTTCCCGGGCAGTCCAGCGCGACTGGACCAGGCCGCCCAGGCTTAGGAGTTCGGCCGACATCTGGAAGCTCTGCTCGTCGCGCCAGACCCACTCGAAGCGGAGGAGGTCGTTGAGGGAGAAGACAATCACCATTGTATCGATCGGGAGATCGGCCAGGTAGAGCTGATAGAAGCCGAGTTCCTGGTGAGTGGACCATCCGGGACAGCCGGCATTGAGGAGCTGTCGGTGGTCTCCGGCCGCTCCGGCCATTTGAGTGATGAAGATATCCTCAAAGGGGAGGTGGGAACCGTAGGCCACCGAGTCGCCGAGAAAGAGGATCTTCTCCACGGCCGGGTCGAGGTTTACTTCGGATCCGCCCAGCAGTCCCCGGCTGTTGGTGATATGCAAATCTGCCGTCGAGTCGTGCCGCAACCCCCGAAATGACGGCTTCAAGCGGTAGGAGAGCTGGGGGTCGAAGGTGAATATCGACCGTGGGTTTGAATCTAATTGGCGACGCAACTCCTCGGTCCGGTGCCGGTCGAGCGGGACCCCGCCGGCCCGTTGGACCATCAATCGCACCAGCAGCCAACCGAGAAGTACCACTCCGGCGGTCGGGAGGAGGATCAACAGTCGTTTCCGGTTTCTGGCTGTCACCCCGCTTGTCCCCCGGGTTTACCCGACCGTCCCAGGTAATCGGTTACTTCGGAGAGTGACTGTCTCTTCAGCGTCCAGCCGAGGTCGGTGGTTATCTTCCGGATCTTTCCCTCCGGGTCGAGAAGAAACTCGCCGGCGATTCCCCGGTAGTCGGCCCGGAGCCGGGAGCCGGAAGAATTATTTTCGATTACTCGGAAACGGATGACGTCTGTCTTCGGGCTGCCCCCGGTCAGTCCGGAGAGCGGGTCGAGAACTAAGGTGGAGAAAGATTCTCCCGGTGGCGGGATCTGCCGGGGGAGGAGGGTGGCGATCAGGTAGGCGGGGAGGGAGGGGCGGGGGAGGGGAAGCGAAAATATCCTCTCTCCATCTCCGCCGGTTATCTGGAACTTGATTTCATCCCCCACCATTTCGGCCTCGATCTCCAGCGGTGGGGAGGTAGAGGATCCAGCCACCCTTAGCCGGGAGATATTTCCCTCGGGGGTAATAAGCCCAACAGTCCGGATCCGGATCTTTGGGCTCCGGCCCGGGAAGGGTAGTTTGAGTTGGATGGTGTTCTCCAGTTTGGTGCCGGTCAACCCCTCTTCCCGGACGGGATAGATGAAAGTGTGGGAGTAGCCGACCTGCTGACTGCCGTAAAATATCCCCAACCATTCTTCCCCACTTGTTGCCGCCAGGGCGATATTTAGCGAGGGGAGCGGTGGTTCGGGGGAGGCCAGGGAAGGGATTATCTCGCGCTGGAGATACCATCCCATCACCGCTAACCAGAGCAAGGAGATCAGAATAATACGAACAGTCGAGCGGTTCTTCCGGGGAGGCGGATGGGATGACATATCGATTTTCGGGGGGAGGGTAAACCGACGGAGCGGTCCGTGATTTCTAGTGTCCGGTTAATAATCGGGGTATAAACGCAAGAAACCATCAGTTGGTGAAGATAATTTCTTTCCAATCCTCCCTCTCAGGTGGATCGAGGTCGGGCGCGCCAGGGCCATAATCTCCCCCGGCGCCGTTGTTCGGTCCCCGGTAGTTGACCGGATAACAGATCGAACGGCTACCGCTGATTTCAATGCTGTTGGCAATCAGGGCGGCGTAGATCCAGCCGCTACCTCCGATTACGAGATCGGCGTTGGGGGCGTAGAAACTGCCGGCGGTGCCGTCAGCGCTGCCCCCGATATCAACGATCGGACCGGTGCAGACCACGTCGAGTTGTTCGGGGCTCCCCCCGACATTGAAGTCTGACTCCCCCTCGAATTTGATGGTGTCTCTTACCGCCATTGTCACGCGACCGGTCGGGCTGATGAGCATATCGTTGCTTCCCAGATGCTTGAAATTATTACAGTAGAAATCCATTGTTCCGGTGTAATGGTATGATTGACTGGTACCGCTGAGAAAATCATTGAAACGATATCGGGTGCCGGTGAAATATACTGTCTTCCAGGTTCCGATGAAGTTGTGGTTGTCATCGATCCGGTAGTCGGCATACCAGGCGGTCCCCTCGATGGCTGGTTTCAAAACTCCCTGGTCCAGCACCATAATTGTCGGGTCGCCTTTCTGCGTATATGGGATCGAGGAAGTGGATCCTCCTCGGTCGGCGGCGAATCCGCCATTCTCGACAAAGTAATCGTAGTCAGTCTGGTCGGTGACGCCGTCCTTATTTTTATCCCACTGGGGGGTGTCCGGCGTAAAAGGGCGATAATCCGGGTCCGCCGGCCAAGCCGGAGTTCCCCCCTGGTAGCTGCCTGTTTTCCAGTTCTTCAGCATGGAACTAATCCGGGGGCCGGCAAACTCCCGGTCGTCATACTCCTCCTGGGTGGTGCCCACCGGCAGCTTGGTCCCTACCAAGCAGGACCAACCGCCTTCCAGGTTGCTGAAGTCCCCGTTTTTTACCTGGTCAACTATCGATGGGGGGACATTGACCTGGCCGCTGACTGTGACCGATCCGGTGATAGAGATCTTATTGTTGCTTCCGATGTGTCCGGGTCCCATATTGGAGATGCTTGATGGGGGGGTGGGAAACAAATCGGTATTATAGGAATAACACCCCCCAGAACCGCCGTGCTGGAAGAGAGTCCTGCCGAAGATGCCGGACCCGATTGGGAAGTAAGCGATACCGCTGCTTTTTTCGATATTTAAATACACTCGTTCGGAAAGTATCCTCTGAGCAGGGCCTCCGGAGACACTGAAGTTAGCCGCCAGGAAGAAAACCAGGATGAGGAAAGGGGCCGCCAAGCGGAGACCCGGACTGGTGGTGATCGCTTTCATAATCTACCCTCCATATTTGGCCTCTCAATATCCGGTTGATAAATGATTCGGATAGCTATTAATAGTATAATATCAAAACACCGGAATTTCAATAGCTTCCGCCGTTTATTCAGTTGATTTTTCCCGAAGAGGTGAAACTGAAGAAGTTGGTACTTTGATCCAGGTAAACTTCCACGGTGAAAGTGCCCTCCCCCAGAGGTTCGTTGGCATAGAGGAGCGTATGGGGTGCCCAGGCCGGTTTTTCTCCCAGTTCGGTGAGATATTTTTTTCCCAATTCTAAGCCTGCTTCCGCCAGATAAAAGGCTTTCATTGAATTATAGAGTTCAATGGAAGAAAGCCGATGAGTTGAGATGATCCCGACAAAAGCGTAAGCGACAACCCCGAGGATCAGCATAATTGCGATCAGAGCGATCAGGGAAAAGCCGCTCTCCTGGTTTTGTCGGCTAAAGCTCATCTCTCTTCCTCAGGTTTTCTTTCCCGTGTCAAGGCGCGGCGGGCGGTTAAGATTCCTGCCTCGGCAGAACAGCGGTCCGTAAGCGCAGGGTATTCCCACCCTTGGTTAGAGTAAAGTCGATCGTCACTACCCCGGTCTCTTCGTCCCGGCTCGGATTGAAGCTGGTGACATTTTCCGCCAGTTCGAAGGTCCCCGCCCTGGAAGTCCGCAGCAGTCGGTTACCGCTTCTTAGGAATATTACCCAGAGACTGGTATCATATCCGGTTGTATGGCCGGATTTTTTTGTTAAAACGATCGATCCACTTCCCACGCTGACCTTATCCGGGGTTGTCTCCCGGATTTCCCGGACGATTTTTTCCAGGGCAATCTTGCCTTCCTGAAAAACTTCAAGATAGTCCCGGGTAGTCAGAGTATAGAGATTGACCGCCCGGATTATCCCGTAAAAAGCGGCCCCGGCCAGAATGGTGATCAAAACCATCACCACAATCAGTTCGATCAAGGTATGCCCTGAACTCGCTCTGGATGGTGCTTTGGGCATTGTTGAGATATCCTTACTATTCCCAATCGGTTTTAATGGTGATCAGGGTGATTGATTCTTCGCCCTGGTTTAAGGTCAGCGTTACTTTTTTCCTGCCGGTTCCGACTTCGCTGACCTCGCAGGAACTGGTATATCCGGGGAAGCCGGAAATTGCTGTTGCTGACCAGGGGCTGATATTGTCATAATCCTGGCTGATAACTTTCGTTTCCATCTCCTCCTGGGCCAGGAAGGCCATTGTCCCCCGGATCACGGGCAGGTGGAAATCTTTTACTCCGACCACAAAGGGCAGGATAATCGCCGGCAAGATTATTGCCGCCACCACCAAAAGGGCGATGATTTCAATCAGAGTAAACCCGTCGCTGTTGATCGGTGGAAAAAAGTTATTCACGGTTATCAACCATTTATACCTGGAGAGTAAGAATACTCTCCCGCTTTTTTGCCGTCATCAAGCGGCTATTGGATAGTTACTTTTCCGGTGAGGGAAGAGATGTGGATGGTCCGGGAAGTGTTTCCGTCGCTGATTTTAAACGATTTTCCATTAGGTGATGAAGGCTCGCCGAAGGAAGTAAAGGTCAGGGAGTAGGCAGTGGCGGTCGCCCGTCCGGGGAGAGCGCGGCTCACTCCGCCCGTAGTGTAGGAGTTTCCGGAAAAAGTTATGGTTTGAGGAGAGCTGGAGTACATCGCTCTGCTCTGGGCCGCCCGGATTTCCATTGCCGCCAGATCGGCGGCGACAATGGCGGAGATCCGGGTGGTCGAGGTTATCTTGGGAAGCGCCACCATAGCTAAGATCCCGACCACGAGGATCACGATGATCAGTTCAATTACGGAGAATCCTGTTTCCCGCAAATTTGATATGATTTTTGCCGACGGCTTCATAGTCCTCGTCGCAGGTTATCCGTTTGCGGTTACAATAATGAATCTCCTACCTTTAATATAGGTTAAAGGTTCAGGTTTGTCAAGATTTAGAAGGTTTGCTCCCGCCGAGAAATCCCCTTGGATCCGGATTAGGGACCTATCGCGCTACCTTGACATAATCCGAAAGAAGAGCTATAATTAAGGCAACCAAATCTTGGATATCGGGATGGACTCCATCAAAAATTTGATATTATTGCTGATTGTTCTGTCGGCGTTCTCGATTGGTCCGATTCTTCCTCTCTGCGCTTTCGAGAGTAATCAATCGGCGATCCTGGTGATCGGCCAGCCGGATCTGTTCAGCAACAATCCGAATCGGGGGCCTTTTACTGATCCGCCTATCGCCCCCGATCGGAATACCCTGTATTGGCCTGGAGGGTTGAGGGTAGTTAACGGCAAACTTCTGGTGGCCGATTACTTGAATCATCGGGTCCTGATTTATGATCCGGTGCCGACCTGGAATGATGCCACCGCCCAGGTGGTGATTGGTCAGGCGGATATGATCAGCAATGGTCTCAACCAGGACCCGATGGGGATTAACCCCGAGGTTCCTTACGCCAATACTCTCTGGCGCCCGGATGATATTGTGTTCGGGGCCGGGAAGCTCATCATCTCCGACAGTCGCAATAACCGGGCTCTGGTCTTTAATGGCGTCCCCAGCGAAAATGACGCCTCCGCCGAGGTGGTGATCGGTCAACAGGAGATCAGTGGCTGGTTGATGCCCAACCAGGACTCGGATCCGAGGGCGGATACCCTCTATGAACCTCGGCGGATTTTTCTGGATAACGGTCGGCTATTTATCACCGACCGGAACAATAACCGGGTCCTGATCTACGACTCCATCCCCACCGCAAACAATGCCCCGGCTTCGGTGGTGATCGGCCAGCCCGATTTTTTCAGCACGGAGATAAACCAGGGGCTGTCCGACTCGGCCGACTATACTCTCAGTGGACCTACCGGGGTTTTTATCTCCGATGGGAAACTCTTTATCACCGATACCGATAATCACCGGATTTTGATCTTTAATCAGGTCCCTTCCGAGAATAATGTTTCCGCGGACGTGGTCCTGGGTCAGTCGGCATTTGATCTCAATGAGCCGAACCAAGGGTGGACCTATCCCGACTCCTCGACTCTTTCCCGTCCGTTTGGAAGCGTCTTCAGCGACGGTATCCGGCTATTCGTCACCGACAATGGCAACCATCGGTTATTGATTTATAATAATATCCCGAATGATATGACCGGTGCCCCCTATAGTGCCGATATTGTCCTTGGCCAACCCGATATGTTTGGCTATCTGGTTAACCAGGTCGATCCGGATCCACCGCCCGATCCGCCCAGTCCTCCCCAAGCCAATACATTATACTGGCCCGATGGAGTGGTTCTCTATGGGCAAAACCTTTATGTCTCCGATACCCATAATAATCGAGTCCTGGTGTTTCGGGAAACTACACCTTCTCCCACGCCTGCTGGTTTTAAAACCCCTTCACCTTCCCCCACCCCGACGGTTACTCCGATCTCCACCCCAACCCCGGTCCCGACGCCGTCGTCTATACCCAGTCCGGTGCCCACCGCCTTTCCTACCCCCAGGATGACCTCTACCCCCTCCTATAGCCCGCCGCCTACCGCGACCCCGGTGCCTTCCGCGACCGCAACGGTGACGGCTACCCCTCGCCCTTCGCCGTCGGTAACCCCGCCTCCGAGTGTAACTCCGACGCCATCCGCGACGGTGACGGCCACCCCTCGCCCTTCGCCGTCAGTAACCCCGCCTCCGAGTGTAACTCCGACGCCATCCGCGACAGTGACGGCCACCCCTCGTCCTTCGCCGTCAGTAACCCCCCCTCCGAGTGTATCTCCGACGCCATCCGCGACGGTGACGGCTACCCCTCGCCCTTCGCCGTCGGTAACCCCGCCTCCGAGTGTCACCCCGACGCCTTCCGCGACGGTGACTCCCTCGGTCAGTCCGACAGTCGGGGTAACCGTGACTCCAACTCCTTTGCCGTCTGTGACCCCGACCATTTCCTGTTCGCCGACCGCGACTCCATCAGTGGAGCCGACTCCTCCGGCGACGGCTTCACCATCGCCCACTATATCCCCTCCGGATACCCGCCGGACTCGGGGCGACTATAATGGAGACGGGACCTCAGACCCGGCGATCTACCGGTCGGACTCCGGTCTCTGGGGGGTGCGGGGGTTAACTCGGGCTTATTTCGGGGGAGGGGACGATTGGCCGGTACCTCGGGATTATCGCGGTGACGGGACCACTGATATCGGGCTCTTCCGGCCCGCCTCCGGCCTCTGGGCGATTAAAGGGGTCACCCGGGCGTACTTTGGCGGGGGGGATGATCAGCCGGTTCCGGGATATTACTCCGGTGG
Organism: uncultured bacterium; assembly: GCA_964465735.1. Classification (GTDB taxonomy): domain Bacteria; phylum Auribacterota; class Erginobacteria; order Erginobacterales; family Erginobacteraceae; genus Erginobacter. The sequence continues at coordinate 18,828 of CAYXKT010000004.1, forward strand.
CGGCGAGGCGAAGCTGGGGATCTACCGGTTCGCCTCCGGTCTCTGGGCGATTAACGAGGTGACCCGGATCTACTTCGGCGGCGGTGACGATTGGCCGATGATCGGGGATTTCTCCGGCGATGGGACCGAAATCCCCGCCATCTTCCGTCCGGCCTCCGGCCTCTGGGCGTTTAAGGGGGTGACCCGGTTTTATTTTGGCGGAGCCGGGGACTTCCCTCTGACCGGAGACTTCTCCGGCGATGGGACCGAAATCCCCGCCATCTTTCGGGCTGACTCCGGTCTCTGGGCGGTCCGGGGGCTGACCCGGTTTTATTTTGGCGGGGGGGAAGATTTTCCGATTTTAGCTGATTTCTCCGGGACGGGCACGGATGGGCTCGCTATTTATCGCCCTGCTTCCGGCCTCTGGGGGCTACGGGATATCAGCCGCATCTATTTTGGATCCCCCACCGACGTCCCCGTGGTAGAATAGTCTCTAAACGAAAATCCCCGAAACCAGATCATTGAGAGGAGGGACGACGGAGTAATCTGTTTCGTGGACAAGTTCTATGTGATTCGAGGTTTTTATTCGGACCCGTTAGAATGAGCCTCAGTCGCTTATACTTCGAGGTTTTTCAATGAACCGGTCTCGGGTCTTGAGAATTCTAATCTTGTTCTTCTCCCTGGTGGTGCTGACTCCGGCGCTCTGCTCACCGCCGGACGCGGATCAGGGGGCGGTAGCTACCGAAGAAAGCCCGCTCCGGGTTCATTTCATTGATGTCGGCCAGGGAGATTCTACCCTGATCCAGTGTCCCGATGGCTCCACTCTCCTGATTGATGGGGGGCGGATCTGGACCTATCCCTTCCTTTTGAATTATCTGGCGAGAGCGGGGGTGAAGAAGATCGATCTCCTGGTGGCCACCCATCCCCACGGAGATCATTATGGCGGTCTGATCAAGGTCTTAAAGTCCTTTCCCGTATCCGAGATTCTCGACTCGGGGAAAGAAGATACTACCGATCATTACCAGCACTATCTGGAGACGGTCAAGAGTCTGCCGGAAGTCGGGTTCAAGCTGGCCCGGGCCGGGGATCGGCTTTCTTTCGGCGAGGTGAAGATATTGATCATCCACCCCTCCTCCCGGCTGCCGGTTTCCGCCAACGACAGCTCGATTATGTTGAAGCTGACTTACGGGGCTGTTAGTTTCCTTTTTACCGGTGATGCGGAAAGAGAAGCGGAACGGGAGGCGATGAGCCGGGGCTACAACCTCCGATCCACAGTTTTAAAGGTCGGCCATCACGGCTCCCGGTCTTCGACCAGCCAGGCATTTCTTTCTGGAGTCGCTCCCCGCTACGCCGTGATCCCGGCGGGCAAGGATAACGGTTATGGACATCCCCACCAGGAGGTTACCCGGCGCTTGCGGATGAGAAGAATCAAGACCTACCAGACGGGAACAGAGGGGACGATTCTCTTTATAACCGATGGCCGGGATTTACGGGTGGAGCTGCCCGGTCCCGCGGTTTACCCCGAATACGAAATCCCGGAAGATAAGGTTTCCCGAATTGTCGCCAATCAAGAGACTCTGATCTACTATCACCCCCGGGCTTCCTATGCCCGACAGATCCCCCCCGACGACCGGGTTTTCTTTGATACGGCGGCGGCCGCGGAGAACGCCGGTTACCGGCGTTACTGGTGGTGAGTCTGTAGTCCTGCCCCCAATTCCCGGAACTGAAGCGGTCAGGGGATTAATGGGCATAATTCTCCTCTGACCTAAATTGAGCGATTCTATGCGGCGAACTGCACCAATCTTTTGCGTCCGAACGGATATTGAAAATCCTCGCCATATCTCCTGGATATGGCTGCGGTTTTCGCAACCCGTCGGCCGGCAAAATCTTAGCACATTTCATCCGCAATAATCGCTCAACTTAGGTCTGAGAAAACCGGATTGAGCCGGGTTATTACTGCTTGGCCGCCGGTTTCTCCTCCCGGGTCTTTCCGATCAATTTTCGAGTGAACTCCCCGGTCCAGAATAGTCCCAGCAGGGCCGGGAAGAGATACTCGACCAGGGAGAAGATCAGGGCCGGGCCCAGGACCAGCGCTGCCGGCTGGGCGGAGTACCGGGGGATCAATTCGATCAGACTGCCCTCTCGGAGGCCGATCCCTAAAAAGGTGATCGGGATGGTGGAGATCAGGATCGAGAAGGGAAGGATGACCGGGTAAACTACCGGAGGGAAGGAGAGCCGGAAGGCGGTGGCGATCAAAAAGAAACTGAGCAGTTTCCCGCCCTGAATGACCAGTGAATAGAAGAAGAGGACGAGGATCTCCCGCCGGGAGAAAAACCGGTGGCAGGTGAGCAGGGTCTCCAGACCTCCCCGTAATTTCAGGGAAGGTATCCGGTTGAGCCCAGCACGGACCCAGCGGTGGGGGGCGGACTTCCCGGCGGCGAAAGCGATCGCGATAGCTCCGGCCAGGACCAGGGCGGTGGCCGTGACCACTCTGGATGGAGAATCGGAAACCGTCAGGCCGCCGCCAATGATCAAGAGAAGAAAGATCAGGATGTTTAGAAACAGTTCCAGAAGGATCGAGCCGGTGGCCCGAACGGCGGAAAATCCGTAGCGGCGTTTGAGATAGATCACCCGGGAGGCTTCTCCGCTCCGGAAGGGGAGGAGGCTCTTCAGGGGCGTGCTCCCCATCTTGATCAGAAAAGATTCCCTAACGGAGATCTTGAGCCCCAGCGGGGCCAGGATTTTCTGCCACTTGATCGCGGCCAGCAGGCAGTTGGTAAAAAAGGAGACCGCCAGCGCCCCCAGCAGGGGGAGGAGCCGGGCGTCTCGGAGCGAGGAGAGCACCTGGTCCGTTTCGATCTTGCGAAAGAGCAGTGCCAGGAGTGTCCCGGTCACCATCAGACTGATAATCCAGAGCAGGTTTTTCTTCACCGGGTTTTCTTCTGTTGTGAGGGCGAACTGGCGCGGAGTTTGATTATTGGAGTTAGTGCGGTGTTAGAGAAATAATGGGCGATAATCTGTCATTGCCGGCGTTAGCGGAACAATCTCAATTCAATGGCATTGGAAATGCTCGGCAATTCTGCAGCACGACATCAGTGGGGCAGACGCGGAGATTTCTGGTAGCGGGAACTGAAGATCGGGGCGTTCTCGTCGTAAGCGAGAAAACTCTGGTCGGGCCGGGAGTTATCTTCCTGCTTGAAGACCATATCGAGAAAGGCCAGAAACTTCCGTTTGAACTCGTCGAATGATTTTACCTGACGGACCATCCGGAAGAGAAAACCGGGCCGGGAGTGATAGGAGACATAGGCCCAGCGGGTCAGATGGTCGATCTCCTCGTTGCTCAGTTCTGTCCAGGGCCGGGGGAGTATCTTCTCCTCGGTTTTGCCCAGGACGTAATCTTCCCAGTAATCTTCCCCGGTTTGTTTGACCAGATCCCTCCACAAACCGGTCAGAGGCTTGGCGGTCAGTTTGGAGAACTGGACGTAGTCGAGGTCGAGGCTTTTCGCGAAGCGGACGGTCTCCCGGACTGACTTTCGAGTCTCTCCCGGGACCCCGACCAGGAAGAAGCCGAGCGGGCGCATCCCGGTTTTCTTGGTCAGGGCGATCGTCTCTCTGACCTGTTCCAGGGTTATCCCTTTTTCCAGCCGGTCGAGAGTCTCCTGCGACCCTGACTCGATCCCGTAGTAGATCCGCCGGCACCCGGATTGGTACATCTCTTCCAGCAATTCCCGGTCCACCGTATCTACCCGGGAGCGGCAGGCCCAGTTCAGATCGAGCTTCCTTTTCCGCAGTTCCCGGCAGATAGCCAGAGTCCGTTCTCGGACCATCGGGAACTCATAGTCAAAGATGTCGATCTCGCGGATCCCGAAACGGTCGTGGCATTCCTGCATCTCGTTGACCACGGTCATCGCCGATCGAGGGTTGTACTCGGTCTGGCCGGCCTCGCAGAAGGTACAATGCATCGGGCAGCCGAGGCTGGTCACCATTACGGTAAAGTTCTTCCGCTCGGTGGGGAACTCGGCGTAAAGGTGGTTGGGCAGCAGGTGGCGGGCGGGGTTGGGGAAGAGGTCGAAGTCGATCTTCTGCGGGTGAGGGGTGACGATGATCCGGTCGTCTTCCTTATAGACCAGTCCGGGCACCTTATCGAAACGTCGCGCCCCTTCCAGCTCTTCCAGCAGTCGGGGGAGAGTAAAATAAGCTTGGTTGACCACACCGAAGTCAATCTCCTCCGGGACCAGCGACTGCCGGGGAAAGACCCGGAGGTTGTAGCCCCCGATCAACACCGGAACCTGGAGGTGCTCTTTCAGATAGCGGATCCATTCCAGAGTTTCCTGGAACATATAGGTGGTCATCATAAATCCGAGGATATCCGGTTGGAACTTCTTTAACCGATCCCGGGTCTCCTCCGGACTTAAACGGAGCGTTCGAGCGTCGATAATCAATGCCTGGTGGCCGGCCTGCTCGGCGATGGCGGCGGACCAGGCCAGGCTCAGGGGGGGGAAGAGCCCGAAGTATTTCTGGACGATCCGGAGGTTCTCCTCGTGGAGCTTATATTTAAAGGGGTTGAAGACAAAGGCGATTTTCATTAAGATATCTCAGAGGACTAAATGGCATTGTTTGCTCGATACTGAAGAGGATATAGTAAGGTATAACTGAGCAGTTCGGTAGAATTATTTCCCGGTTACCTGACCGGGGCTGCTCAGTCTCTGGGCGAAAACTGCAAGGGGTTGCGTAAAAGTTGTCATTGCGAGAAACGAAGTGACGAAGCAAACTCAGCACAAAACAAGCAGATTGCTTCGTCGTCCCTCCCCGCGCTGATCTGGTTTTTTGGGGGGGTGTTCAGACACTACTCAGGAGGCGGATCAATGATAGAATTGGTGTTAGTAGTATTTCTCCTCTCTATAACGGTTATCGCGACGGTGGCGGTCAAGGTGGGGATGAAGGCGGTGGATTTTCTTGAGGAGGCCCGCCGGCATTACCAGACCCTGGAGGAGGGGCAGCGGGAATTGATCAGGCTCCTCAAGGACAGCCGCCGGAGTGAAATTTCGAGCCGAGATTGACTACCCTGCTGCCGGATAGGGGGGTAAAATTTGGACCGGACAATTTGTCCAGGAGGGATGAGTTATGAGAATCAGATCGAGAGTATTGTCCCCCGGTTGGTATCCGGAGACTGAGGCAGAGACCCGGCGGACGATTGAAGGCTATCTGGCGGGAGAACCGGATTCGCCAGGCCGGGCGGTGGCGGGGGTGGCGCCCCACGCCGGTTGGCCTTTCTCCGGGCGGATCGCCCTCCGGGTTCTGCTTTCGTTTCAAAGACCGGTGGAGACAGTGGTGGTGGTGGGGGGCCATCTTCCCCCCTCGGCCGGGGTTCTGGCCGCCCTGGAAGAGGGTTACGAAACCCCGCTGGGAGACCTGGAGGCCGATCTCGAACTTCTGGCGAAGATCTCCGATGCCCTTCCCGCTCCATTTCAGGAAGACCGGTCTCCGGATAATACTGTTGAAGTCCAGCTCCCATTCCTGAAATATCTCTTTCCCGGCTCCCGGGCCCTGGCCCTCCGGGCCGCCCCTTCTCCGATTGCCGGGAAGTTGGGCTTAGCGATCCATCAGGCGGCCGATTCCCTGGGAAGATCAGTGGCGGTGCTGGGTTCCACCGATCTGACTCATTACGGGTCAAACTACGGATTCAGTCCGGCTGGTAGGGGAGGGGAGGCGGTAAAATGGGTGAAAGAGGTCAATGATCCGAAATTTATCCAGAGCCTGCTGGAACTTAACGGTCCGGCGGCTCTCCGGAATGCCGAGGAAGATCAATCCGCCTGCTCGGCGGGCGGTGCCGTGGCCGCGCTCGCTTTCGCCCAAGCCTCCGGAGTGAAAAAAGGAGAACTGATCGAGTACCTGACCAGCTACGACCTCCACCCCAGCGAATCCTTCGTCGGCTACGCCGGCATCACCTACGAAAAAAAGGTGCCGGTCATTGAATATTGACATTTTTGTCGGGTGTTTGACCCGTTGCTGTTGTCAAATGACAATATTCAATGACCGGCACCTTTTTTTCGGCGGAGGAGTTCGTTTCGAAGATGGCGGACTTTTTTTCGCTGGGCGGCTTCGGCTTCCGGGTTCTCTTCGATGGTGAAGTCGAGGATGCTCCCGTCGTGGGCATTCTCGGGGAGGAACTCCACCGGCCAGACAAAGTCTCCCATCACCCCCTCGATCTCCAGGACCGCCAGCCGCCCGTCTTCTATCCGGTCGATAACCACACGCAGTTTCTTTTTCATCCGTCCCTCCATCTTTTCAATATCGGCATTTTTCCGGCTCAATCCGGATTTTTCAGACAAACTTTTACGTTTCACTAAACAATAGATGAATTATCTGCCGCCCCGGGTTGACGTGGCTGATTGATAATAGGTGGTTTGGCTGGCTTTTGGTCATTGCGAGATCTGGGAGCGAAGCGGCAGGGATGAAGCAATCTCGACCTCTGGGGAAGTAAGCCATACTGTCGGCAAGATGAGATCGCGTCGTCGCCCCGCTCCCCGCGATGACAATTTTGAATTTGTCGGACAGCCTCATTATCGCCTGTACCTGAGCTTCCACAGGCAGGAATGTTTATGCTACCTTCTTATCGTCCAGACTGCCGTCGGTCCGAGGGGCGAAGTACAGGAGATATCCACTAAGCGACCGGAGATAGGCCGTATCCAAACGCTGGAGGAACGGTGATGTTCGGCGGTCGTGCGGCCTGTTTTCCCTGCGGCATTGGATATTCAGTTTACCTGGTATCTCCAATTGGCAAAAAAAGCCGGAAGCCTGATCCCCCCGGGCCGAGTTTCGGGTTGGGGGGCGGGGGGAGTCATTCTGTGGCTTTTTTTACCAGGCGATAGACGGCTCGGCCGCGTTTCCTTCTCCACCAGGAGTCGAGGTCCTTCAGCAGCCTGAGGTCATCCGTGATTTCCGGGATAGGGTGGTGTAGGAAATATTTTTCTCCGACCTGGTATTCCCGGATCAGCTCTTCAAATCCGTGTCGGAAGAAGATAGCGTTATCGCCGCTGATCGGTGCTTGGGCCAGGAGGGTGCCCAGACAGGCTCGACCCAGTGCCCGGCGGAAATACTCATAGCGTTTTGGCGCGTTGTCTTCTTCCTGGAAATGGATAAAGATCTCGGCTGCCGCCCGGGCGTCGGCGGTTGCCCGGTGCCAGTCCTTGAGTTCGATCCCCAGCGCTTCGGCGACTGCTCCCAGTCGGTGGCTCTGGCCCGGCATCCGTCTCCGGGCGGCAACCAGTGTGCAGAAGGTTTCGGCAGAGAGTCTCTTCTTCAGAATCCGGCGGGCAGCTCGCTTCAGAAAGGCGTAATCGAATTCGATGTTATGGGCGACCAGCACCGAGTCTCCCATAAAGTCGAGAAACTTCGGCAGGACTTCGGTCAGGGGAGGGGCCTCGGCCAGGTCCTGAGCGGTGATCCCGGTCAGTTCGGAGATCAAACGGGGGAGGGGACGGGAGGGTTTAACCAGCGCACTGAATTCCTCGCCCAGGATTCCGTCGGAGATCCGGACCGCGCCGATCTCGATGATCTCGTCCCGTAACGGTTCCGTCCCGGTGGTCTCCAGGTCGAAGGCCAGATAGTGGCGGCCGAAACCGGGCTCGTCCATCCGCTGCTTTCCCTGGCCCAGCTTGAAGATTAGCCCGGAGGTCGAGTAGCGGCCCCCGCCGGGGGAGACGGGAGAGAGGTTGAGTTGACGGTCGGCGGTCTGGTAAACGAGCCCGTTTTCAGCGTCGAATCTCAGGGTGGGTGTTCTCTCCAGGCGGATTTTCTTTCGGTACTCCTTGAAGACCCGTTTGAGCAGAGAGATCGCACTGATCGCGTCCGGCGTGTCACCGGTCCGGACGGCCAGTAAGTGTCCCGCTGAGAGGTCTTGAGTGAGCTGAGAGAGCATCTGCTCCAGGCCCGGGATCGAGAAAGGCTCGACCAGCCGGTCCGGGGAGGCCTGGCCGAGATCGGTCCGGGAAAAGGGGAGCGGAGAGATCAGTTTCTTCAGACCGGACGGGATCTCCCGGTCGGGGAAGATCTCCTCCAGAATCTGGAGCCCCTCATTCATCTTCAGTCCGTATCTTCTCCGGTTTTCTTCATCTCAGTGACGACGTACCTGATCAGAGAGGCCAGTTTCTTGCTGGCGGCGCCGGCGGCAGAGGTGACTTCCTGGTGGGTCAACTTCTCCGTCCGGTCCGAGCTGACCAGGTTGGAGATGAAGGTGATGGCCAGAAAGCGCAGGCCGAGGTAGCTGGAGACGATTGCTTCCGGGACGGTGGACATCCCAACCGCGTCGGCACCGAGTTGGGCCGACATCGCGATCTCCGCCCGGGTCTCATAAGTGGGGCCGGCAAAGGAGATCAGGATCCCTTCTCGGAGGGCGATTCCCAGTTCATTCGCTCCCTGGCGGGCGATCTCACGTAACTGGGGGTGGTAAGCCTGGGCCAGATCGGGGAACCGGGGGCCGACGCTTTCATCGTTGGGGCCGGTCAGGGGGTTGAGCCACATAAAGTTGATGTGGTCCCGGACCAGCATCAGGTCGCCGCCGCTGAATTCGGGGTTGATCCCCCCGGCGGCATTGGTATTGATGATGGTATTCACCCCCAGGGCCTTCATCACGAAAAGGGGGTATAAGACTTTGTCCGCTCCCAGCCCTTCATAAAAATGGACCCGGCCTTCCTGAACCACCACTCCTTTCCCGGCGTAGGTCCCGAAGGCGAGCTGGCCGCCGTGGCCCTTGACCGAGGAGACTGGGAAATGGGGGATCTCGCCGTAGGGGATATGAACCGAGTCCTCGAGCATATCCACCACCGCTCCCAATCCGGAGCCGAGGATAATCCCGATCTCCGGTTTGATCCGGGTGCGGGTTTTTAAGAATTCAACTGTTTCCTGAATTTTTGCCTTATCAACTATCATAATAATCTTTCCCTAATTATCCGTGGTTACTGTTTCTGCCGGGGGAAGATCCCCGGCTCTCTGTGTCGGCAGTGCAGTGGTAAAGAAATAATGGGTGCGAATCTGTTGTTGTCAGCGTTAGCCTTTAGCGGTAAGAATCCCAATAGGAATCAAGCTCCATCTCTTACCGGTGCGGAGACTGCTTGGTCGGTCCGCGGGTTTTCGGCCCTCCTGGCAATGACATTGGGCATACTTTTTAACTGTGAAATTCCGTACTGACGTCCTGAGGACTGATACTCAGGTTTTGATGATCCGGGAGAGGAAGCTCTCTCCGTATCCCAGTTCCGGTAACCCCAGATATTCGCTGATGGTCTGTCCGATATCGGCGAAGCTCTTTCGGATCCCCAGATTAATGCTGGGCTTGATCGGTGAGCCGCTGACCAAAACCGGGATATACTCGCGGGTATGGTCGGTATGGGCGGCGTAGGTGGGGTCGCAGCCGTGGTCAGCGGTAATAAAGAGAATGTCCTCCGGCCGCAGGGCGGCCAGGATCTCCGGCACCCGGGCGTCAAACTCAACCAGGGCCCGCCCGTAAGCCTGCACGTCACGCCGGTGTCCGTATTTCATATCGAAATCAACCAGGTTGGTGAAGATCAGGCTGTAACCGTCCAGCCCGATCGCTTCCACCGTCCGGTCAACTCCATCCTGGTTGTCCTCGATGCTGATCGTATCGCTGACCCCCTTGCCGGCAAAGATATCGTGGATCTTGCCTACCCCATAGGTTTTTAGTCCCTTGCGGATGACCAGGTCGAGGACCGTGTCCGCCGGCGGCGCGAGGGAAAAATCGTGGCGGTGAGCGGTCCGTTCAAAGGCGCCCGGTTCCCCGATGAAGGGACGGGCGATCACTCTGGCCAGACCGTGTTCTCCCTGGAGCAGCTCGCGGGCCTGGCGGCAGAAAGCGTAGAGTTCTTCCAGAGGTACGACTTCCTCGTGGGCGGCGATCTGGAAGACGCTGTCGGCGGAGGTGTAGATGATCGGGAACCCGGTTTTTATGTGCTCTTCGCCCAGGGCCTTGATGATCTCGGTCCCGGAGGAGGCGATATTACCGAGAGTCTTTCTCCCGATTTTCTTTTCAAAGGCCTTGACCAGATCCCGGGGGAACCCGTCCGGATAAACCGGAAAAGGTTCTTCCGAGACCAGTCCGGCGATCTCCCAGTGGCCGACGGTAGTATCCTTGCCCTGGGAAAGTTCGGCCGCTTTCCCGAAAGCTCCGGAAGGAGCGGGGGAGGGGGGGATGCCTTTGAGCGGGGCGATATTGCCTAACCCCATCCGGGCCAGATTGGGCAAAGAAAATCCCTCGATGGCAGCGGCGATATTACCGAGAGTGTTCGCTCCCCGGTCGCCGTAGGAATCGGCGTCATCCATCTCTCCGATTCCGACACTGTCCAAGACTATGATGATAGCTCGTTTCATTTTATTCTCCATTAGTAACCACTCGGGCCATTGGGTTATAGACTGAAACCTAAGTTGAGCGATTATTGCGGATGAAATGTGCTAAGATTTTGCCGGCCGACGGGTTGCGAAAACCGCAGCCATATCCAGGAGATATGGCGAGGATTTTCAATATCCGTTCGGACGCAAAAGATTGGTGCAGTTCGCCGCATAGAATCGCTCAATTTAGGTGAAAGCTGAAGTACCAGACTACCTCATTTGAGAAGTCAGGCCATACAATTCTTTTCGGGAACCCTGCGGTTACTCAATAACCCAATACCCATCAGTTTAAATGCTCTAAAATTATATCTGATCAAGCGTAGTTTTCCCTTAAAAGACTTCCCCCTCCGGTATATCGAGCTGAAGAATTGCCTCCATTGACAAAAATGCCGAAAGCACGGCAAAATGCCCCCGAAGATCCTGTCGACTTCCACTGTCCCGGTAACCAGTTCAGACCGGGACGGGGACCTGGCGGGGGCGTTTCATCGGACTTTAGGCATTCAGTATCAGCCTCTTAAATCCTGGTTTTCACTTCCTCAATAAAATCTTCGACTTCTTGCGGAAGTGACCAGTCAAAGATATACTTCAGCTTGCTCGAAAGGTTGACGGTTAGATAAACCCCGGCGGCATAACTGTGGCCGGCAATCCGGCAGGGGTTGCCCTTGATTGCTTTCAGGCCCTCGAGGGCGTCAACCTTGAACTTCCTCTCCTTCCCGCCCCGGATGCTCAGCCGGTCGTTTTTCAGGACCAGAATGTAGAAGTCGGGGTTATGATACTGGGCAATATCATAACCGATCGAGGCCGGGGGGTTATGCCGGGCAAACTTTCTCTTCATATTGCCGTCTTCATCATATTCTTTGCGGAAGACCCGGAGATCGACCACTAAAAACTTCATCCCCGATTGCGTGGTCTCTTCCCGGTGTCTGCCCTCGGCAAACTTCTTGTATATATTTTCCTCCTCCTCCATTCGCTTGATCTTGAACCGGTCGGCGACCGAGATATCCTTGTTGCCGGCTAACTTGACGATCAGGTCGGCCACATCACCCGGGGAAGGGGCGGACTGTACGGAGAGGATCAGCAGGCGCCATTGATTACTCCATTCCGCTTCTTCCGGTTTTGGCCGATTGTTGATCAGGCGCATCAACTGACCGGCATAGGGATCATCCTTGCCGGTGATTCTCTCGAAGACGATATCGGCGGCGTTCCGGAAACTGGGGTCAACGATCAGGTCCTCGCAGTCCCGTTCCGCGGTATCAATCGAGAGATTGGACCAGGGATGATGGTCGTACCAGTAGATCTTGACCCCGGCCTTCTGGAGTTCGATCAGAGAGTCCTCAATATCGGCCAGACTCTCGCTGGCGATGCCGACATCGGTGATGAAGAGCCGATGCGGCTTGTCCGGATTCTTGGCCAGGGACTTCAGCGCCCAGCGAACTCCGTTGACGGTGGTGATTTCCACCCGGGCCAGGGGAGAGAAGTGTTTGAGGAGGGCCCCGGAGATAATCCCGTCCCAGTCGTTATGGGTCAGGATATAATCAAATATCTCCGGTTTCCGGGGAAGATCGAGCTTGGTCAGTTTGCCGTCCGGTGTCTTCCGGGCCGGAGCGGCACCCTGCTCTCCCCGGTCATTGATGTTTCCCACTTCCATCAGGGGGGCCTGGTCTTCGACGGCGGCCGCGGCCACTTCATCCCAGACCCCGCTTTTTTTCCGGATTATCCGGGAGAGGTCCAGAGCGATCAGGAGGAAGACGATGAAAGCTACTCCCCCGATGATGAAATAGATATGAGGATCCATAAGCGTTCCCCTTAATTTTTAATCCGTTCTGTCAAAAAAATAACCACAGAGAATACAGAGAGTATTGAAATAGAAGAGATTAAATAAAATAACTCTTTCTCCCCCCCAATGTTCTCTCAAAATAACATCCTTTTAATCCAGTCCTTGGGCAAATGCACATTAAAGTTAATGAATAATCCGCCTTTCTTGCCAACAGCGTTTAAATCCGTTAATAATTGCGCTGCGAATATCCTGGGCCGACTTTCAACCGCCTATATTTGCCCTGCCGTTTCACCTTCTGCGGAAAAATCTTAGCGGTGAGGCCCGACTTCTTTCCCCGTATATTTCAAAATGCTACTCTTTTGCCGCGAAAAAACCTTCTTTCTCCAGTCAGATTCATCGGCGGATGCTTGCTCATATCCACTTTCGAATAACCCCCGTCCTCAACCCTGGTGGCCTTCGATGGCGCAAGATATGATTGTTTCAGTTATTGCTCAATCAGTATATATAACCCGCTAATTTCTCAGCAGAACTTTAGTTTTTAGAGTTCACGGAGAAAGTGGAAAAACTTGATCCGGAATATTTTCAGTGGTCTTGGTGGTCAAAAAATTTTGACAGTACCTTTTAATCTTTATCCGGATCAGACTCGTATCCGGTGATTACTTCGTAGCCCTGGCCGTCAGTAATTACCGTGATGCTGTTATGATAATCGGTCCGATAGATTTCCGCTCCGCTCTCCCGGAAGAGTTTTACCGGTTCCCAGTGCGGGTGGTCGAACTTGTTCCTTTTGCCGGCGGAGATCGTGACAACTTCCGGATCGGCCAGGTAATAGAAGGGAGGACTGCTGGCCGTCCGGGAACCGTGATGGCCGGATTTCAGGATGGTGCTTTTAACCCGGGCACCGGAAGAGAGGATTATCGCCTCCTGCTCGTGCTCAGCGTCTCCGGTGAAGAGAAAGGAAACATCACCGTATTCCAGTCGGATAACGATTGAATTGTTGTTCAGGTTCAGATGATCGCGCCGGGAAGGCGGGCCTTTCGGCCCGAGGATCTGGGCTTCGATGCCTTTTCCCCAGTCGAGAATCTCACCGGCATCGGGGATACGATAAGGGATCTTTCTCCGCTCGACTTCCCGCATAAAAGTCTGGTAGGTATTTGTGGTGTGATCAATTCCGGTATCGAGGACTTCGCCGATCTCCAGATCACTCTTTAGAACCGCGATCAATCCACCGGTGTGGTCATAGTCGGGGTGAGTATTGATTACCATATCGATCTGGGTGATTCCCTGGCTTTGCAGGTAGGGGACGACCACTTCCTTGCCGGCGTCGAAGGCGGAGTAGCGGGTGGCCGACTGCCCCCCGTCAATTAGTATTACCTTTCCTTCCGGGGTCTGGATCACCTGGGAGTCACCCTGCCGGACGTTGAGGAAGGTCACTTTGAGGATATTATCTTCTTCGAGGGCGAAACCGGAAAAGGGCCAGAGCAAGAACAGGGTAAGGCAAATTGTCTTCAGCGCAGAGGTCCGATTGCTGAGAAGATATTTCATCGAGTGTGGAGAGAAAATTATATTGGCAAGCGAGCACCTTTGGGTGCCCGCTTGCCAATATAAACTTATACCACTAACTTATTCGGCCTCGAGAGGATTGCAGACCAGTCCGGAATCGATCATCTTTTGCAGAGTTTTCGGACCGACACCCTTGACCCGGGTCACTGCCTGGATACTATTAAACGGGCCGTTCTGGTTCCGAAATTCGATGATCGCCTGGGCGGTCTTGGGGCCGATCCCCTTGATCCGCTGCAGCTCCATCGCGCTCGCGGTATTGACATCAATCTCGGCCTGGGCCAGCAGCGGGACGGTGATCGCTAAAGCGAAGAGCACCGCCATTGAGCACGCCATAATTGACTTCATCCGTTTTACCTCCTTGGTTTTTCCCCGTTTCGGGGATCGGTTAAGTACACTTCACCACGATGGCGAAGTGATGAAACATATTTCCAGGGGATGTTAATCGCACCGCTTTTAGACTCCCCTTTAATATAGCACTTCGGCGTTTTTAAGCCAGATATATTTTGTCTCAATTGCCCTCAAAAGTGACGGGATACAGCCCCTGCCGACGGAGGGGAATCGAACGTCCGCGCTTTGATCTCCAAAACTATTTTCTCGAGGTCTCCTTATGAAAGACCGGGCTAATTAGATGGTCTTTTGCGGATGAACTTCTTCGTTATCCGGTAGCTGAAAACTTGTTGTGTCTGATAGATATTTCGAGGTCAAAGGATCGATTGCAGATCGGTCACGGCTCAATCGATCTGGTCGCCTGATCCGCTTTCTTCCCCGGGCTGTTCCAGCGAGGTTTCGATCCGATAGGAGTCGCCGTCAAGATAAACGATCACCGCGCCCATCTCCTTGGTGTTATAGGCCTCGATCCCCTGGGCCGCGGAGAATTCCCAGGCGGCGGTGAAATTACGATCCTCCCGGCCGAAAGCTCCTCCCGGGTATTGAAAGATTACGGTCTCCGGTTTGATCAACTGGATCGGGGGGATCTGATCGAAATATCTCCCGCCCTTGCCGAACTGGGGCGCCAGGAAGATGGTGCTTTCAAGATCTTCCCGGCGGACGTTTTGGGCCAGGTTCCCGAAGCCGTCGGTGTCAAGAAGGCTGGAGAAGAGAAAGGAGATCTCTCCATAGCTGATCCGAAGCACCACCGAGTTGACGTTGCTGATATATTTCCCCGTGACCCGTTCCCGTCCGGGGTTGAGGACCGTGGCCGTCAATTCCTTCCCTCGGATCTTGTCCGGGGGGATCACGTCGATCCCCTGGCCGGCGGCCAACAGCGGGATATTCTTTCTTTTGGCGAAGAAAACGAACCGGTGATACTGGAGGAATGTCTCTTCCCCCCGGTACAGCGTATCCGCCGGGTCATCGCTCTCAAACCCCATCGCGGCGACGAACTTGTCGTAGAGTTCCATCCGGTAGGCGAAGAGTTCCACCGGGTCTTCCACCACCCCGGCTTCCTGGTAAACCAGCCACTGGATCTGCTGGGGGAGGTTGGCGACAAAGCCGTAGTATTCTTCGGCCGGCAGGAGCTGGAGATCCCACTGTTCGGCCAGGGTTTCGGCTTCAGCCACCGTGATCTCCCGGTTGGGGTAGATCCACTTCCGGGTGGAGATGATCGACTGGATCAATTCCTCGTGGGCCGCCGCCTCCTTTTTCTCCAAAGTCTCGATGGCTTTCTCCGTGATCACTCTCGGATCGTAGCGTGGGGAAACACCCGGGGGAAGCTGGTTGATGGCCTCGGCGATCTTTGCCTCCGGGACCAGTCGGTAGTATTCCATAAAATTCATCGCTTCCACCGGATCGATCAGGTTGAGCAGGAGAATCCCGTACCAGTATTCTGCTTCGCCCCGATGTCGGGGGTTGAGAGCGATCGAGAAGCGGTCCAGGTTGAGGTCCGGGGGGCCGAAGGCGGAGGGGGGAAGCGAGGTGTAGAGTCTTTTTACATAGTAATCGTCGGAGCCGACGATGTAGTTAAGCCCCCCCAGGACCCGGGGGTCCGGGTTGGTGGAGACGACCGCCTCAAAGGAGATCACCCGCTCCCCGAGCAGGACCTCTTCCACCGTCCGCTGGCCCTGGTTGAGGTAGGAGTAGCGGTCCCGGTAGAAGTCCCATTCTTCCGAACCTCCGTCGATCAGGATGTTCTTTCCGTTCGGCGCCTGAACCAGGGCCGCCATCCCCTCTTTCCAGCCCAAAGAAAAGATGATCACCTTCATCTCCGGGGTTTGGGAAGTGATAAACCCGGTGGTCAGAGCGGCGGCGGCGATCAACAGTGTCGCCAGCGCCACCCCGGCTCGGAGGCGGCAACCGGAATCGGAGAGAGAGTTTTTCACCCGGACAAAGGCGATCTTTAAGGTAAGAACTATCTTCTCCCGGTAGATGAAGAAGGCAACGATCAGATAGAAGGCGATCAGGGGTCCGGCCGTCGGCTTGGGCATCTGGGGGTAGGGGAAGGTGCGGGCGAAAAAGTCGTCCATCCGGATGAAGAAATTCATCCCCAGCCAGTTGGCCGCTGAGATCAAAAGAGCGATCTGGATCCCGATCACCGGGATAAAGCCGATCAAGGTGGCGATCATACCCAGGGGGAGGATGACCCCGATCAAGGGTATCGCGATGAAATTAGCGAAGGGAGCGGCCAAAGACATCCGATGGAAGATCACCATCGAGAGCGGGATGATACTGCACTGGATGGCGGCCTGGGCGGCGATAAAGGTCCGCAGCCACCGACCGGGGATTTTTCGGAAGGCGGGTTTAAAGGGGATCACCTGTTGGATCAGGAACGCCACCGGGATGGCGATCAAAAACCCCCAGAATAGTCGGGCTCGCAATATCCCCCAGGGGTTGCCCAGGTTAAGAAAGAGCAGGCCGATCCAGACCACCACCGCGCTGGCGATGACCAGGCTGTGGAGATTGTTGAGCTTGTAATTAAAGAAATCTTCCGCCGGACCACTGAGCAGACCAAGAAAAAGGACAGCGGAGAAGGACATCAAAAAGGAGGCCGAAGGCAGAATCAGGGGACCGCCGTAGCCGGGGGGGAGGAAACAGATAATCACAATAGCGGCGAAGCAGATCGCCATTACCAGCGATTTCTGGATATTCTTCCCGAAGTAGGTAAAGAAGATCAGCACGAAGCTGTTCATCGTCGCCGCCCGCAAAGTCGAGGGGCGGCCCCCGGTGATGATCGTGAAGACGATCAGGAAGATGACCGCGATTGGGGCCCAGATCGACTTCGGGATCGGGGTCTGGTTAAAGATCAGGAGCAACAACCCGGCGATGATCGTGACGTGGAGACCGGAGACCGCGAAGACGTGGGCGGTTCCCGATGCCTGGGAGTCCTTGACGATCTTATCCGGGACCCCCTGTCGGAGCCCGATAAAGATCCCGGAGAGGAACCCCGATTCCGGGAAGGGGGTGGTCTGTCGGATGATCTCTAACAGGTCGTACTTGATCGACATACAGGCGTAAATGGCCAGGTTGCCCTTGTCTTCCCGGATGATCTCAATCGTATCGGATTCTTTGGTAGTCCAGTTTTCTCTCCCTCGAATCCGGCTGGTGGCGAAGGTATTGACTGAGGTCAGGTAAGACCGGTAATCAAATCCCCCCGGGTTGGAGGCGGTAGGTGGGGTTTCCACCGGGGCGGTGATCCGGACCGTGTTGCCATAGGCCTGATATTGAGAGACCGCCGGATAGACCTCCGCCCGGTTATCGTCGGCGTCGAGGACGACGCAGAGCAGCCAGCCGCGGTTGATTCGGCCGATCCAGCCTTCTTGAGGATCGGAGGTCCCGGCCTCTTCCAGGGCCATCCTTATCCTCTCCACATCCGATTCTGAAGGGGTGTAATCGCCCCGGGCAAAGGCGTTGACGATGATGTCCTGGGAGTCCGCTTCCAAATTCCGGTCCAGCCGGTCGCGAACCTTAATCAGGGTCAGCAGGGCTTCTTCCTCGCTGGCCCACTCCCGACCGAGGGAGCTGAGTTCGGCGTTAATCGCCTGCAGGGTCTGCCGGCCTTGGGGATGTTTGTCGATCTTGACTACCAGTGAGGGCTCAATGGTCAGCCGGGTGTCGTTGTTCTCCGGCCGCACTTCCGGTTCCTTGACGATGATCCCGTAAACCACGGACTGGGTATCGCGGTCGTCGCCCGCCCAGTGGATCAGGTGATGGGGGGAGGTGGTGTCGAGGTGGAGCCGGGTCAGCCCGTAGCCGAGGATCAGTGCCGAGATTATCCAGATCGGGAGGGGCTTTTGCTTGATGACCCCGAGGAAGATGGAGAGCAGAAACAGGCCAATAAAGCACCCCATAATAGCCAGGTCCAGCGCCGGATCGGCCGGCAGCGCCAGCATAAAAACGCAGATGGCGGTGCAGAGCAGGATGAAGGCTAAGATCCGGGAGCGGTAAACAAAAGAAATGATCGCGGCGACCAGAATAAAGGCCGCCGCGATCAGGGGACTGGTGGAGAGTTGGGCAGAACCGGAATGAATCAGCCGCATAAAAATTCCGATGGCCAGAAACGACGCGAAGGAAACAATATAAGTCTGCATCGAGCAACCCCCCGTTACCAACAAGTTAGGTTGTATTCTATTCCACGTGAGTAAAGAATATTCTTTGAATCAGGTTTGAAGCCGATATGGGGTAATGGAGTTTTGGGCCAAGTATAATCACCCAACACGTCATTACTCTTCTACTTCGGGTTGATCAGGTCAAAATATTAATTGACACCCTCTCGACACCAACAAAGATGGATGAGAGTGGTAATTTAGTTTTTTGCCAGGGCGGAGTAGAAATTTCGGTTGGAGACCAGGTTATGGTCCCGGCGGTAATTCTGATCGAGAACCAATACCGTGGCACCGATCAGGGCGGCCAGCAGCAAGAGGAAAATCAAACCCTTTGCGCTTCCCATAACGAACTCCTTATTCTTATCCTTTTTAAATTATTTATGCCGGCTGTTCCTGAGCGGACATTTTCTCCGGCCAGCTGATCTCAGTATTTGCTTCTTTCCGCTTTGTCATCGCGACGAAACAATCTCTTTTCTTGCAAAGAATTGAGATCGCTTCCTGTCGCACCTGACTAACAGCTAAAGGCTATCACTCGCAATGACAGACGGATGGCCGCGATACCGGCTACGCCTTAGCAAACGGCTATTCTTGCCGAGCGTAATCGTGGATGCCTTCTTTGTCAACCACCTTATAGATGATCGGATAAGGTTGGCAAGGGGAATCTTCCACAGTTATTGCTCGCCGGGCCCTCAGCGCGATCTCGTCGAGACCTTCTTCCCGGTTAGTGAAGAGAGTGAGCAGGGTATCTCCGGCGGAGACCCGGTCGGAGACCTTACGGGCAAAGATGATCCCGGCGGACATATCGATCTTGTCCTCGGTCTTTTCCCGTCCGGCCCCCAAAGCCACGCCGATCATCCCCATCTCCAGGGTGTCGATCGAGTGGATGTAGCCGTCGCGTTCCGCCTTGACCGGGATCTTTTTCCCGGCCTGGGGGAAGAGATAAGGGTCGTCGATATAGGCGGTATCCCCGCCCTGGGCGGCGACCATCTCTTTGAACTTGGCCAGACCGCGACCGTCGGCGATCGCTTCCTCGGCCATCTTCCTCCCCTGGGCGACGGAGGAAGCCTTTCCTCCCATCTCCAGCATCATCCCGGCGATCTCCAGGGTGACGGTCATCAGATCTTCCGGGCCTTCGCCCTTCAAGCAGGCGATGGTTTCGAATATCTCCAGAGCGTTGCCGGCGTAAAAACCCAGCGGCTGGTTCATATCGGTGATCAGGGCCTGAGCCTGTTTCCCGCTCAAGACCGCGATATCGACCAGGGTCCGGGCCATCTCCTCGGCACTGTTCAAGGTGGACATAAAGGCCCCGCGTCCGGTCTTGACGTCAAAGACAAAGGCGTCCGGTCCGGAGGCCAGTTTCTTCGACATAATCGAGCCGGCGATCAGCGCGATGCTGTCCACGGTGGCCGTGACATCTCTTAGGGAGTACATCTTCTTGTCGGCGGGGGCCAGGGATTGGGTCTGTCCAATGATAGCTACCCCGATCTTCCCCACCTGGGCAATGAACTCCTCTTCGGTAAGATCGACCCGGAGGCCGGGGATCGATTCCAGTTTGTCGAGGGTTCCTCCGGTGTGACCGAGACCGCGACCGCTCATCATCGGGACCGGGATCCCCAGGGAGGCGACCAGCGGGGCCAGGACCAGGCTGACCTTGTCGCCGACCCCACCCGTGCTGTGCTTGTCCACCTTGATCGCTTTGATGGCAGAGAGATCGATCTTGTCCCCGGAATCAAGCATTGCCTTGGTCAGGGCGGCTGACTCTTCGGCCTCCATCCCCCGGATGAAGATCGCCATCATCAAAGCGGCCATCTGGTAATCGGGGATATCACCCCTGGTAAAGCCTTCGATGAAAAAGATGATCTCTTTCGGGGAGAGGGCCTGGCCATTTCTTTTCTTCATAATTATTTCATACGGTCTCATTTTCTGCCTCCTGGGAAGAATTATTTGCTCTGGATAATTTACCTCTCCTCTCCGGATGAGGGATATCCAACGTTACCGGAAAGTCCGTATTGTAATGGCAGGAGGTCTCCTCTGTCAAGCAACCTTGCCGGTTCTTTTTTTTCGGGGGGATTAGACTCCAGAACTTTGGCTGATTTTCCAACTTGCCAGTTGTCTTTTCTTGGGTGATGCGATATCTTTAACTATCTTTCTGCCGGCCCGAATGGTCCAAAATCAGAGTGAACAAAAAGTTTAAAACGGAATCATCGGCCGGACCTTCCCCTCGCGGAGTCGTATACCGGGCGCTATTTCTTTTTGGGGGTCTGAACTCGCTTCTTTTCCTGGTTAACGGCTGGAACTATCTTTCCTTCCCGGTGATGGGGGGGCTGGAGAGACTTTTCCGCTATACCGCCTTTTTCGCCCACTTTTTCTTGTTCGGCCTGCTCCTTTCCCTCCTCATCTGCCTGCTCTATTTCCTCTTTCGTTCCCTGAATCTCACCCGGATCCTGGCCGCCCTGGTCTTCACATCGGCCCAACTCTTTATTTTTATCGACATCCGGGTTTACGGACATTTCAAGTTTCATTTGAGCGGGATTGTCCTCTCCGCGATGACCACCCCCGGCTACTGGGACTCGGTTAAGTTCTCGACCTTTGACTGGGCGATGACCTCCCTGGCCCTGGCCGGGCTGCTGGCCGGGGAATTCTTTTTATTTGTTTTTCTTGTCCGCCGCCTGCGGAGGGGACAACGGCTCTGGCGGGCGGCCCGGCCCCGCAGGTTGCTGATGGCCGTCGGTCTGATTGTCCTGCTTTCCCTGGTGGAAAAGATCTCTTTCGGGGTCGCCGATTTCTATAACTTCACCCCGATAGCTCGCTATAAGAAGGTTTTTCCCCTCTACCGACCGATGACCTTTAATCGTCTTCTGAGCCGATTGGGCGCGGTCTCGAAAATTGACCGTGTAGCCGCTCGCCTCCCCGAGGTTTCCCGGGTGGAGTACCCGCTGGCCGGGTTCCGTTATCACCGTCTTCCCCGGCGCTATAATGTGCTCATTGTCCTGGTGGAGAGCCTCCGTTTTGATATGCTCGACCCGGAGATCACCCCGAACCTGACCGCGTTCAGTCGAGGGGCGACCACCGCCCGCAATCACTTTTCCGGAGGCTGTACCTCCCGGTTCGGGACCTTCAGTCTTTTCTACGGTCTTTATGGGACTTACTGGCATCAAATTCTCTCCGAGAGAAAGGGGCCGGTTTTGATCGGCCAGCTGCTTGACAACGACTACCTCTTCAAGGTGATGTCGAGTACCTCGCTCTGCTTCCCCGAGTTTAACCGGACGGTCTTTGCCGACCTCAAGACCGGGCTTGACGACCAGCTGCCGGGCGACAATTCCGCCCAGCGCGATCAGGTTCTGGTTGACCGCTGGCTGGAGTGGCTGGGGGAAGTCCCGGCCGACCGTCCCTTCTTCAGTTTTCTCTTTCTTGATTCCCCGCATTCCCCTTACAATTTTCCCGATGAGTTCAAGAAATTTCAGCCCTGTGCCGGGAAGATCAGTTTCCTGAGGACCAATCTGGCAAAAGACCAAGAAGAGATCTTCAACCGCTACCGTAATGCCATTCATTATGTCGATCACAGTCTGGGCCGGATTCTCGAAGGCCTGGCCGGATCGGGCCAGCTCGAGCAGACGCTGATTGTGGTTACCGGTGACCACGGTCAGGAATTCTGGGAGCACGGCCATTACGGGCATAACTCAGCTTACACCGATTACCAGGTCCGGGTCCCCCTGATCATCCGGGTCCCCGGCCAGGATGGCCCCGGTCAGATTACCGGGCGGACCAGTCATCTTGATCTGCCGGGAACGATCCTCCGGATCCTGGGGGACGAGAACAACCCCGAACTTTATACCCTGGGAGAGGATCTTTTTCAGCCGTCCTCCGAGCGGGCCCTGGTCCTGGCCGGCTGGGACGACTGCTGTCTAATTACCCCTGAAGTTCGGTTGCGGTTCTCCGTCGAGGCCTACAATATCCTGGAGTCGGAGGCGGTGGACAATTTCTACCGGCCGCTGAAGGACTCGGAGCTGATCCGCCGGGAGAAAAACCGCTACCTCCTCCCCGCCCTGGAGCGGATGGGTCGTTTTTTGAAGTAATCTCTTCCTCCCTTGAAGTTTGACTTTTTCCCTCGCGACCGGTATTATATTAACGGTAACGCTGTTGATATCCTGCTTGAAAATCGGTTTTCAAGAGAGCCATCTAAATACCTGAAGTGAAACTCCAGTCAGCAATTTCAGCTATTATTATTTTCGGGGGTCTTCTCTCGGCGCCGCCCGCCCCGGCCGGGACTTTTCATCTCGATTATTCCACCTATTTTGGGGGGACTACGGCTGACCGCGGATATGCCCTGGCCGTCAACGAAGATCGGGAGGCTTATCTCGCCGGTTCCACCGCTTCCACCGACTTTCCTACCGTTGACTCCTATCAGGTCGCTTCGGCCGGGGGGGAGGACGTCTTTCTCGCCGCCTTCTCCGCCGCGGGTTCTTCAATTCGCTTCTCTACCTACCTGGGAGGGAGCGGTGCCGACCGAGCCTACGGCCTCGCCCTGGCCGACGACGGGTCGGCTTACCTCTGCGGGGTTACTTCCTCCGCTGATTTTCCCACCCTCAACCCTTATCAGGGCGCGTTAACTGGTGGCAAAGATGTCTTTATATCCCGTTTCGACTCTTCCGGTGCTCTGATCTCTGCTTCTTACTTAGGGGGAAGCGGCGACGAAACCGGGATGGCGATCGCGGTAGCGGAGGGGGGAGTCTATGTGACCGGTTCCACGACTTCCGCCGACTTCCCCACCGCCAACGCCTATCAACCGGCGCAACCGAGCGTCAGCCGAGCGGCCTTTCTCAGCCGGTTTGATTCCTCCGTTTCCGGGATGGTCTTCTCCACCTACCTGGGCGGGAACAAAGTGGACGGGGCCAATGATCTGGCGGTCGCTCCGGACGGGTCGATTTATCTGACCGGCTATACCGAATCCGGTAATTTCCCGCTCCTGAATTCTTATCAGGGGGCACTGGGCGGGGGATTTGACGCTTTTCTGACCAGGTTCTCTTCTCCGGGACAACCCCTGATCTCCTCAACCTACCTGGGAGGGCAGAATGCTGACCTGGCCGGGGGGATGGTTCTGGGAGGGGACGGTTCAATCTATCTGGCCGGAAATACTTTCTCCGAAGATTTTCCTACCGTCAACCCCTTCCAGGCCGCCCGGGCCGGCGGCAGTTACGACGCTTTCCTGACCAGGTTTTCTTCCTCCGGAGAAACTTTGATCTCCTCCACTTACCTTGGTGGGAGCAAGTTGGATTACGTGGGCGGAGATCGAGGAAACGAGTGGGCGGGGAAGGGGATCGCTCGGGACGACCTGGGGCGGATTTATCTGTCCGGCCATACCGAGTCGAGCGATTTTCCAACCAGGAACCAGCTCCAGGCGAGTCTGAGCGGGGACCGATCCGCTTTTCTCACGGTCTTCCAGGAGTCCGGCTCGGAGCTTTTCTTCTCCACTTATCTCGGGGGAACCGGGGTTGATACCGCCATCGCTTCGGTGGTCGATGGTCAGCGCTGGGCTTATCTGGCCGGGTTCACCACTTCCGATGACTTCCCGACCGCGAACCCGGTCCAACCCGCGCGGGCCGGAGGTGAAGATGCCTTTCTCTCTCGGCTGAAGTGGATCACCCCCAGCCCTTCGATGACCCCGACCCCTTCGATTACTCCCTCGCCCTCGATTACTCCGACCCCGTCCCCGACCCCTTCGATCACCCCCACCCCGTCGGTCACCCCGACCCCGAAGCTGGGCTTCCATCATCCTCCTCTCTATATCCGGTCTCTGGAGGACGTGGCGATCCATACTCTTCGGGCGACCCAGGATAACGGTTGGGCTTATTATTTCCAGGTTGAAACTCCAGGTGAGAATTGGGATGGAGAGGGTTCTCCGGACTTGGGTGGTCCACGTTGGGGGTACATCTGGGACAGGGAAAACCAATTTCATTCCGAGACTGATTATTCCGCTCCCTACCAGTTACGGGTCGCCATCCCCCCGGGGAACGAGGATTGGAAGATCCAGGCCGGTGACTACCTGACACTGACCTATGACGGCGGCCAGGTACTGCGGATTTACCTTCCGGAAGTAATCGGCACCGGGAGCGCCCGCATCTTCTATCCGGATTCGTTGGGCAATACCTATGTTAATTACAAACTGACGGAGAAATCACGGTGTGGGTTTGCTCCCACACCCATCGGGCTGCCCTGGAGTTATGACTACGACGGTGATGGGATCTCCGATGTCGGGGTCTTCCAACGGGAACAAGGCCTCTGGGCGATCCGGGGGGTGACTCGGGCCTATTTCGGTTCATCCGACGATATCCCGGTTCCCGGGGGTTACGCCGGCGATGGAACCACCCGGATCGGACTTTTCCGGCCGGCCTCCGGTCTCTGGGCGGTGAAGGGGGTGACCCGGACTTACTTCGGGTCGGGGTCTGATATCCCGGTGCCCGGTGACTATAAGGGCCACGGGACCGATCGGGTCGGGATCTTTCGGCCGGACTCGGGTCTCTGGGCGGTGAAGGGGGTGACCCGGACTTACTTCGGCTCCGGGAACGATATCCCGGTTCCCGGCTATTATGGCGACGGAGAGGTTCAGAGCATCGGAATTTACCGGCCGGAAAGCGGCCTCTGGGCGGTGCGGGAAATCACCCGGGCTTACTTCGGTAATCTGATCGACGTTCCGGTCCCCGGCGATTATAAAGGGAGCGGTTCCTGGTCGCCGGCCATCTTCCGGCCGGGGAGCGGGCTCTGGGCGGCAAAGGGGGTGACCCGAGCCTACTTCGGATCCTTCTCCGACGATCCTCGGCCGGGTAATTACGGCGGGGCGGCTTGCGACCAGATCGCGATCTACCGCCCGGCTACCGGACTCTGGGGGGTGCGGGGGGAGACCCGGATATATTTCGGTTCAAGAGATGCTATCCCGGTCTCCAGGTAAGGCTCAAGAGGTGGAACCATTCCAGGATTTATTTGGTCTCGACCCCGAAGCCGTCAGTGAGACCTGCGTCTTGCTCCCCTTTGCCCCGAAAGGGCTTTTGAGCGGTCTCGGGGTGGAGAAGCTGGAGCGCGGTCTGCTCTATTCTTCCGCTGCCGGCCAGTTCTGTACGGTGATCCTGACCCGGATCGGCGCGGCCTTTGCCGGTGATGCCGTCCTCCATCTCGCCGGTACCCGCTGCCGGGAGATCATCTTTATCGGAACCTGCGGCCTGCTTTCTCCCGTCCCCTCGCGGCGGATCGGCTCTCTGGTCTGTCCGGCACTCTGGTATAGTCAGGAGAGTTTCAGCCGGCTGGTCTCCGGGGATTTGACCTCCGTTCCGCCGGTCTATCCCGACCGGGATCTCCGCCGCTGTCTGCTCCGGTCCGCCGGGATAGAAGAGGCGGATCGGCCGGCCGGGATCAGTTTTGGTTCCCTCTGCCTCCAGCCCCAACTGCTGCCCCGGTGGCGGGGGAGGGGGGTGGAGGTGGTGGATTTGGAGTCGGCGGCGGTCTGCGCGGCGGCCCGGCGGACCGGGAGCAAGGCGGTCTCCTTGCTGGCGGTCAGCGATATCGTCGGGGTCCGTCCTTATTATCAGGTTCTTACTTCTTACGAGCGGGAAAATCTTCACGGCGCCCTGGATCGGGCGGGGCAGAGCGTATGTCGATATATCAGCGAGAAGCCGAGCGGCTGACCGCCGCCGAAAACCTGGTCGAGAAGCGCTATCCCCGCTTTGGGGTCAATAAGCGGCGGGAGACGGTCCGGCTGCTCTGGGAGATCTCCCGGAGGGAACAAATCCCTCCGGAAGCGGTCCTCCCTCCGGAGCCCCCGGTCCGCTTTTCTGACCTCAAGGCGTATCTGCTGGGAAACCGCTTCCCCCTCAGCTCTGCCGAGGGCGTTCCGCTCCGGACCCACCTTCCCCGCCTGGAATTGAAGGCGGAAGATGTGGTCACTGATCCGCCCTTTCCCCTCTCTCCAAAAAAGATCTATATCGAGGCCGCCGCCGCCTCTTCCGCTCTGGCTATCGCCTGTCGAGAGAAGTTCCCGGCAGCCGAGCGAGAGGAAATCCCCTCCCGCAAAGAGTTTCTCGCCGGCTGGCCGTCCCGGGGTATTACCGATTACAACCGGCGGGGGGAGAATCTCTTCATCATCGCTGAGGAGTGGGATTTCTTCAAACCCTGTCCCTGCACCCGGGGGGCGGTCTGCTGCGGGTACGGGGTCTGCAACCTCGGGTTCGGCTGTCTCTACGACTGTGAATACTGCTTTCTTCCCGGTTATGTCAATACCCCGGGGATCATCCTCCCCGCCAATATTGACCGTTTCCTGAAGCGTTTCTCGGCCTCTGCGCTCCCGGCCGGACCCCGTCCGCTCCGCCTCGGAACCGGCGAGTTCACCGACTCGCTTCAGTTAGACGACCTGACCGGCTACTCGCTTCCCCTGGTCGAGTATTTCCGGGAGCGGGAGGATGTAATCTTCGAGTTCAAGACCAAGAGCGACAATATCGCCAATCTCCTTCGGATCGACCCCCGGGGGAGGATCGTGGTTGCCTGGTCGCTTAACCCGGAGCGTCTGGCGGCGGAGACCGAGCATCAGGCCGCTTCCCCCACCCGGCGACTGCGAGCCGCCGCCCGGGTCGCTGAGGCGGGTTACCGGATTGCCTTTCATTTTGATCCGATCCTTTACTCCCCGAATTGGGAGAAGGAATATGGGCAGACCATTGAACGGATGTTCGCGGCAGTCGCCCCGGAGCGGATCGCCTGGATCAGTCTGGGGACCCTGCGGTTCAGTCCGGAGTTGAAGAAGACGATCGAGTCGCGGTTCCCCGGCAACACGATTCTCGATGCCGAGATGATCCTTGGTTATGACGGCAAGCTCCGCTATCCCGGGTTCATCCGGAATCGGATCTACCGGTTTATGATCGACCGGATCCAAGCTCGCTGCCCCGATATCCCTCTATACCTCTGTATGGAGAGCCGGGAAATCTGGGACTCGCTCCGCCTGCCTTTTCCCTTCTGAACCGGCCGTTCGGCTCCGTATATTTCAAATCGGGGGAGGGTAACTTCCATCGCCCACCCGTCCCCGTTCTCCGAATACCCTGAGGAAAAAACTTCCTTTCGCCGAGGATTGATGTTACCATCCAAAACCAATTGAGAAAAGACGATCGGGCCGACCAGATTTTCCGGTCCGGATTCTGAGATTGATGCCGTGTGGCCGAAATAATCGGCGACACCCTGTCAGTGCGGTCGATAGCCTTTAGCTGTGAGCGAAGGGCGGCGGGAAGCAACCTCAAGTTATTGCCGGGGAAGAGATTGTTTTGTCGGTCCGAAGGTTTCCGGATCTCCTCGCAATGACAGTGCCAGCAGTTTTTAATTAGGAAACACGCCATTTATACAACCTAAATTGAGCGATTCTAGGCGGCGAACTGCACCAATCTTTTGCGTCCGAACG
>CAYXKT010000005.1:0-46064 GCA_964465735.1 uncultured bacterium
CGCCGGTCAGCCACCTGATGGGTTAACCCGGGCAATATTTATTTTGCGCAATATCGCGTTGATAAACAGCGACTTATGGCATAGATCGTGTCCCGCGGATACAAAATTCAGGTAATAGCTAAAATCAAGGAGAAAATAATGAGGCGATTCGATAAGGTAATGGTGATTGGCGGGGGAGGGTATGTGGGGGCGGTGCTGGTTCCGAAGTTGCTGGAAGCGGGCTATCGGGTCAAGGTCTATGATCTGTTTATTTACGGGAAGGATGTTTTCGCGGTGGTCAAGGATCATCCGAACCTGACCCTGGTCGAAGGAGATGTCCGGGACATTGAACTATTGAAGAAGGAACTGGTCGGGATCGAGGCGATTATCCACCTGGCCTGTATCTCCAACGATCCGAGCTTCGAACTCAACCCGGAACTGGGTAAGTCGATCAATTACGATTGTTTTGAGCCGCTGGTGAAAGCGGCCAAAGCCGCCGGGGTGAAACGTTTTGTTTACGCTTCCAGTTCCAGTGTTTACGGGATCAAGAAGTGCGCGGATGTCACCGAGGAGATGGATCTGGAGCCGCTGACCGATTACTCGAAGTTCAAGGCGATGTGCGAGGAGGTCCTGCTTCGTTACGCGGATGCTGATTTCGTCGGACTGGTCCTCCGGCCGGCGACGGTCTGCGGCTATTCGCCCCGCCAGCGGCTGGACCTGATTGTCAACATCCTCACCAATCACGGGGTCAACCGAAAGCGGATCATAGTCAACGGTGGGGAGCAGAAGCGGCCCAATATCCACATTGAAGATGTAACCGACCTCTATGTGAAATCGTTGGAATATGAGGACGCGAAGATCAACCGCCGAATTTTTAACGCCGGTTACGAAAACTTTCCCGTCAGGGAGCTGGCCCGCCAGGTCAGGGAGATTGTCGGCTCCGAGGTAGAAATTGTCGTCGAGCCGACCGACGACCCTCGCTCGTATCATATTTCCTCGGAGAAGATCCGCTCCGAGCTGGGGTTTGTTCCCCTGCATACGATAGGGGACGCGGTAAGAGATCTGAAAAACGCGATAGAGAATGGGCGGCTGCAAGACCCTATGAACAACCCTTTCTTTTTTAATATCCAGCGGATGAAAGAAATTAACCTAACCTGACTCTTAAGTGGGGCTGTTGCCCTGAGTGCCGGACGGTCCTGAATAGCTGAAGATGCCGGCTTCTGTCTCTTCCCCGTTTCGCTTGGTCCTATCTGTGGTCGGCAATTAAGCGCCGCTCTCCACGCCGCCCGGTCGCCGGCGGCTAAAGAGGTTGCCGAGGATGGTCTGGTAGGCCTCGCAGGGCGTCCAGCATTGCGGGCAATGGCCGCTGATTATCTCCTTCTGGAGCGAAACCGTCCCCGGATCGTTCCAGATCCGGCCGAGGTCGAAGTCAGTCTCCCGCAGGTTCCCCAGCCGGCGGTCGTATCCGGTACAGGGATAGACATTCCATTGAGGATCGATAAAGCAGGAACTGGATCCGGCCAGGCAGGGGAGCGGAGAAGTTCCTTGGGCCACGAATTTGACCGCGCCCTTCAGGTAGGCGCGTTCGAGAAACCTCCGCGGTCCCGGCAACGGGCGGTAGCCGGCGAGGAGGTTCTTCAACTCGGATAGGGCGACATCCGGATCGGGGACAGGATCGAGCTCGAGGTTGTCATAGAAGAAAGACCGGTGGGCCAGGTTGTAATGGAAGTCTCGCGGTTGGATATCGGGCAGGCGCTCGCGGACGGCCGCCAGGGTTTGACGGCGCAGCTCAATATTGTCCCGCTGCAGAGTCATCCCGAGAAAAACCTCAATTCCTTTCTCCCGGCGGAGCGCGGCAAATGTCTCCAGCGCCCGCTCCCAGCTGCCTTTCGTTCCCTTGAGGCGGTTATGGATGTTCGGGGGGCCGTCCACGCTCACCGTGATAACCCGTTTTAACCCCAATCTCCCGGACCCCGCCCGCGCCGCCCGGAGGGCTTTCTCCGGCAGGAAGCCGTTGGTAGGGAAATGAAGCAGAATCAGTTGGGGGGAGTTCTCCACTACTGTTTCTATGATGTCGCAAAGGTCGGGACGCAGGGTGGTCTCTCCGCCGGTCAGGTCCACCCAGGAGAAATGGCTTTGTCTTTGAAAAAAACGTCGGATTTCCCCCAGTGTCATCTCTCCGACCGTCGGCCGTTTCCAGGTCAGGCAGGATTGGCAGCGCAGGTTGCAGCGGTAGGTCAGCGCCAGGGTCAGCTTGTAAGGCTGGGGGAGCCGTTCGCGGTTGGAACGCAGAATGGCCAGCGCTGACTTGAGATAACGGCTGAACATTGGGATCGGTTCAATCGATGACCATATACTTCAGCCAGCTGTAGACGTAGCGGAAGAAAACCCGGCTGAGTTTGATCTTGGAATCTCCGAACCGGCGTTTGTATTCGTGGGTGGGCACCTCGAAGATCCGAAATCCCCGGCGCAGGGTCTTGATCGTCATCTCCTGCTCGATGGTGGTGATGTTTTCCTTCAGGTTCAGCTGGCGGGCCGCCGCGGTCCGGATCGCCCGGAAACCGTTCTGCGACTCGGTCAGGCGCACCCCAAAGCGGTAGTTGATGCCGAGAGTGATGATGTCGCTGCCGATCGCCCGCATAAATTTTTCGAAGTCGCCGTGTAGTTCATCCGATCCCCCCCGCGGCCGCGAACCGACCACGTGGTCGGCCTCGCCGCGGAGAATCGGCACCACCAACCGGGGGATGTCCGCCGGATGATGAGAGTAATCGGCGTCTATAAAGACGATGATCTCGCCGGTTACCTCACGGATCGCCTGCCGGATCGCCGCGCCCTTGCCTTTCCCGGTGTCGAGAACGACCCGGGCGCCCAGCTCGGCGGCGATGGCCCGGGTCTGATCGGTGGAATGACCGTCGATTACCAGTAATTCGTCGGCGTAGGGCCGGCAGTAAGTGATGATATCGCCGATCCCCGCTTCCTCGTTCCTGGTGGGTATGACCACGGTTACCTTCTCCCGTCGGGCTTGATACTCTTCACGTACCCGCCGGTCGTCCGTCCGGGAAATCCAGGGATCCGTGCCGGCCATTTTATTCTGTAGCGTAGTATTTGTGGACATAATCTTTTCGCGTTTGGGTTATTTTTGACTTTGGAGCTTTATTACTAAATATTCTAACAGACCCGGAGGCCGCTTTTCAACCCGATTCTTCGCCGGGCGGGATACAGGAAGCGGGGGCCGGGAGGGATCGGCAGTCCCAGCACCCCCCAGACGGTCTGGAGGAGCCAGAAGAATTCTCCAGGATGCAGTGCCCGGGCGAAGAGGCTCCAGATCTTTCTTGGCCGGAGATAAAATCGCCGGTAGGCCCGGCGGTAGAAGCGCGCTACCTCTTTAGCGTCCATACCCGGAAGTTGGAACCGGATCCCCGACCCATAAAAACCGGCGGCGGCCGGATCGTCAAGCTGGAAATGGAATTCCCCGAGTTTCTCGATCTCGACCCATACCTCCGATCCCGGCAACGGCACCAGGAAATTGAAAGTGGCGGCATCGGGATCCATCCGAATGGCGAAATCGATGGTTTGGCGCATCGACTCCGCGGAATCGTCGGGGAGGCCGAGAATGAAGTTGCCGTAAACAACGATGCCCCGTTCCCGGGCCCAGCGCGTTGTCTGGAGGACCCGGTCCAGAGCCAGATTTTTCTTGATCCGGAGCTGGGTCTCGGGACAACCGCTCTCCACCCCGATCGAGATCTTGAAGACCCCGGCGGACTTCATCAGCGAGGCCAGTTCCTCGTCGCAGTGGTCGGCTCGGATGCCGTTCTGGAGATTGACGGCGAGTCCGAAGCGGGCCAGGCCGCGGAAAAATTCCTTGGCCCATTCGAGGTCCAACGTCAGGTTGTCATCCAGGATATCCAGCTGGCGGATGCCGAAATTTTCCACCAACAGGCCGACTTCCCGGATGGCCCTTCCGATGGAATAGCGCCGGTACCGGCTGCCGAAGACGCTCTTGTTGCAGTAGGTGCATTGATAGGGGCAGCCCCGGCTGCAGATGATGGCGCCGATCGGTCGCCGCCGGGCTCGGGACTTATAAAAAGAAAACGGCGGCAGGAGATCCCAGGCGGGGAGAGGCAGTGAATCCAGGTTTTCGATCAGGGGCCGCGGCGGTTCGTGGACAATCCCCCCGTCCCGTTTTCGCCAGACACACCCTGAGACGCCTTGAAACGGCTCTTCACTTTCCCCGGCAATGTTTTCCAAAACTTCCGTCAGGGTCTGCTCCCCCTCGCCAACCGCCACCGCGTCCGCTTCGGTAGCGTTGAGACAGTATTCCGGGAGAGCGGAAGGCAGCGGACCCCCCAGGATCACCCGGCCCGGGAAGCCCGCCGCGCGGAGCGCGGCGATCAGATCCCGGCCGGCCGCGTGAGTGACCACGTTGGTGGAGACCCCCAGAAGAGGGGGATTGACCGATATAATATGATCGGTCAGGGGGATGGTCCCGATCTTCAGGGCATTGGCGTCGATCAGATCGACTGCGCAACCGCGGTCCCGGGCGGCTGCCGCCAGATAAGTTAGTCCCAACGGGGGTTCGATCGTGCCCTCGTTGATTCCCCGGGCCGACTGGGGATAAGGATTGATCAGGATCAGGTCCATAGCTGTCAGTCCGCTACCGCCGGGCAGACAAAATCGTTATTCATAATACATTGAATGACAATTGATAACCTAAACTATTTACGAAAACAAGATACTCCGAGAACGATTTACATTAAAGATAATAGGAAGACAGGGGAAAGGCAAGGAGGAATCACCGCCAGCCTGTCCGTGGTTTCCACTTTACTTATTGGTATATTTTAGGAGAATCGATTCATTACGCAGAACTTAGAAAAAATAAATCACGGTAAAATTGGAATGGATACCTTACCGCAAACCGGGAAAAACGACCGGCGATTGATCCCACCTCGACAATGGGTAGTGGTGGGATTAATTGCCCTGTTTGTCTTCAATTCTTTTCTGGCCGACCTCTGGCCGGCCAAAAACATCTATTTTTTGATCTTTCATAAAGTTGACGGTCTGCTGACGATGGAACTTCCCATCAATGCCGCTATGAGGTACTCCGCCGGGCATACCGAGAACTCCTCCGACTGTCTTCCGTATGTTTTTTTACTGAAGAGTATTCATATATGTGTCCCGGGCCGGTTGGCTGTTCTTCGCATCGCTTCCGTGCTCTCCGCTCTGGTCGCTCTGATATTTCTTTTCCGAGTGAGCAAAGCGCTGTTCGGGTGGATTACAGCGGTCATATTTCTTTTTCTCCTGGTGACTTCGCCGGTTTATCTGGAAGGTATGCGTTCGTTCGGATTCATTCCGTTTACCGCCGCGCTGGCGGCGATCTCGATAGATCTGCTTTTCTCCACTCTCGGCAGGAAAAAGACGCTGCCCCGGGTAGTTTGGTTGGCCGGATGTAGCTTTCTGATGTTTTCCGGGTACGCGGTCGGAAGGCTGGCCGTTATCTTCCCCCTGGCTGTTTATGGCCTCTACTGGAGGGAGAATTGGCGTAAGCTGATACTATATGTCGGGGTGCTGGTGATGCTGGTCCTGGTTCTCGATCTGGCTGTGGGAGATCTCCGTTTTGACATCAAAGACTGGTTCACGGTAGGAACCGAATGGATGGACAACAGAAGCCAGCAACCGTTGCCGAGTAAAAACCTGCCCTGGGTTCTGAAGAATACCGGGGCGTTATTTGACTACATTTTTCAACAGGGCCGGACGCATTTTAAGGAGCCGGTTTTTGATAACGAGCTGGCGCAATCCCGCATCTTTAATCCGGTGTATACCCCATTTTTCCTGGCCGGTATTATACTCTGCCTGGTCCGAAGAAAGCGGAATCAGGTTTTATTGCTTCTGTGGTATGGATTTTTTGTCCTATTGATGCTTCCGAGCAGCGAACTGGCGATGCGGCGTTTGATCTTTGCCCTGCCGCCGTTCTATCTTCTGATCGCGATCGGGCTTTGGGGTTCCTATCAATTTCTGAACCGTCTGGCTCGGTCGAGGTTGGGCCGAAAAATACTGCTCGCGGTCTCCCTTCTCTTCCTGCTGGCGACGGGTGGATATGATCTTCGGGAATTCTTCTTCACGGTATCCCGGCCGATCTGTAATTACACGTCCGACCAGCTAAAGGCCACGGCGGAGTATATCGAGAAGCACGCCGCCGGAGTTTCAGAGATTATTATTGACGGCCATCCGGTTGTACTACCCTTGACCTGGGGGAACCCGTTTTTCGATCCTCGCATCGTCCGGGCCGAGACCGCCCGGAAGATCGTCTACGAGTTTGAAAAAGACCTAACTCTCCGCGAACAGATCGAGCGGGCGAAGAACAAAGGAACGGGGGCCTTATTTCTTTACCCGTTCTTTCCCGGATTTGACTCCCGGCGGGAACTGTCGGCCGAACTGAAAGCGCTCGCTGTCGCCCCGCCGCCTGAAGTCTCCATTTCCAGGGTGCCCGGCGTTGAGATGTGGGGCGTCGTCGTGAAGGACCGGGGATTTCGGATTCCTTCCGCGGCTAATCGATCTTACGGCTACGCTCTTCCCCTCAAAGAACAGAGGGTTGCCGTTTCGTCCGAATATTCCTGGGATAACTGCCATCGGCACCTGCTTGACGGCCGGGCGGAAACATATTGGAAGATCGCGCCGCCGGAAGTCGGGGAACCCGCCTGGGTATTCTTTGACCTGGGCGGCGGTGGAGCAAGGGCCGTCCGGTCCCTGGCGGCCCGTCCCCGGGCGGATCGACCGGAAGAGTTCTTCCATCACGCTACGCTCCGAGGGAGCCAGGATGGGCAGAACTGGGAGAATGTCAGTCGGATTGTTCAGGAAGACCTTCCCCGGACCGGGGGCTGGATATACTGGGATTTTGACAATGAAATGGTGTATCGGTTCTATAAATTGGAGATAGAGGATGGTTACGCCGGCCGGGAGAAAAATTTCATATCCCTGGCGGAGTTGAAGCTGGGGAAGTGAGTAGTTGCGTCGAAGCAGCTCTGGAAAGCTTCATTATTTATCATTTACTCCCACTTTGGGGTGCGCCCAGATTATCCCACACTGTTTTATCATCATCCGGCTGCCGATTCCGGCGGCGTAAGGCATCCTGAAGTGATTCCGGGGTCACATCATAGACGAGATAGGTGTAGGCGATGTGGTCTACCGGCTCGAAATTCTCCCGCAGCCATCGGTATTCCTCGGGGCGGAAAAGTCCCACCAGATCATTAGCCCGAAGAACGATTTTGCCCGCCCGCGGATGTTTCGGAGAGAATATGACTTCGGGGTGTTCTGACAGGTATCTTCCGAGATAATTTCGGTTTTGGCCCCATTCGATATTGGAATCCGCCAGAATTTTATAGGCCATCTTCCGGTCCCAGACCAGTTCGTTGAAGTAGGAGAGGTAGTGGGGAAAATAGGAGAGGACGGAGACGATCAGGTACGTGGCCAGTAATCCGAGGCTGATCCGGGATGATAGAGAGAATGATCGCCAGTTCCTCAACAGGTTTCCCCCCATCACCAAGAAAAGGGGGAAGATTGGGATGATGAAACGAAATCCGGATTGAATGAAGAGAAAATAATTAAGATAAATCGTGAACAGGAGAATTGGAACCCAGAGAAAGATTTCGTTCTCCCGGAAGGTGTAAGTCCGCCGGTTTTTCAGGTAAGCGATTCCGGAAAGGATGATGGTTAGCTGCAGGGCGAATGGTACTCTGTAAAGAAAGGCCCAGAAGAAGTAGCCGGGAAAATACCCGGGGTTGCGGAGTTCCCCGAAGAGATAATTATTCGCGTGTTCGCCGGTCTCCTCTTCCCATTTTCGGTCATCGGGTCCTTC
The DNA here is from genome assembly GCA_964465735.1 of uncultured bacterium. GTDB lineage: Bacteria > Auribacterota > Erginobacteria > Erginobacterales > Erginobacteraceae > Erginobacter. Next base: position 7,832 of record CAYXKT010000005.1, read on the forward strand.
CAAATAAAGGGTGGGCAGGGGCAGCGGGATGGCGCCAAGCGGACCGGATCGGGATTGAATGTTCTGCCAGGAGAGGCTTTTGAAGTTGTATTCATCCAGCGGAGTAAAAGTGCCGTGAAAGAGAAAGCCGACATTGATCATCAGGAGGCCGACCAGGCCGAAGAATAGTCCGTATCCGACAAAAACCAGGAACCGGCGAGCGAGTGTCTCCCACTTTTTCGCCCGGATGATCGCGGCTATTTCTTGCCCCCGGTAACAGAGCAGGATGACGATGAATATCGGGTAAACGGCCAGCATCGTGTATTTTACTATCTGGCTGAGGCCGGCCAGTACCGCGACGAGCGTGGCCAGTTTCCAGCCGCCGGAAGAGAGAAACCTCCAGAAATAATAGAGGGAGAGGGTCATCATACAGGCGGAGAAAATATCGTTGGTGATCAGGCGCGAATGAGCGATCAGCGTGGGAGAGAAAGCAAAAAGAAAGAGACTGAAGAAACCGGCGGCGATGCCGTAGAGCTCTCGAGACCATTTAAAGACAGAGAAGGCCAGCAGGAGAGAGAAGAGCATCGTCACCAGGCGGCCGGTTTCCAGGGCAACCAAAAAATTCTTGATCCGTCCTTCCGGAAGTTGCCGTCCGACCAGTCGGGGGAGGGCATTGAGGCTGTTGACGGGCATCAGGGTGCCGTTCCCGACAATCCGACTGTCGGAATTGAGCATCAGGATGTTCCAGCCGTATCCGTAATGGTCCTCCTCGTCGGCGGTGAAGGATTTTCCCCGGATACTGGCTAGTTCCAAAAAGAAAATCCCGGCGAGAAAAACCAGCAGCCAGAGCCAGTGTAGGCGTTTCATTTTATCTGGGTTGATTATGGCAATTGTTCGATGATTTGTGTAATATACTGCAATGTGGATAACGAGAAGCGCAAGCAATTCAACCAAGAGAATATATCAGGCGGTCGATTAAAATGAAAGTACCCTATTCTTACTTATTGGAGCAGTTCAGCGATCCGGAGCCGATCTTGAGAGCGCTCCGGGAGCAGTTAACCCGTTGCGAATTTACTTTCGGTCCCGAACTGGAGGAATTCGAGCGAAATATGGCCCGATACACCGGGGCCCGGTACTGCCTGGGAACCGCTTCCGGCACCGCGGCCCTCTCGATGCTTTTGAAAGCGGTCGGGGTGGGGGAGGGGGATGAGGTTATTACCGTCTCCCAGACCTTTGTCGCCACGATCGGGGCGATCGTGGCGGTCGGCGCCCGTCCATATTTTGTCGATGTGCTCGATGATTTTACCATTGATCCGGACCTGATTGAAAAAGCGATCAACGATAAAACCAGGGCTTTGATGCCGGTCTGGTATTCCGGCACCCCGCCCCGGATGGAGGAAATCAGAGCCATCGCCGACCGCTATGACCTGCCGGTGATCGAGGACGCCTGCTGCGCGATCAGCGCCCGGATCGGGAACAAACACGCTGGAACTTTCGGGGCCGGAGGGGCTTTTTCCGTCCATCCGCTCAAGAACCTCAACGTCTGGGGGGACGGCGGCTTCATCGTTACCGATTCGGAAGAGATCCGGGATCAAATCATCCTGCTCCGGAATCACGGGCTGAAGAATCGCGACGAGGTGGAGATCTTCGGTTACAACGCTCGGCTCGATACCATCCAGGCGATTGTCGGCAATTATCTCTACCCGCAAATTGACGAGATTACCGATCGGCGGATCGCCAACGCCCAAAAGTATGACCGGGCGTTCTCCTCCTCCGCCTTTGCCGGCCGGATCACCATTCCTCCCCGGCGAAAGGACGGACGGCACGTGTATCATATGTATATGGTCCTGGCTGAGAACCGGGATGAACTATTAGCGGATCTGATTGACCGGGGGATCGAGGCCAAGGTACATTACCCGATCCCGATGCATCTCCAGCAGGCGGCGCAGGCGGCCGAACCGCCCTTTGGACGGACCGATCTCTCCCGGACCGTTTCCCAGTGCGGATCATTGATCACCTTCCCCGTGCACCAGCATCTGTCGGATGAGCAGATAGATTACGTGATTGAATGCGTGCGGTCCTTCTATCGGCGCTGAGAAGTTTCCCGGCGCCGCTTAAACCCTGGATTGAGGGTGGGAAAACAATCCGGCAGAGGAATTGTTCAGACCGATTATGAAATATCGAAGGCTGCTCTGGCTGTTATGGCTCGTCCCGCTGATTCTATACTATGGCGACCGGAATGACGGCCCGGATCACGGTATATATCGAACCGTCGCCAAAAAAATCCTCGACGGAGGTCATTTGAATATCCTGGCCTCTTTCTCGGGGGGGCATCCCCGGGAAGTTTCCCCGACCCTGCACTATCCCGTATTTCAGGCCATCGGCGGGTCGGTTTTTTTCATTCCGCCCCAGGTTCTGGCGCCGATTTCCTCCCGGCTGACCTCGAAAATCCCCTTCTGGCCGGACCGCCTGCAATCCCGGCCGGTTCACCGGGGGATCTGGGAACGCTTCATTGCCTGGCTCCTGGGGTTGGGGACCTGCCTGCTGGTTTACCGGGTGGCCCGGGTGTATTATTCGGCGCGATCTTCCTTTGTCGCCGTGGTCTTAGGCGCGCTGGGGGGGCCGTTGCTGACTTTTGTCGCCCGCTGGCCCTGCCAGACCAATCTCCCGACCGCTTTCCTGGCCGCGCTTTTGCTTTACGTCTATCACTTCGCGGACCGGCGCCAGGGCCTGGCCTGGCTCTTGCTGGGAAGCGTCTGGGGTTTCGGCGTCCTGATCAGGAATGAATTCGCGGTCTGGGGGCTGCTGCCGGCCTATGGAATTATCCGGGAGATCCGCACGCGCGAACCGGCACGGAGGATAGTTTTCCACGGCCTGCTCGTCTCCCTGGCGGCAGGGTGCTTCCTGGCCGTGATCGTTCTCATCCAGGTGATCCTTTACGGAAGCTGGGGAAACACCTACGGCATTCTGGTCGATCCCCGGCTCTTGACCGAAATGCCCCGGATGCTCTTCGGTCCCCGCAACGGATTATTCCCCTTCTGGCCGGTATTCCTGTTGGCTCTGCTCGGCTACCTGGTCAAATTCCGGGCCAACCCGGGGATCAATCACCTGCTGTTCGGGGTTCTGGTGGCGGCGGTCGCCGTCTGCACCTCGTTCCCATTCTGGCTGGCGCAGGGGGGGCAGCGCCCGATGCTGATGGCGGTGCCCTGCTTTATGCTCTTCCTGGCCCGGTTGCTGGATATCCGGAAAAAGCTGTTCTGGATCTGGATGCTGCTCGGCGTGGTCTGTGTTTTCTGGGCCGCGCTGGTCTTCGTTATTTACGGCAACGGCTGGGTGCTGGCCGACGGGTCGATCGGGTATTTGAAAGCGAACACCCTGCCGGGAATGCTGATATTCGTCACCGGACGAGCGGGGGAATTTTTCCCCGAAGTGCTGAAGTTTATCTTTCTCCCCAAAAGCCAGGCGATCTGGCCGCTGCTCGTGATCTTGATCCCGGTTTTCCTCCTGATCACGGCGCTGGGAAAATGTATTCCCCGGAGAAAAGCCCTGCCCCTGCTCCTGGCGGCCCTGGCGCTATTTTTCGCGGGGACGCTGATATTTTTAGCCGGGGCTGCGAAACGGGGGAGAAAGTATTACCGCGCCGTCACCGCCGCCCAGCCGGATGACTGGTTGCTGACTGACAGCCGGTATCATATCGGGGAATATTTCGCCACCTCCCTGGATTACGTGGCCTATTTCCTGGAGTTCGATCGGCCGGATGTGGCGAAGTATTTTGAAGACCGGGCGGTCGCCTTTTTGAAACAGGCCGCCCCCGGATTGGTGGAGGAATTCCGGCAGACCTGCGAGGCCTTCCGGGTCAGGCATTCCCTGGGCTGGAAACTGGTGTTCCCGGCGGGACCGACCGAGGATCCCCGGCTGTGGCTGAAATGGTATTACGAAACCCAAAAGAATGTCGCCGACTATCAGGTCCCGCGGTCTTTTTTCTCTCAGGTCCGCGATAATCCGCAGGGAGGGATGGAGCCGCCGGTCGAGAGCGGAGTTTTCCGAACCGATTACCGGGAGATCATTAATAGTTATCGCGTTCCCGGGGCATTGTTCCAGCGATAGAATTCTTGCCGCGAGAACTCTGAAATTCAGGGGTGTGGAATGAAAAAAACATATAAAATCGTCGGGAAACTTTTCGCGGTGATCGGGGTCATCCTGATCGGCCTGACTTTGCTGGAAATAACGGTCCGGGCATACCTGAAATTTAACCCGTTAACGGAAGCGGAAATCGACCGGGAAGAATTATTCATTCCCCTCCACCCGTATTTCGGTCACCAGGACGAATCCCCCTTTATGCCGGAACGGATCGAGAAAAAATCCGAGTCGGAATATACCGTCCTGCTCCTGGGCGGTTCCACCGCTATGACCATCCCCTGGACCTTGCAAACCCATTTAAACCGGGAAAATCCCTTTCCGGAAATTTCCCGTTTCCGGGTGATCCTGGCCGCCCACCACGGATTCCAGACCATCCAGGACAAGAACCTCCTGGTGGAATTTCTCAGCAACGGTTCGGAAATCGATCTGGTGGTCTGTGTCGAGGGATTCAATAACCTGGTCCGCCCGCTGGAGAATTACGTTTACCAGCTGCCGCTCAACTACCCCGGCTGGTACTGGGTGGCGGGGAACCGGATGGAATACGGCTCGCCCGGAGCTTATCACCTGGCCTTGTTCCTGGATGGATTGAAAAATCGCCAACCGGCGCGGCGCTGGAAAACCCTGCGGCTGGGACTGAATGGTTTAATCCAGTTGTTGGCCAGACGGTTTCATTCCCGGGGCATTGAAGTCATCGGTGAAAAAACAACCGCGCTCTCCGCGGAGGAGCAGCTCCTGGTCTGGGAGAAAGCGCTGGAAATCTATCGAAGGGATATTCTGTTTATGGATACGGCGGCCCGCTCCCGGGGGGTCGATATTATCTTCGTCCTCCACGCTATGCTCGGATACGAACGGGATAATCCCACCGAGTTCGAGGAAGAGTTTTTGCGGGAGAGCCCGATGTATGATCTTCATCTGGTCCCTTATCCGGTTTGGGTCAAGGGATACGACGGCCTGCGGGCCAGCGGGGAGAAATTGCGGGAGAGCGGGGTCGATTACCTTGACTTTTCCCCGATCTTCAAGTCGGTGGAATACACCCCGTACATCGACTTAGTGCATATGAACCGGGAGGGGTCGGAAGCTTTCGGGGAGAGACTGGCGGACGCGGTGTGGGAACGGATCAGGGAGGACCGGTCCCCACTGTAAGGGGCTTCAGGAGGGGCCGGGTCAACTTTCTTTCGGGAAAAATTTCCCGAACCGGGTTTTCATAACCCGAAGAAAATTCGCCCGTAAGATCCGGTAGGCGACAAAATACTGGATCCAGAAATTATATCTTATGTTATCCGGTTTCAAAAACAGTGCCCTGTATATCCGGAGCGGATTGAGAAAATATACCGCGGCGAAGAACCGGTAGATGAAATAATAAAAAAACTTCCGGTAGTTCAGGGTGATATTCGCTTTCCCGAATTTCATATACTCAAGTATATTATGCTTGCCCTCCCATTGCTCCCAGAAGGCGTTGCCCGGCCGGGGTTCCAGGATGGTTACGTGCCACATATCGGAATTGCGCATTAAATAATAATAGGTCCGTAATGTTTCCCACCACGTTTCCCCCGGCAACCCGATGATGCCGTGGTTATGCACCAGGATACCGTTGTTTGTCAGTTGCCGATAAGCGTTAACGGCGTCACTGAGTTGAAAAGGTTTCCGATAGGCCCGCAGGATACGGTTATTCCCCGACTCCAGGCAGATGTTGATCTTGATGCAGCCGCTTTCGCGCATCAACCTGTAAGTGGAGGGCTGTTTTATCGACATACAGTTAATCGTCGTCGCCCAGGGGACCCGGGCATTATGTTTGATCAACAGGGAACAGATATCCCGTAACCGTTCTTCGTTGATCGCCGTATCGTCGTCCACCATCCAGATGAAGTTAATATGATGTTGTTGGGCCAGCTTGAATTCCAGCAGAACTCTTTCCGGCGATTTGTAGCGGTATTGATGTCCCCACATAATCGAAGTGGTACAGAAAGAGCAGTTGTGCGGACAACCCCGGGAAGTCTCGATATTTAAGTATTTAATGCCGGAGAAAGTATAGATTCTCTTGTCGTCAAAGCTGTCCGGACAGATAACCGGCAGGGTATCCAGATCCTGGATCAATTCCCGGGGCGCGGTTTTCACCACCTCTCCGTTTTGAGAGAACGCGATCCCCTTGATCCGGCGGCAATCCTTTTTCGCGTCCAGGCAGTGCAGCAGTTCGGGGAAGGTAATCTCACCCTCGCCGAGGACGATATAATCGAACTGATTGTCGAGCAGATCTTCGGGCGCCATAGTGGCGTGGTTCCCGCCGCCGATCAGGATGGTGGAAGGGTAGTGTTTTTTGATGGCTTTGGCGTAACTGATGCAGTAGGGTATGGCGTTGGTGAACTGGCAGGAGATCCCGATGACGTCATAGCGGTTTTCCAGGATTTTTTTCAGGGAATACTCATACGGCTCGGTGGAGGCGTCGTAATATTCGGCATCATACCTTTCCCGGGCCAGCAAAAACAGATTCCTCAAGCCCAGGGAACTGGCGTACTCATAACAGGTATCGATATTCGGTTGGATAAGCAGAATTTTCATAATGGTGGGTTATTCCTCTATTCCTAGCCGGCAATCGGATTAGTGTGGAAAAGATAAGAACGAAGGCTACCCAATCAAGGCGCTGGAGTCAACCGGTAATGCCGGAGAGATATTCGGGGTTGCCGATTAATGCCCTGGTTCGGGATAATATGTCCGGCGGCGGGGAAAAATTATGATTGACGATGACCGACATTTATTCAACGCTCAAGTCTGAATCTTCAACGAAGGGATTCGGTTTAAACAACAAGCGGGTCTAACGGATGCAAGTAAAATATACAGATATCCCGGCACAATTTAAGGGCAACGAAGATATCCGTCGGATTGTAGATGAAATACTGGACAGCGGGCAGTTTGTGCTCGGTCCGGCAGTCGAGGAGTTTGAACGGAACTTCGCCCACCACTGCTCCACCCGGTACGCGGTGGGGGTCAGTTCGGGGACCGACGCCCTCTTCCTGGCCCTGAAAGTGCTCGGGGTGGGGGAAGGGGATGAAGTCATCACGGTTCCCAATTCGTTCCTGGCCACGGTCGGGGCGATTGCCCAGGCCGGGGCCTTCCCCCGCCTGGTCGATGTCGCCGATGACTACAATATGGATGTGGATAAAATCGAAACCGCCATCGGCCGGAAGACGAAAGCGATCGTCCCCGTTCACCTGACCGGGAACCCGGCGCGGATGGAGGAGATCAACGCGATCGCCAAAAAGTATAAACTCCCGGTGGTCGCCGACGCGGCCCAGGCGGTGGACGCTTACCTGGAGGGAAAGCCGATCGGCTCGCTGGCCGATCTTTCGGCCTTCAGTCTTCATCCGCTCAAGAACCTCAATACCTGCGGCGACGGCGGGGTGATCACCACGGAATCGGAAGATTATTACCGCCGGCTGCTGATGATGAGAAACCACGGCCTGAAGAACAGGAACGAGGCCGGGTTCTTCGCCTTCAACTGCCGGCTGGACTCCTTGAAAGCCGCGGTGGCGGACAGCCAGATCGGGGATATCGGGGAGGTAACGAAAATGCGCCGGCGGAACGCGGGTCTCTACGATCAAGGCCTGGCGGATCTGCCGCGTTGGGTGAAGCTTCCCCTCCGCCGGGAAGGGGCCCGGCCGGCATTTCATACTTACGTCATTCAAGCCGAGCGGAGAGAGGAATTGATCGCCTTTCTCCAAAAGAGAGGGGTGGAGACCAAGATCCACTATCCGATTCCCATCCACCTGATGGCAGCGGCGGGGAAGTACGGTTACCGGAGGGGGGATTTCCCGGTCGCCGAAGCCCAGGCGGAACGGATCCTCTCCCTGCCCATCCACCAGCATCTGGCCGAGCGGCAAATCGCCTACGTTATCGAAAACATCCGGTCTTTTTACCTTCTCCGGAGCAGGAAATAACCTGTCGCCGTCGGGGGAATCCCGGCAATCCGCAATGAATGTATTATTTATCCAGAAACAGGCTTTTCCCTATTTCGGGGTGATGTCGATTGCGGGGTATCTCAAGGGTTCCGGCCACAGCTGTGACTGCCTGATCGACAATCTCGACCCGGTAGATAAGAAGGTTGAGGAACTGTGCCGCGCGGATATTATCGGCATCAGCGTTCTTTCCAGCGAGCACCGCTGGATGATCGACGCGATCGAGAGGGTGAAGAAGGTTGTCCCCGACACCCCGGTCATCATCGGGGGAGTGCACGCGATCCTCTATCCGGAGATACTGGGGCAGACCCGGGCAGATCTGTTATGCGCCGGGGAAGGGGAGATAACCTTATCCCGGGTCCTCGACGGCCTCAGCGGAGCGGGGCGGGCTTTCGACCGGAGCCGGATCCCGGGCCTGGTTTACCGGGAAAACGGTGGGCTGAAAAAGAACCGGCTCCCGGCCTTGATCCAGGACCTGGATTGGCCCGAGGACCGGAATGTCTATTATCGCCGCTACAAGATTCTCCGGATCGAGGGCCAGAAACAATTCCTTTCCGGGCGGGGTTGTCCCTACCGCTGCAATTTTTGTTTCAATGACCGGTTTCAGGAAATATTCCGGGGGTTGGGCAGATACGTCAGAAAAAAACCGGTGGAGGTAATTATCGAGGATATCAAAAGGACCGAAGCAGACTACGGGGCCCGGGTTCTTTTCTTCTCCGACGATACGTTTTCCATCGACCGGGGCTGGCTGACCGAATTTTTGCGGCGATACCGCGAGGAGATCGGCAAACCGTTTATGTGCGTCGTCCGGGCCGACCAGATCGATGAAGAAATCGCCCGGGATCTGGCGGCGTCGGGATGCCACACCATCAGTATGGGGGTGGAGAGCGGCAACGAAACGATCAGGAACGCCACCTTGAACAAGGGATTGAGTGATGAAGCTCTGAGGCGGGCCTCCGGCTGCCTGAGGAAGAACAACATCCGGCTGCAGACATCGAATATGTTCGGCATCCCCGGCGAATCCGTAAAAGACGCGCTCCAGACCATCCGGTTCAACATCGAACTGGGAACTTCCTTCGCTTTTGCCGCTATGCTGTTGCCCCTGCCGGGGACGGGGATCGAAAAAGTCGCCCTGAAACTCGGCTGGATAGATAAGCCCCTGGATTTCGATGATCTGCCGCAGTCATTTTTCTCCGGTTCGGTTTTCAAGGTTCCGGAGATCGAGATCCTGGAAAACGTCAAGGATATAGCTTATTGGTGCGTCGCCTATCCGGGGTTGTACAAGGTTTTAACCGGAATCATCCGTCTCCGCTGTCGGCCGTTTTTCGAACTCCTGAACAAAGCGGGGCTGTTTTTTCGGTACAAGCGGGAGAGGAAAATGAGCCTGGTTGACGCGGCGCGGATGTTCTGGAGGTATCGAAGCAGCCGCTGACCCGGGCCGGGCGGATCTATGCTGGGTTTCCCGAATTAGCGGAAATGGACTTCAGGACTTCGAGTGGGGGAAGAGGAGACGGCGCAGGGTGAAAATCAGTTTGGCCGGGAGGAGCAATACCCGGTTCCCGAGGACATAGCGATCGCCCGATCTTTGCAGTTCGCCTAAAGCCGTCAGGCGTTCGATCCGGACGGAGACGATATCCTGGTGGGGATAGAGCTTTTTCAGATCGATCTTATTTAAACTTCCGGTTTTCGAGCTTTCAATCAGCAGGCGAACCCTGCGGGCGGTTTCACTCATATTGAAAAAATGGAAGTAAACGTAACCGGCCAGGAGATAGACGAGGAAGAGGTACAAGAGGCCGCCGATCAAGCCCACCGTGCCCTCGTCCGCCGCCGAAGCCGTCCAGACGATACCTAATACCGCCAGGGGTAAAATCCCCGCCAAGATGCTGAAAAATACTCCTTTCTGCCTCAATTCCGTCTTCCGGAACAATCCGAACCCCCTCACCAGCAGCAAGTGGACGGCAAAAGGGATCAGCAGGCAGAGGACAGCGGACAGGAGGAAACAGCTCGAAGGTTCCGGGTTCATAATCATCCCTTCCCGAATGGCAGGTCGAGGATCTTTCGATAACTTGCGAACATCCGGGCGATCAGATAACCCTGCCGGGAAATAACCAGGGTGTCATTCTTCAGGGAGACCAGATCGTGACCGGAGGGAGCCTCTTTGACGAAGATTAAACCATCATTCACCAGGTCTTCCAGCCGTTCCGAGACCAGGATATCTTCGGAGAAAACCCGGTGAATGCACTCCTCCGTCAGCCCCGCGGGTCCGGCATCGTTGACCGCGAGAATAATTTTCAATGACGGACACCCCGCCTGGATGGGAGGATAGGACATAATATAAGCTGCCGAGAGAAGGATGGTTAAGAGAAGAATCAGGGAACCGGAGAGCCAATCCGTTCCAATCCCGGAAAGGCCGGCCCCGAAAACTCGGAGAGCCACCCAGCCGAAGATCGGGAGAAAGATGAAAACAATTGTCAGCCAGAGCATCTGCTTGCCGGGTCGGATAAGCCTCCAGACCAGGATATGGACGGCAAAGGAGATCAGGAAAAGTCCCGCTCCGGCGAAGATGATGTTAAGAATATGCAACTGATTTTACCGGTGAGGTGATTCAGCGGGTTGCCGGCCCCCGTCAATGGGGACTCTCCGGGGGTATTATGCATTAACGTTCGGGGAGAAGCAATCGCTAATCAACGATTCTCAAAGTTCGCTATGGACCGTTCCGATTTCATCGTCATTGCCTGCCTGGCCTTACTGGTGACGCTGTTTCTCCTGCCCGCGATGGCCGATTGGCTGGGGATATTTTTTGATGATATGTACGAGACTTTCCCCCGCGTCTACTCCAATGCCCAGGCGATTCAAAAAGGCGCCCTTCCCCTCTGGAATCCGAACTTCTTTGCCGGCGGGAGGATAAATTACATCCCCAATACCAGGATCTGGTATTGGCCGCTTTACCCCTTTTATCTGCTCGCTCCCCTGAACAACCCCGCCGCCGCTTACACCGTTCTGGTCAAGTTGCCCCTGTATTTCCATTGGCTGGTCAGCGCCCTGATCGCTTACGGGCTGGGCAGATCGGTTATCCAATTGGGCCGCGCCGGGTCGCTGGTATTGTCCGTGGTTTACGGGTTCGGGACAATGATCTCGGGGAATATCAGCGCGATCGAAGGGATATACTCCGCGACCTGGATCCCCCTGGCCCTCTGGGGGATCGCCGCCTACGCTCTTCAGCGGCGTCGGATGATGGGGGTTCTCGGGGCTCTGGCCATCGCCTTCACCGGAACCTGCGGGACGGATGTCCGCGCCCTCTACAGCCTGGCGACCATCGCCCTGGCCGTGATCCTGCTGGCGGCGGCTTATCTGGCCGCTCGCGACGGGAGATCCGCCCGCCGGCTGATTTTCAGCGGGGCGGCGGTCTTTGCCGTCGGACTGCTGCTTTCGGCGCCCTACTGGGTAAGTATGACCGAAACCCTGGCGCTCTATCGGGGTTCGCCGATGCTCGCGCTCTCCCGCACCGCCTCTCCAGCTTCCAGCGCTCCCTGGAGTTACCTCTGGACGCTCCTGGCGCCGGATCTTTTCGGGACGATGACCAATTCGTCCCTGGTCGATCTGGATATCCCGGGTATAAGCGGTTACTGGCACGTCGAGGGGAATCTCACCGGAGGGTTCTGGTTGCTGGCGCTTTGCCTGTTGGGTGGACTGGCGGGTTGGAAGAAAAGCGCCGGAACCCCGGAGAACCGGGTGTCTCGGCTCTGGTGGGCAATGGGGGCGGTCCTTTTCCTTTTCTCCCTGCTTCTGGTCACCGGGCGGTATTCTCCGCTCTACCGGTCCCTGGTCAGGATCATTCCCCTCTTCGGGCTTCCCTACGCGATCCGCTGGCGGGTGATGGAACATCTGGGGATTGCCTTGATGGCGGGGGTGTCGGCCCACTGGATCTGGAGCGGCCGGCGGAATCTTTCCCGCGGCATCCTGACAATGCTCCTGGCTCTGCTGTTGATCGGAGTCTTCTGGCAATGGAGCCGCGAGACCCGGACCGGGATCAGCGCCTTCAGCTTCGCCTGGAGCCGACACCGCCACTGGCTGCTTTCCAGCCCCCTGATTTACCTGGGGGCGGCGGTTGTTCTGGTTGGCGATTTGATATTTATCCACCGCCGCCGGCTGGCCGGGAAACTGCTGGTGAGTATGGTGGTTTTCGAGGCCCTGGTCATCGGATTTTCAATGACCTATTTCTTGATTTTCCGGTCTCCCGATATCGGGGATATCCGGTATCGATCCCCCCGGGAGACCGCGCTCTACCGGCAGAGCGATCATTCGTTTCTTTCCAACCTCCCGCCGCCCGACACCGGGCCGGAAAGGACCGCTTTCTACAACAGCCTGGTCGATCATATGGCGGTTCTCCACGGCGGGCATTACCTGGCGGGATACTGCTCCAAACCGCTCGCCCCCCGATTCCAGGACGCCCTGACCGCGGTCACCGAGGGCTATCCCTATGAGCTGGTCATTACCGACCCGGCCTCCCGGTTTTTTCCGAATATGAGCGTTCGATACCTGGTGCTTCCCGCTTCGGATGCTCTGCCGGACCGGGTCGCCGAAAAGATCGACCTGCCCGGCGGATCCGGTTTTCCCCGGCTCTATGCTTATCGCCGGCGGGATATCCTGCCCCGGGTATTCAGCCAGGATCGGATTGTGTCCTGCTCCCCGACGGAGGCCCTCGATGAGTTATTGAACGGGGATTTGCGGATGGCGGCGTTTTTGGAGAACGATCAGCAGTCAGCAGTAAGCAGTAAGCAGTTGCCGGTAATTGGAGAGTTACCTCCGATTACCGATTACCGGTCATTCAACTCCGGCCGCGGGCAGGAAATGACCGATCATTTTCAACAGTTGCAAAAACACAATAAGATTCGCGAGGTCCGGTTCCCCACACCCAACCGGATGGAAATCGATATTGAGGCCAACGTTCCCGCCTTGTTGATCACCACCGATGTTTACCATCCCGACTGGGAAGTCGAGGTGGACGGGAAACCGGCCGCGCCCGTGCCGGTCAACTATCTCCAGCGGGGGGTTTGGCTGCCCGCCGGCCGGCATCTGGTCCAATGGAACTTTCAGCCGCCGCTGCTGCGCTGGGGCTGGGCGGGGCTGGGGCTGGGGCTGATCGGGGTTGCCGTCATCCTGGTCCGGCCGCGGGGCCGCCGTAGGCGCCGGCCGGAAGATCAAGACCGGGTCTTTGAATAATTCATCCGGATCAGGAAGATCGCGATCATCAGGTAAAGAAGCCATTGAATCCAGACCAGGGGCCAGTAGATGTCCCCAGGGATGATGAAGTTTACCCGGTGCTCTCCCGCCTCTACCGGAATCCCGGTCAAGGCGCCATTGATCCTGACCGGGGTTATCTCTTCACCATCCAGGAAAGCCCGCGCTCCCAGATCGTAATTCAGGGGCGTTACCAGCAGGGCTGCGCTGGGAGTGGACAGACGGACGTTAAGTCCCCGTGAGGTTACCGTAGAAAAAGCGGCGCTTCGCCCGATCCCTTCACCCGGATTGAATCCTCCGTTGATTCGCCTATCGATCACGGGTCCGGTCCCGCCGCCGGCGATCAGGGCACAGATTTCATCGAGTTCTCTCTCCTCTCCTCCGGGAACGGTAACGGTATACGCGGTCAGGAAGCTCTCGACCGGAATGGCCTCCGGACAGGTGTGGTAGAGCCGGTGACGGTTTCTATACTGGAACCAGTGAACCCCCGCGTAATCCGTCCGGATGAAGAAATTTTCTTCCATACTCCCCGGGTGTTCGCTGTCCCGGAATTCGGATACGTATTTCCGGTCATAGGCGCTCAGTTCGGCGACCTCCAGGGAAAGAGGAAGGATAATCATCAACAGATAGATTGCCCGCCCCCGCCCCCGGCAGAGGCGGACAATCCCCGCCAGCCCGATCGCGGCCAGCGCGGAGAGGCTGAAGTTGACCAGGGGAAAGAAATGCAGCCATTGCCGGAAGAGGCTAAAAGTGGGGAAACGGATCGAGAAGAGAAGTTTCGGAATCGTGATAACGCAGTTAATTCCCAGGGTCAGGCCGGAGAAGGCCGCCAGCAGCATCAGCCAGGGCAGCGCGGTTCTGGGCTTGAACAGAACTCCGAGCAGGGCGAAGAGAAGCGCCACCCTCCCCACGAAGAATCCGCAGCGATCGGGCATTTCTCCATAGCCGGCAATGTCCGCGGATTGGACCACCGGGTCCAGGTATTGCCAGAAATAGGTGGGGAGCGCCGAGGTTGTCCCCCCGGCCCGGTTCAACCGGAGATACTCGGAGTAGTTTTCGGGAAAATACACCGCGCGTTCGGTCCGGATTGAACTCGTGAATTTGGAATTGTGGTGGAGAATGTAAAGCGAGGGGAGACTGGCCAGGAAAAGGAAGAGGAAAGCTACCGGCCCCGTCCACCATCTCCAATGTCGGATCGAGCGGAAGAAGGGAATACCCATTGCCGCGAGCGCCAGAAGCATAGAGAAGAAATTGATCTGGGGATAGTAGGCGGTCAACCCCAGTCCGAAGAGGATCGCCGCCGGGTAGACATAACGGTGGTCGTCTCTGATTTTCAGCAGGGAGTAAATGAACCAGGGGAAGTAAGCCGTAACTCCCAGAACCTGTTCCTGGTGAAAAGTTATGCCCGTCCCCCCCATAATCACCATCACGGTTCCGAGGTAGGCGGCCAGGGAGGAACGGGTCAGCTGTTTTAGGGCCAGCCACCAGCCGAAGCCTATCAGCAATACTCCCGCCAGGTATTGGACCTTGTAGATCACCGCCGCGGAAAGGGGCAGAAGAGAGAGAAGGTAATAAGCGAAAACCCGTCCCGGAAGCGTGGAGATGAGATTGATATGGAAAAAACCTATTCTCACCCCCCCGTTGGCGGCTAGCCACCGGGGGAAGAAAGTTCCCTCCCGGGCCGCCCCCAGGAATGATTCAAAGGCGGGATAATAGTACGTGTGGCTGTCTCCGACCGGGAGTTCGGCGGTGAGGACGAAAGGAAGCACGGCCAGCAGGTAGGGAATCCAGGTTAGGGGGTAGGGGATCGTCCGGCCTTTTCCCCCCCCAGACCCGGAGAGGAATTATCGCTACCGCGGCAAGCGCGAGCGCCGACGGCAGAAGTGGCAGGATAGCGGATGGATTCATCTTTGAAGATCTTCAGTCGGAATTGGCCGGCCGGGATATCGGTAAAATTCTTTTGCCGCCATCTCTTCCCCCGCGATCGGAAAAAAGTCTGGAGCCGAAACATCGACTATAATACAATCTCGGGGGCGACCGGAAGTAAAAGTTTGACACCGTTTGGCCGGGAGATTGCGGACCGGGGAAGTTTGCTTCCGCCAAGGGAACGGGCAAGCCGGCCGACCGCTTTATGGAATCAGGATATACTATGGGCTCGCGCAGTCGAAAGCATATTTTCCCGAGGTGGTTCCTACTCGCCTGGCTCTTCACCGGTTCATCCCTGATCGTTTTTTCTCCGATCTTCCGGGATTTCGGGAACTGGGGGATCGGGGACTGGGATCAGCATACCTTTTACAAGGCGGTGCCCCGCTCCACCATCCTCGAATATGGCCAATTCCCCCTCTGGAACCCCTATCACCGGGGGGGCAGCCCGCTTTTGGCCCATCCCCAATCCTACTGTCTTTCTCCCACCTTCTTTCTTCCCCTGGTCTTCGGCGTGGTGGCGGGGGTGAAGCTGGAAGTGATTTTCGGCGCCGTCGCCGGTCTCTGGGGCGCTTACCTGGTGGCCCGGTTCTTCGGCGCGGGAACGATCCCCGCCTGCCTGGCCGGCTTCGTCTTCATTTTCAACAGTATGTACAGCTTGAGCGTCGCCCAGTCGATGTTTAATTTTCTTCCCCTTTACCTGATCCCCTGGATTTTTCTTTTTTTTCTCCAGTCACTTAAGGATTACCGCTTCTGCCTTCCGGCCGGAGTGGTCTCCGCGCTGCTGTTTTTCGCCGGCGGCGATTACCTGCTCATCCTGACCCTGGTCTTCGTGGCCGTGTATTTTACGGTTAGGGTTTTCTTCAGGAGAACCCGGGCGTCTCGGGCCGGGAAAGTTATGGCCCTGGTTCTGCTCATCACCCTGGCCCTGGGCGCGGTGAAGTTCATCCCCGCCCTGGAATTCACGGCCCGGTTTCCCCGCCTGATCGATGACTATTCCGGCTACAGCCTCAGCTCTTTTTTCTCCAGCTTATTTAATCCCGATCAATCATTGTTCCCGGGAAGCGCGCTTTCCGGCGCGAGAGGTTTCTTCCGGGGCTTCAGCTGGGGACTGGACGATAACGGGATGTACATCGGGCTGCCGGTGGCGGCGTTGTTTCTGATCGGTCTGATTTTTACCTTTAAAAAGCGCCTCCCTCTGGTAGTGGTTACGCTGATTTTGCTCTGGCTGTCATTCGGCGACCGGATAACTCCCAGTCTCTGGGGAATGCTGCGTCGGCTGCCGGTCTTCAATTTGATGCGGGTGGCCACCCGGTTCCGTTATCCCCTGGCTCTCTGCGTCGCCGTCTTTGCCGGGATGGGCTTGCAGGCCTTGAAAGACCGCCTGGAGAGACTTCCGGTCCGCCGTTCAATGGTCCGGGTCATCCTCTGCGCCTTCCTGGCGGCGGTATTTCTTGAATTCTGGTCTGTCAATCGACGCGTTCTCCGGGAAGCCTACCCGATCTCGCCGCCGGTTTCTCCGGGGAAAAGGGAGTTTTTTCAGAAGGAACTGGGGCCGGGCTTGAATCGACGAGGAGAGATCGTCTCCCCGGCCGTCTTTGAGGGGTCTTCCTACTATAACTTCCTGATCAACGCGGGGACGCTCAAGGCGGTTGAACCCGTCCCGATCCCCTCGCGGGCGGTATCGGTTAATTCTCAGGACTATCGGGGCGAGGTATATTTCTCCGGGCCGGGAGGGGAGGCGGCGTTTCAAGAATGGACGCCCAATCGGGTGGAGATTACAGCCGATTCCCGGGCCGGGGGGATCGTCATCCTGAACCAGAACTATTTTCCCGGTTGGAGAGCGCGGGGACCGGTCCGGCTGGAGATTGAAGAGATCGAGGGGCTGGTGGGGGCGAAAGTTCCCCCGGGGAAAAACACTTTCACGATCTATTATCTCCCGGCCGGCTTCCTGATCGGCCTGCTGATTTCCCTGGCGACTGCGGTGTTGCTTCTGCTGCTGTCGGGAAGATATTATTACCAACATCGCCGGCGGATTTCCCGGGCCAGGAATCCGGCAATATCCGCCGCCGTCTCCGGCCCCGGGGATATATGAAAAAAGACTTTTTGATAATTGCCGTCCTGATCGGCCTGGTGGTGATTTTCTGGCTGCCGGCGATCTTCAACTGGCTCCCCGTGCTCGGTGATGACTATATCTATCATCATTTTCCGATCAAGGCCCTTTAC
Organism: uncultured bacterium; assembly: GCA_964465735.1. Taxonomy (GTDB): domain Bacteria; phylum Auribacterota; class Erginobacteria; order Erginobacterales; family Erginobacteraceae; genus Erginobacter. The sequence goes on from CAYXKT010000005.1 coordinate 25,291, forward strand.
GCACAATCCCTGAAACAGGGGACGCTTCCCTGGTGGGATCCTCACACGTTTGGCGGAGCCTGGCCGATCATCCATCGACCGGACGGCGGACCTTACTACCTCCCGGATTACCCATTTCTCCTCCTGACCGATCTCTCCAATCTTGATCTGGCGGCGGATTTATTGGTCAAGCTGCCGCTGCTGCTGCATTATCTCCTGATGGCGGTCGGCGCCTATCTTCTGGGCCGGATCGGACTGCGTTTGAACCGGATCGGGTCGGTAGTATTGAGTGTCGCCTATACGATGAGTCCGGCGGTCAATTACCTGGTCTTTGCCGCCTCGATCGCTACCCTGAACGCCTGGCTGCCGCTGTTATGGCTGTTCCTGATTCTGTTCGTCCGCCGGGGCGGGCTGCGGTTTGTCGCCCTGGGGGGACTGGTCTTTGCTCTGCAGATATCCGGGGCCGGCTTTGGACATATGATCCGGGGCTGGACATTTACCGGGTTTTTGCTGGCGGTGCTGGCGTTCAAAGCCTTGATTGAAGGCCGGTGGATCCGATTGCGAAGGGTGGCGGTCGGCGGGGCGACCACGATCGCTCTCGGGGTGATACTGTCGGCCCCGGTCTGGCTGGGGGTGTGGGAAGGATATCGCAGCCTTGATGCCTCGGGGGTGGTCACGTTTCAGACGGTGGCCGGGGGTTCCCACAGTCTCCAGCCCGGCTATCTTGCGACCCTGCTGGTGCCCAATCTTTTCGGCACCGTGATCGGAGAGCACGGCTGGGGGGTGGGGCTGGACGTCCTCTTTGACCAATCCAACCTCCTGGGGGGCGTGCTCCTGATCTTTTTGGCCGGAGCCGGACTGATCGCCGCCCTCCGCGCGCCCGGGGCGCCGGAACGATTCTGGATATATCTGTCGGGAGCGGGGGTAGTGTTAGGGATATTCCTGGTGATCGGGCGCCACTCCCCGGTGTATCGGCTGTTATTCCAACTGTTTCCGCCTTTCCGGGTTCCCTACGCGGTCCGCTGGCGGGATTTTCAATGCTATTCTATGGTTATCCTGGCCGGGGCCGCCGCCTCTCTGCTTACCGGGAATCGAGTCCGAATCCGGGTAGTCAACCGGTTGACGGTGACTATCGTCGCCCTGCTGGCGGCGGCAACAGTGGCCACGGCTGCTCTCCTTCCGTTTTTCTGGAACGGTACCTGGTTCCAACCCGGGATCGCCTACGCGTCGGCCAGCGGGGAGTTGGATGAAATACTCAATGACCTGGTTCCCTATATTCTCTTCTGCCTGGTGGTTCTCTCGGCGATCTGGGCGCTGTGCCGCCGTCGGGTCTCTCTGTTAGTTGCCGGAGTTCTGGTGGAACTGATGATCTTTGGTTGGCAGGCCTTTTACCTGCACCGTGACTGGTTTGGCGATGATCCCCTGATCACTCGTTATTGTCGCTTCAGCCAGACCCCCCTGGCCCAGGTGTCCGGGATGGAATTTTCGGAAAACTCTGCGGAAGAAGGGTTGTACCGGACCGTTTTTTACCGTTCCCGGCTGGATAATTCAGCCTGGCTGACCGGAGGCTTGAACCTTTTCGGTTATGACTGCAAGCCTCTGCTTCCCCGGTTCAATCAGGCGTTTCGGAAGCTCGGACCCGGCGGCATTGTCTATGAGCTGGTACTGGAAAATTGGGAGAGCCGTTTTTTGCCCAATATGAGTGTTGACCAGGCAGTGGTCGAAGCGGAACAGGTTGATGCGGAAGCCACTTCACCCACGGTTGGAGACATCATCAACCCGGTAGTGGAGACCGATGGAGCGAGGGCACGTCTAGCTGACCGGCCGATGGTAGTCATAGTCCCTGACGCTCTGCCCCGGTTTTTTACCCAGAACACAGTGATCTCTTGCTCGAAAGAGGAGGCACTGGAGGAATTGATTGAGGGGGATCTGAGGAGGGGGGTGTTCGTGGAGGACGGTCAGCAGTCAGCAGTCAGCAGTCAGCAGTCACCGCTCACTGATTACCGCTTACCGATTGCCGATTACGGGTTATTCAATCCCGGCAGTGAAGAAGAATTTCTCAGGCACTTCAATGAACTGCAGGCCGCCAACCGGATTCTCGAGCTGGATCTGGGCAACCCCAATCGGGTCCGGCTGACAATCGAGATTACCATCCCTTCCCTGCTGGTGATGACTGATGTCTGGCATCCGGATTGGTCGGCGACAGTCAACCGGGAACCCGCCCGGCTTCTTCGGGTGAATTATCTCCAGCGCGGGTTGTGGTTGGAGAAGGGTCGGCACGAAGTTATAATGACATTTGTCCCTGATTCGTGGAGAATAGGCAGATGGGGAACAATAGCCGGACTGCTGGTCGTGACACTTTTGCTGCTCTTGGGGAAATGGCAAAGTCAGCTCTACCAAAAAACACCCCGGCCGGGTTCCCAGCTTTCTTGAAAATCTAATAATCGAGAATGCAGAGTTTTCCATATCAATGAAGTTAAGGTAATCAGAAATGATGAACGAGTTTTTCCATACCCTGATCGTTGGTACCAAGTTCCTTCAGGCCAAATTGTCCGGCGGCCGGATGCCGCTCCAGATGCATATCCGGGTGATCGACCGCTGTAATCTTCATTGTAAATACTGTTTCGGCGATTACCCGGTCCGTAATCTTCCTCCCCCTTCGACCGAGCAGATCTTTTCGGTTCTCGATGGCCTGGGACGGATGGGGACCAAGCGGGTGACATTGACCGGGGGAGAGCCGTTGCTCCGGGAAGATATCCACCAGATCGTCCTTCGGGCCCGGAAAAATCAAATCGAGGTTTCCCTCACTACCAACGGCGCCCTGATCGATCGCCATCCCGGTCTGCTGAAGGACCTCGACCAGTTGACGGTCAGTCTGGACGGGGACCGGGAAGCGCATAACGCATATCGGGGAGAAGGTTCCTGGGAGGCGGCGATTCACGCCATTGAAACCGGGAGGGAGGCGGGGACCCCGGTCCAGCTGCTCTGCACCGCTACCCGGTTGACTGAACCGGGATTGCCGGCGGTCTTCGAGATTGCCGATCGCTACGATTGCGCGGTTACCTTCGACCTTCTGGCACCGCTCTATCAGGCTGGCGGCGCCGTCGCGCTACGGCCGGAAGCGGCGGCTGACGACCAGATCCGAGCCATTCTCGACGCCACGCTTGCCCGTCGCAACCCGCGGATGGTTTTCAGCGCCTACGTTATGCGCTACATCCGTTCCTGGCCGCTTTCCTATCGAACCTACCGGCTGTTTGAAAACCAGCTTCCCACGGGTTTCCAGCCGATTCCCTGCCAGGCCGGACGATTCTTCGGTATCATCGAGACCAATGGGGATCTTTTGCCTTGCTGCCGGACCGGCCAAGAGTATTCTCCTCTCAATGTTTACGAGTTGGGGATCGAGGAGGCCTGGGAGCGGATGCCGGGGCATCACTGCGCGGCCTGCATCCAGACCGGGGGGAATATGTATAACGCGCTCTTCGCTTTCCAGCCGGCGACCGTTCTCCACTATCTGCTCAGCTTTTTCCGCCTGCCGGGGAAAAAAGCGGCTGATTAACCCGCCGCCGGCGACTTTATTTACTATGACGGAAGAAACTGCGATAACCCGGAGTCGTTGGCGGGCGGGGGCCGCTTTCGCGGCGTTGGTTTTTATTCTCGCGCTCTCGGTCCGGGGTTACCGGATCTCAGAGATCCAGCCCCACCACGACGAATCTCCCGCTTTCGGCTTCTCCCGGGGCGAGCCTTTGGAATGGACCGGTTCCCCCACCGGATTCGTCAGCGCTCTCTTCCGGAACGCCGCAATAATCACGGAAGGCGACAGTCCGCCGATGATCTGCGTGGTTGCGGAACTCTTCCGATTTTGCTTCGGGGAAAACCTGACCGCGGCCCGTTGGTTTCACGCGTTGATCCAATCCGGCGGTGTTGCCCTGATCGCCTGGCTGGCCTGGCGGATATTCCGGCCGGGCTGGGTGCCGATCTTCGCCACGGGGATGGTGGCGATTTTCTCGATCCCCAGCATTGTTTTCGGTCAGTTCGGGGAGGTCTATGCTATTTACTTTACGGTGGGAGTAATCCAGTACCTGTTTTACTGGATTGTGCTCCGGAGCCGGTATCGTTGGTGCGACTACCTGGTCTTTGCCGGCATCGCTTACTGCTGCGCTCTCTTTGGTTATCTCCAGGTCCTGATCACGGCCGGCCTCTTGCTGGCCAGCGTCTGTGAAAGGGCAGGGCTCGGGCGCGGCTCCCGTCTCCTGCGGGCCGGGCTCGCCTTTCTTTTCTACGGGATTTTGAATGCGATGCCCTTCTTTTATTTCGTGGTCCGGACCACTTTTTCCGGGGTGGTTCGACACTACTATAGTGCGTATTACCCGCCGAGAGGTCTTTTGGGGTCGGGAGGGGAGTTGGTGGCGGGATGGGGGATCTATGTTCTCACCCGGACCTATGATCTCTTCAATTATCACCTCTCCCTGGTTTTCGATCCCAGGTTTTATCAACCCCTGGAGTGGAACTGGTTTTCCCTTCCCTTTATCCTGGCGGCCGCCGGGGCGGTGATTCTGTATTTCTCCAGCCGACGCGGACGCTCCCGGGGCATAATTTGTGCCCTAATTTGCCTCCTGATCGTCTTTCTCGCGGCCAATCTACTGCGCCTGGCGCCCTATGGCGGACTGCGCAACACCCTCTTTATTGCCCCGGCGATCTGGCTTTCCTACGGGGCGATAGTCGAACAGTACCGGAAGGCCATCAAATGCCGTCGACTGCGGGTACCGGTTGTTATGGTTTTGATAGTTCTCCCCCTGCTCCCGTTTCTCTTCTCGCTCCCCGGCTTCTATTCCGATCGGGTTTCCGCCGTTGACCTGACACGGCTGGAAGAGCTGATCGAAGAGTATCGACCGGATACCTTGATTATGGCTGAAGCCAGCTATGATCCCTTCCGGATGATTCTCCAGCGGCATCCGGAATTTCAAAGCCGGGTCCTCGACCGGAACGGGGTTGCCTTGACGAGTTTCTTCGAGTTTTCAGATACGCGCTGGGGTCGGTACCCGTTACCCGTTCCGGGGGAGAATGTCCTGGCTCTGGATTGCTGCCTCTCTTATAATAGCCGTTGCGAGGGACCCGGGATTACCAACGATCATCCGGACCTGACTGAATTAGTCGGTCCCGACTGGATTATTGAGCCCCTGATCGAGCAGCCGGGGAAGCATTGTACCGTTCGTCAGCATCAGTCGATATACTATCCTCCCAATTCATTTTTCGTCTATCGCCTCCGCCCGGCCCTCTAATCGGAACCTAAGGTCCTTTTATATGATACGGAATAACGCGGGAGATAATCAATCCACCGTGGATTATCCGGCGCTTTATGCCGAAATGCAGGCGTTGCGGGGCAAAAATTGGTGGTTCAAGGTACATTATCCGGCTATCATCGATCTGGCCGGCCGCTACTTACAGCCGGGGATGCGGGTGTTGGACCTGGGTTCGGCCGGGGGTTGGTCGTCCGCCGAACTTCCAAACGGGGTGAAGAGAATCCTCCTTGATCTGCGCCCGGCGGCGCTGGAAATCTCGGATGGGCCGATTCTCGGTCGGGTTTGCGGCGACGCGCATTGCATTCCCCTCGGCGACGGGTCCTGCGACGCGGTGGTTTGCGAGGGGCTGCTGCACCAGTGCGAAGCTGTCAGTCCCCGGCGGATTGTCGAGGAAGCGGTCCGGGTTTGCCGACCGGGGGGGGTGATCGTCTCCGCCGAACCCGCTTTCAACTGTCTCTTCGGCGCCCACGACCTGGTATTCGGGGGTTGCCGGAGATATACCCTCCGTTCGCTGGAAAAGCTTTTTCTCGGATTGCCGGTCCGCTGCCGGAAAAGAACCTATCTCCACCTCTTTGCCTTCCCGCCTGCCTGGGTGGTTCGGAAGGTCTCCCGGCGGGCGGCGACCGATCTCTCGCTGGGCAACAGCCTCACCAACGCCTTCTGCGTCTGGATGGGCGCCCTGGAGAGACGGCTGGCCCGCCGCTGTACCCTGCCGTTTGGGGTGACGGCGATGTTAATTATGCGGAAAACGGCCCCAATCTCTCCGGAGGGAGAGAGACCGTGATTTATTCCCGGACAAAGCCCTGGTGGCATTGCGAATGGTGGTGGCTGGTCCCGATTGCGGCCGCCTGCCTGGTCTGCTATCTCCGGTTTCCCGCGCTGGAGAATGATGACCATTCTCCGATTATCCGGCACATCGCCGAAACCGGGAACTGGCCTCACGTGCTGGCTTACCGTTCCTCCCAGCATACCCCGTATTACCACACGGTTTCAGCTCTTCTTTACCGGGCGTTACAGTTCGCCGCCCCGTTTTTTCCGGTTTCCCCGGCTCGGGCCGGCCAGCTGGTCAGCCTGGCCGGTTTTCTGGCCCTCTCGATCATCCTAATCTTTATCCTGCGGCGGTTGATTCCGGATATCCGGGCCCGGATCTGCGCGCTCCTCCTCTTTGGGTCCTCGACCAGGTGGGTGACGATGTCGGTCACGATCGATAACGACACGATGATGGCTCTGTCGGCTACCCTGGGCCTTTTATTCGCCATCCGGATGATGGCTGAAAAAGAGATGCCTCCCTGGCGGACCATCCTTTTAATCTCCTTTATTCTCAGCCTGGGGGCGGCGATCAAGCAAAATGGGCAGCAATTTGTTATCCCGTTGGCCGTCTGTTTGTTAGTGCGGGGTTGGTTTTACGGTAACCGGTTCCCCGGTCTGCTGGCCCGGATTCTGGTCTCGTCCTCCATCATCCTGCTGGGGACGATGCCCTTCTATCTCCGGCACCACCAGGATACCGGGGAGTGGATCCATCACGACCAGGGTTTTCATCAGAAGAACTGGTCGGGCGACCGTTGGGAATTTTCTACGTTCCGTTTCGGCGAGATCCTCCACCGTCCGTTTATTCCCATCCCTGATCCTGATGATGAACGGATCTGTCCGGCCGATCTTTCCTGGCCGTCGAAGATATACATCTACTGGTGGTCCCTGCCCGATTTCCTCCCCGACCGTCCGCCCGCCCTCCCAACCGCGGCCATCTATGTTACGGCGCTTCCGCTGACCGGGATTTTTCTCCTCGGTCTGGCCGTGGCCCTCCGGCAGGCCTCCCGCTCTCCACCGTGGTGGCCGCCGCTGGGATGGACGTCCATAGTCGCCTTCTTTGTTATCCTGGCTTCGCTGCTCTTCCCGGAACCGCGCTGGGGGTGTCACGCCTACCCCCGGATGTGGCTGGGGGCCGCGGGAGGATTGATCCCCATTTTTGGTCTGGGGTGCGGGTGGTTGCTGGAACGCTGGTCTTTCGCTCGCCGGATCATATATTCTCTGGTAGGGGTTCACGTAACTGTCTTCTGGTGGCTATTGCTCGGCGGTCCGTTATAAACTTTTTCTTCGCCCTAAATGCCGGCGGTATTTCCCTGAGCGGAAGCGCCGGAGGGATTGAATAACGAAAGAAGCACCAACAGTAAAGGAATACGAATGTCGCCCCGCAATATCAGTAACCGGATAAGATTGGTCAGATCTTATCTGACCCGCCAGGAGCGGCTGGGTGCCTTCCCTTTCGAGATCGCGATCGGGATTACCAACCGCTGCAACCTGAATTGCGCCTTCTGCCCCCGCAGCTCCAGCCGGCGTCCGATCGGCGAGATCTCAGCCGGATTGCTCGATTCCCTGCTCGACCAGGTCGCTCCCTACGTCAACGCGGTCGATCTTTCGTTCGATGGGGAACCTTTTTTGCATCCCCGCTGGGCTGATTGCGTTGAAGCTTGCCATCGACGCCGTATCCAGGCCACTCTCCAGACCAACGCTCTATTGGTTAATGACCGGGTGGCCCGGGAGATTCTCGATGTCGGGGTGGATTCGATCACCTTCAGTATTGACGCCGCCACCGCCGATACCTACCATCAGCTCAAGCCCGGTGGCGATTTTCAGCTGCTTACCGCCAACGTGGAGAATTTTTTGCGTCGGGCCCGGTCTCGGAAGAAACGTCCGAAGATCACCCTGCAATTTGTCCGGGGACCGGACAACTATCACGAAGCCAGAGCTTTTCTCCGGCAGTGGAGTCGCCGCGGGGCGGATTTCCTTCGGGTCAAGCCGATGCTCAATTTCGGAGGAAGCGTCGATTCCGGTTCGGTGGCGAAGCCGAGAGAGCCCTGCATCCTCCTCTGGACCTCCCTCTCCATTCACTGGGACGGTATTGTCACTCTCTGTTGTATGGATATCGAGGGCCGGACGGTGATGGGGGACGCCGGGAAGACTCCGCTGGCGGAGATTGTCGACAGCGAACCATTTCGGCAGGCCCGTCGGTTGCAGATCCGGGGCGAATACGCCAAACACCCTGTCTGTCGGAACTGCGATGTCCCTTCCGTCGCCTGGCCTTTCCTAATCGGCTCGATCTTTGTTGATGATATGGCCCGACGGGAGATGATTCGTTTTTTTCAAAAATTTGGCTTTCTGCAGAAATAAGCGATTAAAGGAGATGGAGATGCGAAAAGATTTGGGGAGGCCTCTATGAAAACCTCGGCTCAGACCCTGGTTCTGGGAGGAGGTTTGGCGGGGTTAACGGCGGCTTATTATCTCGGCGGCGACTGTCCGGTTCTGGAAGCCGAATCGGTGCCGGGCGGTCTCTGCCGCAGTTTCAGCCAGGATGGTTTCGTCTTTGATCTCGGGGGACATATCCTCTTTTCCCGGGACCAGTCAATCCTGCGGGAGATGACCGGTTGGTTGGGGGAGAATGTCGGCCGAAAAAGGAGAAACAATCAGATCCGCTATCGCGATCGATTTGTTAAATATCCCTTCGAAAACGGTCTGGCCGCGCTGGACCGGGAGGATATTTATGAATGCCTGATCTCATTTCTCAATCGACCCGATCTGACCCCTGAGAATCTGCAAGAATGGTGTTATGCTCGGTTCGGCAGTGGAATCGCTGAGAAATATCTGCTCCCATATAACCGGAAAATTTGGAAACGGGACTTGAAGCAGATGTCGCTGCTCTGGGTGGACCGGATCCCCGATCCGTCGCAAGAGGAGATCGTCAAGTCCGCGCTGGGGATTGAAACCGAGGGATATCGGCATCAGCTTAACTTTTATTATCCGAAGCGGGGGGGGATCGAGGCGTTGCTCCGATCTCTAACCGCGTTTGTATCCGATCTGCGAACCGGCTTCCGAGTTAAGAAGATCGTTAAAAAACCCGGAGGTTGGGAAATTTCTGACGGCCGCCAAACCGTATTCGGGAAAACCCTAATATCCACCATCCCCGTTTTCGACCTGGTCCGCGCTCTCGATAATGTTCCGGTTTCGGTCGTAAACGCGGTGGGAAACCTGGAGTACAATTCCCTGATCGTAGTTATGCTGGGCGTGGACAATGACAGTCTGCGGGGGAAGACCGCGATTTACATACCCGATCCGGAGGTCTTAGCTCATCGGGTCTGCTTCCTCAAAGAGTTCTCGGATTTCAACGCTCCGGGAAGACGTTCGCATCTGATTGCCGAGATCACGGTTCCTCCCGGCGATCCTCTGCTTGGTTGGACGGATGATCGGCTGGTCAATCGAGTCGTCTCCGATCTTCAGGATATCTGCGGCATTTCGAAAAAGGATGTCACTGCTTCGGTGGTGAAAAGAATAGCCTGCGCCTATGTGGTTTACGATCTGGATTACGAGAAGAACCGAGCGATTGTTTTTGATTATCTCGATCAACAGGGTATCCACTATGCCGGCCGTTTCGGCAGCTTCCGATATTTGAATATGGACGCGGTCATCAGGATGTCGAAAGACCTGATCGGACGGATCGATGAATAAGAAAAAATATTTCATAGCCGGGGGGGCGGGTTTTATCGGCAGTCATCTTGCCGATGCCCTGCGAAAAAGAGGAGAGGTGACGATTTTCGATAACCTCTCTTCCGGGCGTCTGGATCATCTGTCCCGCCATCTTGATCAACCCGGGTTTCATTTTGTCCGGGGCGAACTCTCTGACCTGCCGGCGGTCGTCCAAGCGATGAAAGGCCACGATTTGGTGGCCCATTTCGCGGCCAATCCCGATATCGCCCGGTCAATGCTCGAGACCGACCTCGATCTGAGGGAGGGGACAATTCTCACCTATAATGTCCTGGAAGCGATGCGGATCAACCGGGTGAAAGAGATCATTTATCCTTCGGGGAGTGGGATCTACGGAGATCTGGGAATGGTCCCGACCGCGGAGGATTTCGGGCCGCTGCTGCCGATCTCGATGTACGGCGCGAGCAAGCTGGCCTGCGAGGGATTGATCAGCGCGTTCTGCCATATGTTCGGGATGCGGAGTTGGGTATTTCGCTTTGCCAATGTGGTGGGAGAGAGGCAGACTCACGGGGTCGGATATGACTTCATCAACAAGCTTCGGGCCGATCCGACCCGGCTGGAAATTCTCGGCGACGGCCGCCAGAGCAAATCTTATATTCACGTCAGCGATGTCATCTCGGCTATGCTCTTTGCCTATGCAAACGCCCGGGAGCGGGTCAATATCTTCAATGTCGCCACCGACGATTATCTCGAAGTTTCCTCGATCGCGAAGATAGTTGTCGAGGAGATGCGGCTCGAGGGAGTTGATCTCCGTTACGGCGGGGGAGACCGGGGCTGGAAAGGCGATGTCCCCAAGGTCCGGTTTAACCTGGATAAGATTCATAGCTTGGGCTGGAGATCAAAGCATAATTCTTCCGCCGCGCTCCGGCGTTCGGTTAAAGAGATGCTGAAGACGATATCTTCGGGCGGGGGGCGATAAGCTCAATGCAATGCGCGATCTTAGCTGGAGGCCTGGGGACCCGCCTGGCCTCGATCCAACCCGATCTGCCCAAGGCGATGGTTGAGGTCGCCGGCCGTCCGTTTTTAAAACTCCAGCTGGATCTGCTCCGGGAAAACGGGGTTAAAAATATTGTTCTCTGCGTCGGCCATCTCGGTGACCGGATTGAAAGTTATTTCGGGGACGGCTCCCGCTTCGGCGTCCGGATCTCCTATAGCCGGGAAACGGGCGAGCTTCTCGGCACCGGGGGCGCCCTCCGGCAGGCCTTCCCCCTGCTTGAACCGGAATTCCTCCTCCTCTACGGTGATTCTTACTTGGAGGTTGACTATCAATCGATTATCTCCTATTTTCCTCAAGTTGAGGAGCCGGTTTTAATGACCGTATTTCGCAACGCCAATCGCTGGGTGAAGAGCAACGTGGTTTTTGAGAACGGCCGGGTTAAGGCGTTCGACAAAAAATCCGGCGGCCGGGGAATGGAATATGTCGATTACGGGATTTCCCTGCTTTCCCGGGATATTCTGAAAGAAATTCCGGTCGATGCTCCGTCCAGTCTCGATGCTTTGTACAGCCGGCTGGCCCGCGAAGGGAGGCTGGCCGGCCTGGAAGTGTCCCGGCGCTTCTACGAAATCGGCACCCCGGAGGGCCTCGGGGAACTGCGGGAGCTGTTGAGAGAGCGCGGTCTTCGTTAAAATCAGGCAGAGTCCCGGAGTGGGGAGAGGCCGGATAACATTATTCCAGCACTCCACTGTTCCAATACTCCATTCCGGCTTGCCGCCTGATATGGCTGTCAGGACAATTATTGTGAAATAGCTGGGGGTTTAATCAAGCAGATGATCATAACCCGGACACCGTTTCGGATCACTCTGGGTGGGGGAGGAACCGATCTCTCTTCCTACTATTCCCGCTATGGGGGCTTTATCTTTGCCGCCGGGATCGCTAAGTATATGTATATCAACGTCAGCCAGCCCTTTGACGGGCTGGTTCGGATCAAGTATTCCCAATCCGAGACAGTGGAGACGGTGGGGGAGATCCGGCACAATATCGCCCGGGAAGCCTTGAAGCTGATGGGTATCGAGCGGGGAATGGAAGTGGTTTCGATCGCCGATATCCCAGCCGGGACCGGTCTCGGCTCCTCCAGCTGCTACACGGTCGGACTTTTAAACGCTCTGCGTACTTTCCAGTCCAATCAGATCAGTCTTTCCGCCCTGGCCGAGGAGGCCTGTAGGGTGGAGATCGATATCCTCGGCGGACCCCTGGGCAAACAAGACCAGTATATGGCGGCCTATGGCGGGCTGACTGTTTTGGAGATCGAGCGGGACGGAACGGTCCGGGTGAGGCGTGCCCGGGTCGCGGAAGATTGTATCGACGAGTTGAACCGCAACCTCCTGGCTTTCTATACCAACACCTCTCACAGTTCTTCTGTCATTCTTGTCGATCAGAGAAGCGGGGTCGAGAAAGACGACCGGAAGATCGTGGAGAGTATGCACCGGATCAAGGAGATCGGATATCAGGTCCTGGAGGCGGTGGAGAGTGGAAACCTCACCGAAGTCGGTCGCCTCTTCGATGCTCACTGGGAACAGAAGAAACAGCTTTCGCCGAAGATGACCAATCCGCGTTTTGATGATATCTATCGGATTGCCCGGGAAAACGGTGCCCTGGGGGGCAAGATCTCCGGAGCCGGGGGCGGCGGGTTCTTCGTTTTTTACGTGGAGGAGAAGCATCGCCGGTTCAAGGACAGGATGCAGGAACTGGGGCTGCGGCCGATGCGCTATCGGTTCGACTTCGAGGGCTCCAAGGTCCTGGTCAACTTCCGCGACGCTTCTTTTTAAGGAAGTAAGCGGTGAGCAGTAAGCGGTGAGCAGACAATGTACGCAGAAGGCTTCCGTGATCTCAAGGTTTATCCGACGCTCAAGAGTTTAGCTCTTCGCGTATTCCAACTTAGCAAACGGTTTCCCTCGGAAGAAAAATATTCACTCACCAGTCAGCTTCGGCGTGCTTCCCGTTCCGCGGCGGCCCAGATATCGGAAGCCTGGGCCAAGAGACGTTATAAGGCGCATTTTATTTCGAAGCTAACCGATGCCGATGGAGAACAGCGGGAAACCCAGCATTGGATCGATGCAGCCCTTGATTGCGGCTATATAGACCGATCTGTTCGGGATGAACTGATAGCCGGGTATGAGGAATTTGGTCGTATGATACAAGGGATGATCGACAAAGCCGAAAGTTTCTGTTTCCGCGAACCGCAAGCTGAATATTAAGACTGCTTTCTGCTTTCTGCTCACTGTTTACTGCTCACTGCTTACTATAGTTTTTAATCCTGGCAATATAACGTATGAAAAAGGCGGTATTCCTGGACCGGGACGGGGTCATCAACCGGGTGACAATCGAAGCAGGCAAGCCCCTCTCCCCGAAAAATATGGGCGAGTTCGAGTTTTCCCCCGGGATCGAGCGCTTCGTCAGCGGGTTGCGGGAGGCCGGGTATCTCCGGATCGTGGTCACCAACCAGCCGGACATTGCCCGGGGGCGGTTGGAGAGATCCGAACTGGAGCGGATGCACGACCTGGTCCGCCGGCGGCTGCAGGTTGACGCCATTTACGTCTGTCTGCACGATGATGGCGATAATTGCGACTGTCGCAAGCCGAAATCGGGGTTGTTGACCAGGGCGGCGCGGGAATGGGAGATCGATCTCGCCCGGTCATTTATGGTCGGCGATACCTGGAGGGATATGGAGGCGGGGAAGAGCGCCGGATGCCGAACGATCCTGCTTGCCGTCCCCTATAACCGGGCGGTGAAATGCGATTACCGGGTCGGCGGCCTCGCGGAAGCGTTGAAGATTATTCGGGCTGTCGATCCGCGGGAGGAATGAAGCGATGAATTATATCGAGAATCATCTGAGGGAAACCGGGGAGATTATCGACCGGCTGGACGCCGGGAAGATCGAAAAGATGGTCCAATCCCTGGCCGCGCTCCGGGAAGGAGACGGCCGCCTCTTCATCCTCGGGGTGGGCGGGGGGGCCTCGATGGCCTCCCACGCGGTCAACGACTTCCGAAAGATCGCCGGGATTGAGGCCTACGCCCCCACCGACAATGTCTCCGAGCTGACCGCCCGGGTCAACGACGACGGATGGGAGGGAGTATTCCGGGAGTGGCTCATAGTTAGCCGTCTGGGACGTGGGGACGGTATCCTGGTCTATTCGGTGGGGGGAGGGGATGCCGGCCGAGGCATCAGCGCCAACATCGTGGAGGCGCTCAAACACGCCGGGGAGGTGGGGGCGAAGGTCTTCGGCATCGTCGGTCGGGACGGGGGGTATACCGCCCGAGTCGCCGAAGCCTGCGTGGTAATCCCAACGGTCAACCCGGAGAGCGTCACCCCCCACACCGAGGCTTTCCAGTCGGTTATCACCCACCTGATCGTCTCCCATCCCGAGCTGAAACAGTCGGAGATGAAATGGGAGTCCGCAGGGGCGGTGGACAGTGAGCGGTGAGCAGTGAACAGTGAGGAATCAGGAACCGAGTAGAGAGAGGTTATTCTGAGTTATCCGCGCTTTCTGATCGGGTTAACGTATGTCTGGTTTTCCAGACATACGTCTGGTAGATTAGACATAAAATAATCAAACATTGAGGTGGTTTATGGCAATTTTATTGGACACGGGAGATATTGAGCAAATCCGCCGGTTTATGAAGCTGGGGATAATCCGGGGGGTTACCACCAACCCCACCATCCTCCGCCGGGACGGTTTCCAGGGGGGGCTGGAGGAACTTCAGGCCTGCCAGGTAAAGATCGCCGAGATCATCAAGCCTTATCCTCTCTCGGTCGAGGTTACCAGCAATGATCCGGAGGAGATGCTGACTCAGGCGAGAAAGTTTGCCGGCTGGGCCGAGAATATCAATGTCAAGATCCCGATCCACGGGCCGGAGGGGGAACTCGACAATCTGGAGGTTGTCCACCGGCTGGAGACCGAAGATGATATCCGGGTAAACGTCACCGCGATGATGAGCGCCCAGCAGGGACTGTTGGCTGCCCTGGCCGGGGCCAGTTATGTCTCGCTGTTTGGCGGACGGATCAGCGATATCGGGCACGATGCCGGTGAAGAGTTCTCCCGGTTGCGCAACTTGATCGATTCCCTGGACCTGAAGGCGAAAATAATCGCCGGTTCCGTCCGGGAAGTCGCCAATGTGGCGGACTGGCTGGAGACGGGAGCCGATTTCGTCACCGTCCCCCCGGCCCTGCTGGCGAAGATGCCCCTCCATCCCTATTCCAAAGAGACGGTGCGGATGTTTTTACAAGACGCCGGGAAGAGCGGTGGATCGGTAAACAGTAAGCGGTAAACAGTAAGCAGAGGTCACCCTGAGCCCTTGCTCACTGCTCACTGCTAACTATCTATCCTTCCCGCCAACGCTAACCGAATCCCAATGACCGCGGAAGATTATAACAATTCCTCCCAGCCCGAACCGGTCTCGGTTATCCTGATCGCTTATAACGAAGCGGCCACGATCCGGCGGGACGTGGAGGGGTTTTACCGCGTGATTGTGGAAAAGCTCCCCGGCTCCGAGCTGATCGTGACCGAGGACGGCAGCACTGACGGGACCGGCGAAATCCTCCGCGAGATCGCCGGGCAAATCCCCATCCGGCTGGTTCAGGGGAAGGAGCGCAAAGGCTACATCCGGGCCCTGCTCGACGCCCTGGCCCTGCCGTCCGGCGAGTGGATACTCTTCAGCGACACCGGAGGAAAATTTGATCCCGGAAATTTCTGGAAGATGGAAGGCTATCGGAGCCGGGCCGATCTGATCATCGGGATCAAGAAGCAGCGCTACGACCAGTATTATCGCCGGGTGATCACCCGGGGTTTCAATTTCCTGATCCGCCGGTATTTCCGGGTCGAGGTCCAGGATATCGACAGCAGCTTCCGTCTCTTCCGCCGCGACCTGATCCGTCGAGCCATTTCCCGCCCGTTGATTTTTCAGGATCTGATCTCTTCCGAGCTGACCCTGCGGATGCTGGCGCTCGGGGCGCGGCTGGTCGAGGTCCCGGTCGTTTACCATCTCCGGCAGGGCAAGTCGCGGGGGATGCCCCTGGAGAAGATCCCCCGGGTGGTGGTCCATATCCTCCGATCGTTCCCCCGATTGAAGCGGGAACTGCTACGCCTCCGCCAAGCCGATTGAACCCGGCCTGTCAGCCCCGGTCGCGAACGATGAAATTACCGGTTTCTCCAACGGCCAGGCCCGGTTGAACAGGAGACTTAATTCCCGGTGGCAGAGGTAATTGCAGCGTCCGCACCGGGCCAGGGATTTCCTGGTTTTTTTGTAGTCGGCGGAGGACCAGAATTCGGATAATTTCCCCGGAATTAATTTCCCGATCGGTTGGTTCAATCCAAGAAAATAGGTACAGGGAAAGACCATCTGATAGGGGTCGATAAATATGTCCGTGTAGGGGGCGAAGCATTTGAGTCGGACCACTTTCCCGGCCAGCATTTTCTCCACCAACCGAAGATAAGTCTGGGAGTTATCGATAAAGTCGGGGAATCGGCTTTTATATCCGCGCAGAGCGTCATTGATCCGCCGTAGTTGACTCATCTCTCCGGAGGAAAATTGGTTGGGCAGGGTGGCCAGGGTTTGGGCCTCAAAAACTGTGTAACTATCGACGCCCAGTCGGCGGACCAGGGCGATGAGGTCATCGAGTTCCCCCAGATTATCCGGGGTCAGGGTCGAGGCCACGGCCAGCCGGGTATCCAGCTTTAACTTTTCTCGGGCGGCCCGGATATGGCCAATTGCTTCCACCGCTCTTTGAAAAGCTCCGGCGACACCTCTCTGCCGGTCGTTAACTTCCGCGGTGGCTCCGTCGAGAGAGATTGTGAAGAGATTCACCCCGGCGGAGATCAGGTCTTCGGCCAATCCTCGAGTCATCAGGTAGCCGTTGGTGGTCAGGTGGATGGTCAAACCGAGGGAACCGGCCCAGGCGACTAATTCCACCAGGTCGTTTCTCAGCAGGGGTTCGCCGCCATAGAAGGAAATTCCGCTGGTGCCCAACGCGGCGATTTCGGAGATCAGTTCTTTTGCCCGCGCGGTATCCATCTCCGGTCGATCCGGTTCGGCCCGGGCCGGGAAGTCGCACATCCGGCAGCGATGGTTGCAGCGGTAGGTCAGCATAAGAACCGCCGAGATCGGTCCGGTCAGCGGCCGGCCGGCGGCGGCGGAAAGCAGGATCTGGAAATAGTTTATGCCCTGCCGGATACCCCAGTTCCACCCGCGTTTCCGTATCTGGTCAAAGAATACTCTCTGATACTTTTTTCTCATTAGCTTTTATCTCTCGATAGGTAGTCGCGGTGAAGTTGATGTTGCAGTTCTAAAGTTTATGGTGTTGCAGCGGGAGCGGGGGTGGCGTCTTCATTCAGCGTTAGACTGATCTGTTCCGCCCATTCTTCTCTCCCGCTGCGAATTAATTTGTCCCGGAATAATCTCAACTGTTCCGGCTGCATCAAAGGCAAAGTTTCAGCGTGAACCCAGCTGTCCCAGAGGAGCGACAGGTTGCCGTCCGGACGGAGCGCTTCCCGGATTTCGAACAGGGAGGCCAAATTTGCGGCCAGATAGATGAAAAAGAAGAGCAGGGAAAGAATGCCGATAACGGTTTTCAGGATATCCCGGCCCCCGGCCTTCAAAGCCCGGAACGAGCAAGAAGACAGCGTCCCCGCCATCAGCGCCACCCCGATCGAACTGATATAGAGCCGGTTATTCCGGTACCAGGCGGCGACGATTACCGAGACCAGGAGCAGCAGCAAGAGGCCGAAACCGAAGGCTTTTTTCTGTAGCCTGGTGCCGCAATGATACAACAGGGCGCCGCCGAGAATGATAAAACCGATCAGGGCCAGCAACCCGAGATAGTCCCTGGGGATGGTGAGGCCGCTGCCGTACATCGGAAATTCCCAATTCTCCGGATTCTGGACACCGTAAGTCTGGAGCAGGGTGGAAAAGACCGACCGGCCGTATTCCCGGAGCAGGGAACCGGACTCCGTGGGGACGGCGGGTTGAAAGCTATCATCGTCCGGCAAGGAATTCAATACCGCCGCGCGCGCTAAGACCAGGAATATCGCCAGCAGGAAAAACGGCAGCAGCGGCCGAAACAGGGAGCGGATTTTTTCCCCTTTAACCAGCAGGGCGTAGGCCGCCAGCACCAGGGGGAAGGTGGCTACCTCTTCCTTGAGGAGAAAGGCGAGGAGGAAAAAGAGAAAGGCGAGAAACCAGGACAGTTTCCTCCGGCGGGACAGGTAGCAGTCAAAGGAGATCAGAGAGAGAAGAATCAGTTGCAGCTGGAGGATGTGGTGACGGTGGTTTAGCCAGGATATCTGCCAGGCGTTGCCGCCCAGGAAAATATAGGTCAGTGCCGTCCAGAAGGCGGTGGAACGACTCCCGGTGCAACGCAGGCCGAAAGCGTAGAGCAACAGCGCGCCAATGATCAAAAGACCGGTTTTGAGAAGGTGATTCCGCAGGGGATCGCCCCCGATCAACCGGTGAAAGAAAGCATAGTGAACGGAATGAAGGGGACGGTATCCCCGGGTCTCGCGCTGGGTCGGTTCCCAGGTGCTGGAAAAAGTCCGGGCGATCTCGCCAAGCGAGTAGGAGCGGATATACTTATAATCTTCCAGGAGATACCCGTAATCGAGCGTGGGCAGAACCAGCAGGAAGGTAGCCAGGGCGAGGGCGATACCCGGAAGGAGATGTCTCTTCATAGGAAGAAGTTCAGGTGGTTAGGGAACGGCAAATTGTGTTACTCCGTATTGATGACGTTGAGCGCGATCCGGGGTCGGGTGGGAACCATAACTTATTTTCCCTCATTGCATAAGCTTTTACGTTAATGCTATTATGCCGTGCTGGCAGCCCTTTGTCCAGAACTTGCCGCTCCCTGGGCCGGTGGATTTCCGGACGGGGAAACGATCCCGTCGGATAAGGTTTCCCGTCGCCGGGTTGGCTGATTCTATACCGGCAAGGGGGCTGGAATTGGATAGGGCCATAGTCAGGCTGGAATCAGGGAGCTGATTGTTATGCGCGTTGTCTTCATTAACCCGCCGATGGCGGTTACCGAGCAGATCTACACCAAGCGGGTGGCCCGGCAGTACACCTCCAGCGCCTATGTCCTGCCCAATACCTCGATCGCCTACCTCGGCGCCTACCTGCTGAAGGCCGGGATCGAGGTGAAAATCATCGACGCGTTCGCTCTCCGGCTGAGCCTCGAGGAGACCGCCGAGCGGGTGCGGCAGTATGATCCCGGGGCGGTCTGCTACAGTCTCTGCACCCAGAACTTCCTCAATTCCCTCTCCTGGATCAAGGGGATCAGGGAGCGGACCGGGAAGCTGACCATTGTCGGCGGACTCCAGATGAGCATCTATCCCCGGGAGGTTCTCTCCTACCCCGAGATCGATTACGGGGTGATCGGTGATGGCTGGGAGACCCTGCCGGAATTACTCCAGTGCCTGGAAGATCGGGCCGACCTCTCCGCCATCGCGGGGATCTGTTACCGGGAGGACGGGGAATACCGGGAGACGGAGCCCCGGCCGGGGAACCTGACCCTGGAGGACGTCCCCTTTATGGCCCGCCAACTCCTCCCCAACGACCGCTATACCACCGTGATGACCCGGCAGTGGCCGATCACAATTATGCTTTCCTCGCTTGGCTGTCCCCTTCGGTGCGCTTACTGTGATGTTCCGGCCGGGCGTTACCAGGCCCGTTCTCCCGAGCACGTGGTCGAGGAGATCGCCGAGTGCGTGAACCGGTTCGGAATCCGGGAGATCCTCTTCCAGGATGAGACTTTCACCCTGAATCGTTCCCGGGTGCTAAAGACCTGCGACCTGATCCGATCCCGGGGGTTGCAGTTTGAATGGTCGGTCCGCGCCCGGCCCGATTATGTTGATCGAGAAATTCTCCAGGCGATGAAGGGCGCGGGGTTGTCCAAGATAAATTTCGGGATCGAGTCGGGCAACCCGGAGATGCTGAAGAAGATGAACCGGGATATCCCGTTGGACGTTATCCGGCAGGCGGTCCGCTGGACGAAAGAGGAGGGGATCACCACGTTGGGTTTTTTCATCATCGGTTTCCCCGAGGAGACCGAGGGCGATATCCGGGATACCATCCGGTTCGCCCTGGAGCTGGACTGCGATTTCATCCAGGTCAACAAGATGGTCCCCCAGCCCCCGTCCCCGGTTTACCGGGAGCTGGTCGAACGGACGGGGATCGATTACTGGCGCGAATACACCCTGGGCAATGCCGACATCCTCGCCGACCTGCCCGGAATCGGCTCCTCATTCGATCCGGCCGCCCTGGATCGGTGGCAGAGGAAATTTTTCCGAACATTTTATTACCGACCGGGATATATGTTCCAACGCCTGAGAAAGATCGGATCGGTCAAAGAACTGGCCGGCCTGGCCCGGGCGGCGCTTTCGATCCGCTAACCCGATTTATGCTAAGTCGGAATAACCATATCCCCGGCTGACCGGGCGAGCCCCTTGAAGAAGTTTCTGACAGTCATCTTGGTCAATCTCGGCGCCGTCTTGATCATCTTCGCGGCCGCCGAGATTATCTATCGGAGATACCTGATCTCCCACACTGTATTTGAGTCCGTCCGGGATGTGGAATTCGACGAATGGCTGGGCTGGGTTCCGAAACCGGGAATCTACGGCCGACACGTCATCACCCCCGATCGTTTCCGGAAAAACCAGCCGCCCAATCTTTCCCCGGAGGGGAAGAAAGTACTGATCGGCGGCGATTCATTCACCTACGGCTGCGGAGTCCTCGATGAGGAGACCTGGCCGTATTATCTCGCCGAAGCGACCGGCTGGCGAGTTACCAACGCCGGGGTTTCCGGGTATGGGCTCGATCAGATTGTCCTCCGGCTGGAGAAAGTAATCCCCCGGATCCGGCCGGAGTTGGTTATAATCAGCGTAATCCCCAACGATATTGCCCGCTGCGAATTGAGCAAGCGGACCCGGTACAAGCCGTATTTCACCATCGTTGACGGCCGGCCCGTGCTCCGC
>CAYXKT010000006.1:0-43355 GCA_964465735.1 uncultured bacterium
ATGCAGGGCTGAGCAAATCATTGTATAGTGTCTGCGGTTATAAGATGATCGGAGAATTCTTGTTAAGCGATAAAATCCCGTCCGGCTTGCCGGGCCTCTTCAAGGGCTTCCGGACGGGAGAGGATCTCGCCCTTCGCCTCGATCTCCCAATAAACCAGGGATCCGCTCAGGCAGGCCGGGACTGACTGGAGAAAATAGCGGATGGTCAAGAGCGAACCCGCGAAGAGATTTTTTCCCCGGGTCGCCCCGACCAGGAGGGCAAACCCCTTCCGCTCACGATCTCCGGATGAATTAGCCCTGAGACGCTGTCGATACCAGAGGGCCTGGCAACGGTCGATTAGCGCTTTAGCCTGTGCGGGGAGGCCGTAAAAAAAGATCGGGGCGGCGATCACCACCCGGTCGGCTTCCCGCAGGCCCCGGTAAACCTCCTCCATCTGATCGGCGATCACGCACTCCCCGGTGACTTCGCAGTCCAGACACTCAGCGCAGGGAGCAATCTTCAGATCGCAGACCGAGATCTTCTCCCAGGCCGCCCCCCCCGCCTCCACCCCACTTAAAAAAGCGTCGAGGAGAAGATCGGAATTCCCCCCCTTCCGAGGGCTCCCCATAATCGCCAGTATCTTCAATCTCTCTTTTATCCTCGCCTCCTCGATGCCTCCGTTATGAATAAAATCATTCCCTTACCTTCAGTGCGCCCACCGAGCAACCCTCGACGGGATGGGGAGATCCCGAAAAGACCAATCCGAGACCGGAAAAGGATTGTTTTAACGTCGTCGGCAATAAGGGCGGCCAAACTTGCAAACCGTATGTTCCAGGACTTTATTCAACCCCGATCCTCTCGCGAACCTCGAACACGGATGCGATTGGGTTCCACAATCCCAAATCGCCCTGGGGGCGATTCCAGGAAAAAAGCAGCGACAAGACGGCGCGCCAAACCCAACACTGTCGCTTTTGCTTGGTCCTTTGTTCGAATCAATGATTCCGGGACTTTCGCTGTAGGATAGACCAGTAGGTTGCCAAAGTCGGTGTCGAGCGTAAGGAGTATTCCGGATTCGGACTTACAGATAGCGGCGATATCGTGATCAGGGTGCCATCCAAGCCTTTGGGCAAGAGCAGAGATCAAATTATAACCTTCGTCCCAAAGAATCCGACACGCTTCTGCGGGGAGATTTTCGTCAACCCTGAACCTCAATACACACCCTATGCTGGTACGGTCAGCCTGCGCTCAGGGGACAGCTCAGCGGCGTAGGCGAGGGCCGCAGCGATGGCATTCTCCAACCCGGAGGGATAGTCTCGTTGTATATCCCCCGGCGAGGACCCGGCAGCCAAATTATCGAGGATCACGGAAACCATAACCCGAGTTCCCTGGATACGGCCCTTACCGTAACATACGGCCGGGTCCACCGATATACAACCACCCAGATTCATTATGTGCTTAATTTATCACGAGCGGCGCCGATAGGGAAACCCTTTCTTGAAAAGCAGCAGGCAGTCCTGTCTGCGGAAGCCCGGCACAGGGAAAAACGCCTCTGCTGCTCTGGCCTGAAGTGGACACATTTCTCCTGATGGATCTTGCCCCGGTCGGAAAACACAGTCCAACTCAGGGGCGGGATTGAAATCGGGATTTCTTACCGGAAGAGAATACTCCAGCCCCAGCATTCTGACCAGAGTTTGACTATCTGGGGAGTCCTTTGGGAGGGATATAACCGACTGGGAATAGCAACAACAGATCGCCCAGGCCAACCGCGCTTACCGCTTACTGATTACTCGGCCTTCCCTATCCCCGCTCGCGGGCCTGGATAGCTTTCAGAACCTTATCCGGGGTGTAAGGGGTGCGGTGGAGGCGGATGTCAACAGCATCGTAAATGGCATTGGAGATGGCGGGGAGCGGACCACTGATGCAGATCTCACCCACCGACTTGGCGCCAAAAGGCCCGGTTTCCTCATAGGAGGGAACAAAGATAGTCGTAATCTTGGGGATGTCCCGACTGGAGTAAATCTTATAAGAGCCGTAGTGGGGGTTAAGCATCCGACCCTTGTCGTTGTAAATATAGCGTTCGGTCAGGGCATAGCTAAGCCCGTTGACCAGCGCTCCGATCGCCTGGCCTCGAGCGAGAACCGGGTTAATCGGGACTCCACAGTCAACTGCCTGGACATATCGAAGCACCCGGACCTTCCCGGTTGCTCGGTCCACTTCGACTTCGGTGAAGTGAGCGGCGAAAGGCGGGGGTGACTCGTGGGAGATCCGGGAAGCTGTGGCGGCGATCTGATGCTGTTCTTCCTGGTAAAGCATACGGCTGCCGATCTGAGCCAGGGTAACCGATTTATTCTTCGGCCCCTTAACCCGGCCGGCTTCAAGGCTGACCTGATCCTTCTTCACACCAAGCATCTTCGCCCCCACCTCCAGAATCTGCTCC
Organism: uncultured bacterium; assembly: GCA_964465735.1. GTDB lineage: Bacteria > Auribacterota > Erginobacteria > Erginobacterales > Erginobacteraceae > Erginobacter. The sequence continues at coordinate 2,418 of CAYXKT010000006.1, forward strand.
TTCACTTTCTCCGCGGTATCCCTGACCGCCAACCCGGAGAGATAGGTGGTGGAAGAGGCATAGGCTCCGACATCAAAGGGAGTGAGGTCGGTATCCGAAGAATAAGGAATAATCGATTCGGTGGGTACAGTGAGCACCTCGGCGGCGATCTGAGAGAGTACCGTATCCGATCCCTGACCGATCTCGGTCGCCCCCATCAGGAGATTGAAGGAACCGTCTTCATTCATCTTGATAAAGGCCGAGGCCATATCGATATAAGGGATTGAAGACCCCTGCATCATAATCGCCATCCCCATCCCCCGCCGGAATCGGCCGCCACCGGGTCGGCCCCGGTTCTTCTTCCAGCCGATTTCCTCCGCCCCGGCCCGGATGCAAGCGGCCAGTTCGCAGGAACTGATATGGGGCTGACCAAGGACCGGACCCTCCCCCAACTCTTTAAGGATCGGGACTTCGGTCCCCCCGGAAATAATGTTCTTGAGATAGAAATCCACCGGATCCATCCCCAACCGATCAGCCAGGTCGTCCATCGCGATCGCGGTGGCCAGCAGACCCTGAGTTCCGCCGTAGCCGCGATAGGCACCGCCGACAACCTGGTTGGTATAGACCACATCAGAGGTAAACTGAAGATTGGGACAGCGGAACATTGTCAGAGTCCGGGTGCCGACGTTGGAGGCCACGGTCAGCCCGTGACTCCCGTAGGGTCCGGTATTGGAAAGAGCGTAGAGGTCAATCGCGGTCAGTTCTCCATCCTTCTTCGCCGCCACCTGGACTTTGGTAATCATATTATGCCGGACCCGGGAACTGATGAAGACCTCCTTGCGGGTCAGGCGCATCTTGGCCGGCCGCCCGGTCTTCAAAGTGATCAGGGCGACGTAGGGTTCAAGGAGCACTTCCTGCTTACCGCCAAAACCGCCTCCCAGCCGGGGCTTGATCACTCGCACCTGCCGGGGAGCGAGTTCGAGGGCCCGGCAGACTATTCTCCGACAATGAAATGGAACCTGGGTAGTGGAGATAATCTCCAGCCGCCCGTTCTCGTCCATCCGGCTGATCGAACAGTGGGGTTCCAGTGCCGAGTGGCTGGCGGTCTGGTTTTCAAACTCATCTTCCACGGTCACGTCGGCCTTATCCACACCCTGTTTTACATTCCCCACCACCGCGTCCACCCGGGCAACCCGGTTTATCTCCGGTTCGTAAGGGACCGGGATGGCAATCGAACAGTCTTTTTCGTCGTGGATGACCGGGGAGGAGGGAGACATTGATTCGCGGGGATCGAAAACCGCTTCCAGAACCTCGTACTCGACATTGATCAACTTCAAGGCTTCTTCGGCGATCTCCACCGTCTCCGCCGCCACCAGAGCCACATTATCTCCGACGTAACGAACCTTGTTGTCGAGGATAAAATTATCGTAGGGCGAGGGCTCGGGAAATCCCTGGCCGGCGGTAGTAATCGCGATCCGGGGAACATCCTGATAGGTGAGGACCGCCACGACCCCGGGAAGTTCTCTGGCCTTTTTCGTCTCGATCGACTTGATTCGGGCGTGAGCGTGAGGGCTTCTCAACAGTTTGCCGTGAAGCATCCCCGGAAAGGAGAAATCGTCCGTATAACGCCCCTGCCCCAGGGCCAGGCCCAAGGCATCGACCTTATCAACCGCGGTATTAACCTGGCTGAATTTATGTTTCTGCGCACTCAAGATTTCTTCCCTTCCTTCCCGGCCAGCGGCTTCGGCTTCTTGGCTATCGGCTTCGACTTCGACTTCCTGGCCACCAATTTCGGCTTTCCAGCTACCGGTTTCGACTTCTTAACGGCCGCTTTCTGCTTCCTGGCCACCAATTTCGACTTGCCGGCTACCGGCTTTTCGGTTGCCAATTTCTGATCCTTTGCCATCCGGTCGGCCGCCAACTGCACAGCCTCGACAATCTGAACGTAGCCGGTACAGCGGCAGAGGTTGCCGTCAAGGGCGACACGGATCTCCTCCTCGGAGGGCTGGGGGTTTTTTTCGAGAAGCGACCAAGAGGACAGGATCATCCCCGGGGTACAATATCCGCACTGGACCGCACCAGCATCAACAAAGGCAGTTTGCAGTGGATGGGGAGATTGCCGAGTACCGAGACTATCCACGGTCAGGATCTCTCTTTGGTCGGCGACCACCGCCAGGATCAGGCAGGAGTTGACCGGGCGACCGTCCATAATCACGGTGCAACAGCCGCAAGCCCCTTCCCCGCAGCCAAACTTAACGCTGTGGTAGCCCAACCGACGGAGCAATTCGAGCAATGTCTCCTGCGGCGAAGCGTCCACCCGCTTCTTCTTCCCATTAATATTTAAAACAATTTCCATTCCGGCACCTTCTGATCGAGCAAGATTCTTTCCAGTATTCCCCGGACCTGGACTCGAGCCAGGTCACGCTTGTAGTGTTCCAAACAACGGATATCTTTGTGGACCTTGATCTCTCGAGCCGCGATCTTGGAGGTCTCGTTGACCAACTGCTGGGTGGCGGTCTTGCCTCTGATCACCGCCTCGGCAGCGGTGGCCCGCTGAGGCAGGATGGTGGCGCCACCTAACACGATCGCCAGATCAAGACACTGTTTACCGGTCCGGGTGAGCTGGACCGCAGTCTTCAAATAGGCGAAGTCAACCTCGGTCAAAACAAACTTCTCATAGCCGGCTCGAGAATTATTTGGTAGCGGAGGGAAGAAGATCTCGGTGACCAACTCATCAGCGCCCAAGAGCTCTTTCGGCATTCCGGCGAAAAACTTATCCGCTTTTACTGTCCGCTTGCCGGACTTTCCCTGGATTGTTACTGTAGCGGCCAGGGCGAGAACTACTGTCGGCAGGTCCGACCAGATAAAGGGTTGAACCAGATTTCCGCCAACGGTGATCAGGTTTTGGTTCAGCGTCGATCCAATCCCGCGGGCAGTTTGGGCTAAAATTCCGTCACCGTATTCCTGTGCTGCCGGGGAAGCAACCAGATCGGCCACCGGTGTGGTCGCTCCGATTCGCAGGCCGCCTTTCTCTTCCTTGATATAGCTCAAGGGAACCCGAGAAAGGGAGACCAGTTCCTCGACCGTCTTCAGCGGAGAAAAGACAAAAGAGACACCACCGGAAAGAGGCACCGCCCGTTCTTTCCCCTCTCCCAGAATCCGGACCGCTTCCGCGACCGTCTTCGGATAGGATACTTTTTTCAATTTCGGTAAACGCATCAGCTGCTTTTCCCTCGCCAGATTGATTGGTTTAGTGTGGCAGTCTCAATATATGAAAGTCGGTCCAGGAAATCAAGGACTTTTTTTCCCTGGCGAAATCCCCCGATCGGTCTTGAGCCTGCTCTATGTTATATAGTGTCTCCCCTGAACGGAAACCTGACATCAGGTAGAAACTGTCAGCCAAACAGATCGCTCCGTCGTCCCTCCTCGCAATAACCTGGTTTTGGGAGGTCCAGTTCAGGCACTATTGATATATTTTGGGAAACCAGCCATCCGCATCATTCGGGATGTATTCATTTTTCGCGAGTCATCCTGATTCAGAGGATCGATCTGGCCTCTCATCCCTCCCGCCATCAGTGGGGCAGCTTAAAACTGGGAGATGATCTTCCACTCCCCTCCCTCTTTCTCTATTAAAAAGATCGTCCGCTCCCGGAGGATGGAAGTAAAATCCCCCGCCTCTTCTCCAGACTTTAGATATCCCCGGATCGTGATCCGCGAACTTACCTCACTTAAAGGTCTCTCCACTCCGGGATCAATCAGGGAACTGACCGTAACCGTAATCGGCCCCTCCTCCCTGGTTTCCCCCGGTTTTATTCCCGACGAACGCGTTGGGGGATAATCGCGGGCGGGGTCGCCGGGAGCCGGAGTTGTCTCGCCCAGGAAGAGTTCAACCGGGCCGGCCGTGGTAGCGAGTATAATCCGATATGCCTGGAGGGGGCTCTCCTCCCCCTGGGAAGAATGGAGCCAGTCGAAATATTCCTGTCTCAGCCAGTAACCGGATTCCGGTCGGACAAACTCGATCCGGACCGGACCGAATTCCACTTCCAGCCGAGCAAAGGGAGAGAAATAGCTCTTCTCCAGCCGCTCCTGCCACCACTCGAGACCGTGCTCGTAATGAAAATACCCCGAAGAGTAACCGGAGAGGAGCAGATCCATATCCCGTCCCTCCAGGGCCAGACGATATTGCTCCAGAAGTGAGACCACCTGGAGAGTCTCCAGGAGCAGGCCCTGCTCGACAACTGAGAGATTTGAACGGTGCTCCTGAAAAAATCCGCGGAAGGTCAACGGGGCAGCGCACCCGCTTCCCACCAGAAGAATAATCAGTCCGGCGATAGTTTCAATTTTTCTCAAATATCTTCTCATAGTTTTCTTCCGATTTGGGGTAGAAAAGGCTTGTCCCCCGGCGAAGTCTTGATTACTATGGTTCCCTCACTGGAGCATCACTGTTCCTGATAGATTTGTCAACCAGAGTCATAGCGGGAAACCCGCCAGAAGGAGGCAAGATGAAATCTGGAACCGTTTTAAGGTTATCCGGGGCGCTGCCGGCAATATTGCTGATGACCGCCACGATGGCCAGTGGACAGGGAGCAGTCGAACAACCGATCCTGATCGACCAGAAAGTCGTCCAGATCACCCTCTCCCCGGAGCACCGAGACGGGATCGACTGGAATATTTTCTCCCTTTACCAGAAAGGCCGGCAATCAACTACTGGTTTCTTTCCCATCTCCGATCGGGCCCGCCACCGGCTGGACTTCAAGCCGATGCGGAAGAATGTCCCCCCGGAGCAGGCCGAAAACGTCGATTTCGAGTACGTGGAACAGACTCGAGTCAACGAGTTTGATTTCGGCCCGATCTGGGAAGACACTCGATTGCCGAGAAAGATTACGGAAGACATCCATTTCGGTTCCCTGAAGATCTATAACTTCAAAAACGTAATGGACTACCTCCGCACCCTGGGAGAGGCCCGAGTCATCTTCAGCCGGAAATGGGTGACCGAGAACGGCCAGCAGTCGATGCTCTCCAGCCAGCCCGAGATAGCCGCGCCCACCGGACAGGCTATTGACTACTGGGAAGGGTCCCGGCTTACCATCCGGCCCCAGATCATTGAGGACCGGAGAATCTCCTTTCATCTTAATTCCGAAGTGGCCACCGCGTTCTATGTCGATCCCGTAATCCACCCTGATTGCCCGGTCCTGGAGCGAGGGGGGAAACCGGTGGGCCGCCTCTGGCGGCTCTTCCGGCTGAACACAATGGGGGTGGTGGAGAGCGGAGAGACCACGGTCTTCGAGGATATTCGCGAGGGCAAAGGGGTCTTGATCTTCCTCACCCCGTCCATACTCGAGTCGCACCGTAAACGCCTCACCCCCTGAGCGAACGGGTAATTCACGATCGGCTTTCCTTTCGGCCCGGGCGGATTTTCTACCCGGGCCGAAGACTTAACGCAATTATAGAAGTAGAGAAGGAGAACATAAGAAGATGATTAGGAGACCTTATAACCTTTATCCCGGGCCGGCCATCCTCCCCCTGGAAGTGATGGAAGAGGCCAGAGACGAAATGCTCAACTTTGCCGGAACCGGGCTCTCGATCCTGGAGTCAAGCCATCGCAGCCCCGGGTACACGGAAATCAACGACTCGGCCCGGGAGAACCTCCGCCGGCTTCTCGAGGTTCCGGAGAATTACTCCATCCTCTTCCTGCAGGGCGGGGCCAGCCTCCAGTTCGGGATGATCCCGATGAATTTCCTCCAGGGGGGGAAAGCCGATTACGTCGATACCGGGGCCTGGGCCCGGAAGGCGATCAAGGAAGCCAAACTCTTTGGCGAAGTCAATATCCCCGGCAGTTCGGAGGATCGGAATTTCTGCTACATCCCGGCCCAGGAAGACCTGCGATTCTCCAGAGACGCGAAGTACGTTCACATCTGTTCCAATGAGACGATCGGCGGAATCCGCTGGAATCGCTTCCCGGAAACCGGAGAGATTCCGCTGATTGCCGATATGTCCTCGGAGATCGGCAGCCGGAAGATTGATGTCTCCAAATTCGATTTGATCTATGCCGGAGCTCAGAAAAATCTCGGCCCGGCCGGGGTGGCTATCGTCATCATCAGCGACCGTCTCCTGGCCCGGTGTCCCGACGGGCTGACCACGATGCTCGACTACCGGACTCAGGCCTCGAAAGACTCCAACTATAATACCCCCCCGGTCTTCTCGATTTATATTGTCGGCCTGGTTCTAAAATGGCTGAAGAAGCTGGGCGGGATCGCCGCCATCGAGGAAATTAACAACCGCAAAGCGGCTCTGCTTTACGATCTTTTCGATGCCTCTGACTTTTACCGCGGGACCGCCGACCCCGCCGACCGCTCGACTATGAACATCACCTTCCGTCTCCCCAATGAGGGACTGGAAACAAAGTTCATCGCCGAGGCCAAGCAGGCCGGCTTCATCGGACTCAAGGGCCACCGCTCGGTCGGCGGCTGCCGCGCCTCGATCTACAACGCCTTCCCCGAGGAGGGGGTCAAGGCCCTGGTCGGTTTTATGCAGGAATTCGAGAAGAAAGTTAAGTGATGGGAAATTGGTAATCAGTAATCAGTGATCCGCGAAGATTCGTGAGATTTGTGGTTGCTCAAAAGGGGGCGAGGCGGGGGACGGTTAACCTTCGATATCGATCCCGACTTGGTCCGCAGTAGTTTTAACGGAGGCGGGTAGCGATTTTTAAAAAGTAAATTCGCGATTAAAAGAGAGGAGTTTTAGTTATGACCAAGGTAGTTATCGCCACTCAGAAACCCTTCGCCACCGAGGCCCGGGACCGGACCGTCGCCGTTCTGGCCGAGGCCGGTTACCAGGTCAAACTACTGGAAGCATATCCGGATAAATCCGATCTTCTGACGGCGGTCGCCGATGCCAACGCCCTGATCGTCCGCAGCGACCAGGTCACCGAAGAGGTGCTGGCCGCGGCACCGGAATTAAAGCTGGTGGTCCGGGCCGGAGCCGGTTACGACAACGTTGATTGCCAGGCCGCCCGAAGCCGGGGTGTGGTGGTGATGAACACCCCGGGCCAGAACGCCAACGCGGTCGCCGAACTGGCGGTCGGGATGATGATAATGGCCGCCCGGGGCAAGTATGACGGGAAGTCGGGGCGGGAACTGAAGGGGAAGACCCTGGGCCTCCAGGCCTTCGGCAACGTCGCCCGGCGAGTAGCTGAGATCGCCCGAGGCGGATTCGAGATGGAAGTGATCACCTTCGACCCTTTTATCCCGGTCGAGGCGATCCGGGAAGCCGGTGCCGTGCCGGTCGATTCACTTGAGGAACTCTACCGGAAGAGCGACTTCCTCTCCCTGCACATCCCGGCCACCGAGGAGACCAGAGGGTCGATTAATTACAATCTAATGAAGTTGATGAAGGCCGGCGCCGTCCTGGTCAACACCGCCCGGGCCGAGATTATCGACGAGGAGGGACTGCTCCAGATTTACCAGGAGCGGCCCGGCTTCAAGTACGTCGCCGATGTCGCCCCCGGCAACAAGGACAAGATCCTGGTCTGCGACGGCAACCGCTGCTTCTTCACCCCGAAGAAGATGGGGGCCCAAACCGCCGAGGCCAACATTAACGCCGGAACGGCCGCGGCGAACCAGATTGTCGCTTTCTTCGAGAAGGGAGAGGAAAGATACCGGGTAAATTAATCATCAAAGGATCCGGTTAAGATCTAAACAATGGGGAATGAAGGCAGTGATGGAGTACTGGGCTCCGTTGGGCAGCAGGCTCTACCTGCGGTCCAGTGCTGCATTATTATTCCCGTCCGGCTTCAGTGATGAGGCAACTTCACACCCCGCTGCCCCCGGTAGCGGGCATAGAGGATCAGGTGGCCTTTTTCGTCCTTCTCCAGGCGGATCCACTCTAATGGTTCATAGGCCGGGCCCTGGGTGACATTCCCTTCAAGATCGAAACGGGAGTGATGACGGCGGCAGACCAGGGCGTCGTTACTCTCGGTCTTGAAGAGCATCCCGCCCCGGTGGGTACACCGGGCGAAGAGAGCGTAAATTCCCTCGGCGTCGGAGATGATAAAGGTCTCGTAGAGGAGCAGATGCCGGACCGTCCCCGGGGGAAAGTCGGAGGCAGGCCCAAGATCGAAGACCCCCCGTTCGGCAAAGGCCGCCGCCGCCGAAAAAGCCCTCCCCCCAAGCAGGACAATTAGGGTCAGCTGAACTAACCGAAGAATAATTTTTTGTCGCCGCATAATGATATTATCCGTCCGGCAAAGTGGTGTTTGAGCTAAACTAACACAAATCCGCGGATGGAACACGATATTTCAGGGGACAGAATTATATAAAAAAGACCTTAGTCTCCATTCCGTGAAAACAACTCAGGGACATCTGAAGATCCCCGCAGCTTCACGCCGCGGATGAGTAAGTTCATCCGCTACCATATCCGTCACAACAATAATAGACCCCTGCCGGTTTCTCCGGCGGGTGAATAAGTTCACCGGCTATTGATAATGCTGAAAATCCCGAATCGAGATAAGATCGACGCCGAGATCAGCCTCCCCGGCTCCAAGAGCATCACCAACCGGGCGCTGGTGATCGGAGCGCTGGCTCAAGGCGAGACCCGGCTGACCAACTGGCTCCAGTGCGAGGATACCTCGGTGATGATCGACTGCCTGGGCCGGCTTGGCTTTGCCATCACCCCCCGGGGGGACACCCTGTCGATCGCGGGCCGATCCGGAGAGATCCCCCGGAAGCGGGCCGAACTCTGGACCGCCAACTCGGGGACGACAATGCGTTTTTTAACCGGCCTGACCGCCCTCGGCCGGGGGGAATATATCCTCGACGGAACTGCCCGGATGCGCCAGAGACCGATCGAAGACCTTTTAGGGGGACTCCGGGCGCTGGGGGTTGACGGACGGTCCGATGAGGCGAATGATTGTCCTCCGGTCACCGTCCGGGGACGGGGTCTGCCCGGAGGGACCTGCCGACTCTCCGGCAAGATCAGCAGCCAGTTTCTCACCGCGCTCCTTCTCGCCGCTCCTTACGCGCAAAAGCCGGTGACGATCAGAATCGAGGGCGAACTGGTCTCCCGCCCCTACGTCGATATGACCTGGAAGATGATGGAAGAGTTCGGAGTGAGTATCAGCGAACCGGAAGCGTCGGTCTTCCACGTTCCCTCCGGCCAGATCTACCAGGGCCGGGTTTACCCTGTCGAGGGCGACGCCTCCTCGGCCTCCTATTTCCTGGCCGCGGCCGCCATCACCGGGGGCCGGGTCAAGATCCTCAACGTGGGGGAGAGTTCGATCCAGGGCGACGCCGGCTTTGCCGGCCTGCTGGAGCGGATGGGCCCTCGGGTGAAGACCGGCCCGGACTGGACTGAAGTCTCCGGCCCGATCAAGAGGGGGATCAAGATCGATCTCAACCGGATGCCGGATATGGTCCCCACCCTGGCGGTAGCGGCCCTCTTCGCCCCCGGAAGGACGGTGATCCATAACGTCGCCAACCTCCGCCACAAGGAGTGCGACCGCCTGGCGGCGACGGTCACGGAGCTACAGAAGATCGGCGCCCGGACCGAGGAACTCCCCGATGGTCTGATCGTCGAGGGGGGCGAGCTACGGGGGGCCGATCTGCACGGCGCCGAGATCGAGACCTACAATGATCACCGGATCGCGATGGCCTTCGCCCTGGCCGGCTTGAGAATCCCCGGGATCAAAATCAAAGACCCGGCCTGTGTGGCCAAGACCTTCCCCAACTTCTTCGAAGCCTTTCTCGCCCTGTAGCACATTCCTGTCTGTGAGTTCAAAGTAGCAGACATTCCTGCCTTCGCCTTGGCTTTTCTTCACAGACAGGAATGTCTATGCTACCGGAGCAAAATCTTCACGATCCGCTCCGCCGCTCGGCCATCCCAGAGCGGGGGGATCACCCCCTCCCCACCCCGGCTGGAAGACAGCTGCCGGTAAGCGGCCAGGATCGTCTCCTTTCTCACCCCGGCCAGACGATTGGTCCCAACCTCACAGGTGACCGGGCGCTCGGTATTCTCCCGGATGGTCAGGCAGGGAACTTTCAGGATGGTAGTCTCCTCCTGGATCCCCCCGGAGTCGGTCAACACCAGTCGGGATTCGGCCAGCAGTTTGAGAAAGTCGAGGTAGCCGACCGGGGCAATCGGCTGGAGGTTGGGCAAGGCGGCCAATCGGGCCGAGGTGAGAACCTCCTCCAGCTGGGCCCGGGTCCGGGGGTGAACGGGAAAGATCACCGGGAGATCCTTCTGGATCACTTTTAGCGCGGCAACGATCCCCGAGAAGACCTCCGGATCGTCAACGTTAGCCGGGCGGTGGAGCGTGAGCACCGCGTATTCCTTAGGCGCCAGGGCGAGATCTCCCAATATGCTCGACTCCTCCGCCTGTTGACGGTGCTTGAGCAGGGTATCGATCATCACATTCCCAACGAAAAAGATCTTCTCCTCCCCCACCCCCTCATTCCGGAGGTTTTCTACCCCGCTCTTTTCGGTGCAGAAGAGCAGATCGCTGATGGAGTCGGTCAGGACCCGGTTGATCTCTTCCGGCATCGTCCGGTCGAAACTCCGCAGACCCGCCTCAACGTGAGCCAGTTTAACCCCCAGCTTCACCGCCACCAGACCACAGGCGATGGTGGAGTTAACGTCCCCGACCACCACCACCAGATCGGGCTTTTCCTTGATAACCACCGGCTCGAACCGCTTCATTATCTCAGCGGTCTGGCGGCCGTGAGAAGAAGATCCGACCTCAAGGTTAAGATCCGGCCGGGGGATTGACAACTGCCGGAAGAAGAGGTCGCTCATCGCCTCGTCGTAGTGCTGTCCGGTATGGACCAGGAGCGGGGTAATTTCCGGGCAAGCCCGGTAAGCCTCCATCAAAGGAGCAATCTTCATAAAATTCGGCCGGGCGCCGACGATATTGATTATCTTCATTATATTTTGTTCTCCCAATCGTTATGCGCAAAAGCCCGGAATCCGGACAGACAGCAGCCGCTCCTTGCCGAGCACACCTAAGAGCCGACGACCGGTCGGAGCGGACTCTTTTTGGGTAACTCCGCGGGGACCTGGTCTGCCTTGATCACCTTGTCCAGGAGGGCGGAGGTGCCTCCCTGCTCAAAGATCTGGGCCAGGCAGTCGGCAATGTCCCGGGCCTCCTGTTCATAAGGTTGATGATCAAAGCAATACCGGATCACCAGCCGTGACCCCCCGCCCGTCTTCAACCGCAGTTCCTCCAGGGCGGCCGGCCGATTTTCCAGCTCTTCCGGGGGCGGCACCCCGCTGGAGCCGATTAGGATCGAGTCATCCTCGAACCAGGCCTCGAGAAAGGAGAGCCGCATCTCCCGGCGGCAGAGATCCAGAATTACGGACGGGCGGATGGTGGCCTGGCGGGAAGAGAGACTCCGGATCGCGTAGCGGGAAAAGGCCGCGAGAATGGTGTTTCTCTTCCGCCGGCGGAAGATCCGGCGCAGGGTAGGCTCTTTGAGATATCCCGCCCACCAGGCTATCCCCAGGAGAGTGAACCCGAGAATAAAATCCGGCAGCCAGGACCAACCGGACCAGGAGGGGATTACATAGCTCAGGTAGGCGGCAATACCGAGAACCAGGGTCACCCCGTAAAGGGACAGTACCGCCCGGCGCTTGGAGAGCCCCTTGGCCAGTAGCCGGTGATGGGTATGGTATCGGTCTCCGGTAAAGAGAGGCCTTCCGCGGACCAGGCGCCGGGCCATCGATACCAGAGTCTCGAAGATCGGAAAACTCAGGGCAAACAAGGGGCCGAGAATGATGACGGCGGCATTGCCCTTGAAGGTCCCCATCAGGGTTACGGTCGCCAGCAGGTAACCGATAAACATACTCCCGGTATCCCCGAGATAGATCCGGGCCGGGGGAAAGTTAAAGAAAAGAAAGGCCGACAGGCTGCCCGCCAACACCAGGCAGGTGAAGACGAGCAGGATATTGCCGACAAAAAAGCCCAGAGCGGCCAGGACCAGGGAGGCGATCAGGGCGACCCCGGCGGCTAGCCCATCGAGCCCGTCGATCAGGTTAAAGGAGTTGATCAGCCCCACGATCCAGAGGATACTGACAATCACCCCGAAGTCGGGGTTGAGCCGAACTATGCCGACCAGGGGGATATAAAAGCCCTGCAGCACATACCCGGAAAGACAGATCGCTATCGCCACCCCGAACTGGACCAGAAGCTTGACCCGGACGCTGATCCCCCGGATATCATCGAAAATTCCCAGCAAGACAATGGAGATCCCCCCCAGAGCCAGAACGATAAAGTCCCGGCTGAAGTTCCCCGGGCCGGCGGAATAATCCAGCATCGCTTTCGCCCCGGGGGAAGCAAGCCGAAAGAGCGGTGCCCCGTGCCGGACCAGCAAGACTCCGGCAAAGCCGAAAACCAGCAAGGAGAAATTAACCGGCAGGGCGATGGTCAGCCCGCCCAGAAGAGGGGTGCCTCCTTTGCCCATCCGCCGAGGGCCCCCGCGTTCGGTAGCCTGAAGCCGGCGGGCCAGCTTGATGACCGGGGTCACCGTTAGGAAGGTAGCCGTCGCCCCGAAGAGAAAAAGCAGAGCCAGGAAGATGGGGTTTTGTAAATAATCGGGTAATAAGTCCATCAAGAATAATCTCCCTACCCCGGCTCCAGGGGAATTTTGAACCAATCCTGAACCAGGTCTTTCTCCGCCGAATACCTCTGCAGCTTAAACGGAAAAGATATCGATCAAAATATATTGATCCGGATAAAACTTTCCCGTAAACTGTACCTCTACCGGTAAACTACATACCGACCATTTAATTGACCCAGCCACGCCTCCGGTTTTTTCGGATACCTTCCGTTCGGTAAAGCTGGTTAGAGAAGGAGCTTCAGATTGAGGACCGAGTTGTGGATAGTCAATCAATACGCTTCCACCCCGAAGCAGCCGGGTCACACCCGGCATTTCGACTTCGCCGTCGAGCTGGCGGAAAGCGGGATCAAGACCGGGATCTTCGCCTCCTGCCTCAACTTGGCAACCCGGGATTCAGTCTGTCATATTGAGGGATTTTGGCAAGAGGAAGTTACCCGAGGAGTAAGCATCACCTGGCTGAAATCTTCCCGCTACCGGAAAAACGACTGGAGAAGATTCCTTAATATGCTCGGCTTCGGCTATGCTGTCTACAGGGCGGGAACCGCCCGGAAAAATAAACCGGATATCATCATCGGCTCTTCCCCCCCCCTGTTCGCCGCCGCCGGCGCCTATTTCCTGGCGAAGAGACTCCGGACCCGGTTCGTCCTGGAAATCCGGGATTTATGGCCCCGGACTTTCGTCGATATGGGTCAATTTTCCGCCCGCAACCCCCTGATCAGGCTGCTGGAGATTTTGGAAAATTTCCTCTACCGCCGGGCCGAGCGGATAATCGTCCTCGCCCGCGGTTCGGAGGAGTACCTCCGGGGAAAAGGGATCGCGGGGTCGAAGATAATCTACATCCCCAACGGGGTGAGACTGGAGGATTTCACCTCTCCTATCGATCGCGAGACGGCCCGGAAGAAATACGGATTTTCCGGTTTCACCGTTGTTTACACCGGCGCCCACGGACCGGCCAACGGACTGGAAGTGATCCTGGAAGCAGCGGACAAATTGCGGGGGGTGGAGAATCTCGCCTTTGTCCTGGTGGGAGACGGGACGCTGAAATCCGATCTCCAGGCGAAGGCCCGGACACTGAAACTGGACAATGTCCGCTTCCTCCCGCCCGTACCCAAGCAGGAAATCCCGGCCCTGCTCCTGGCGGCCGACGCGGCGGTGATGCCCCTGACCGCCGCCGGCGTCTTCGGCTACGCGGTCAGCCCGAACAAGCTCTTCGATTACCTGGCGGCGAAAAAACCGGTTCTCTGCACCGTCCCCGGGGAAACCGCCGAACTGATAAAAAGCCATCACTGCGGCTTCGCTTCCCCGCCGGAAGACGGCGAAGCGCTGGCCAAAAATATCCGGAGACTGCTGTCTCTCCCCGGGTCGGAACGGGCGGAAATGGGAGAAAACGGCTATTTGCTGATCCGCGAACATTATTCCCGGGAAAAGCTCTCGGAGAATTTGAGGGAGGAGCTCTCCCGGTTGATCGGGGCGACAAAAAGCCCGGCAGCTGTTTAGGGAGATACCTTCCTTCCTGCTTGTTTTCCAGGGCCGTTTGAGCGATAATACCGATTACCCACCCAGATTATAACTCGGGTTCACCAATCATTTCTGGAGGTCGGAAGATGCGCATTCTTATAACCGGAGGGGCCGGATTCATCGGCTCCCATTTGGCGGAAGCCTATCTGAAAAACGGGGATGAGGTGTATATCATCGACGACCTTTCGACCGGGTCGATCGACAACATCTCCCACCTGCAAGCCAACCCGGAATTCGCCAAGCGCTTATTCGTTCATATCGACACCATTATGAACCGGGAAATTATGCTGGAACTGGTGGGAACCTGTAACCTGGTCTACCACCTGGCCGCCGCCGTGGGGGTGGAGCTGATCCTCCAACAGCCGATGGAGTCCATCACCACCAACATCCGGGGCACGGAGATCGTTCTCGATCTCTGCAACAAGTTCAAGAAGAAAGTCCTGATTGCCTCCTCCTCGGAGGTATACGGAAAGCACCTCCACGCCCCCCTGGTCGAGACCGACAACATCATCTACGGCCCTTCCAGTAAATTCCGCTGGAGCTATGCCGCCTCCAAGCTGATGGATGAATTTATGTCCCTGGCCTATTTCCGGACCACCGGACTGCGGGTAACCGTGGTCCGTCTCTTCAATACGGTCGGTCCCCGGCAAACCGGGAATTACGGGATGGTCATCCCCCGGCTGGTCGGACAGGCCCTGGAAAACCGGCCCCTGACGATATACGGCGACGGCACCCAGACCCGAACCTTTACCGATGTCAGCGACGTGGTCTGGGCCTTCACCCGGATGATGGAGAAGGAGGAAGCTTTCGGCGAGGTCTTCAACATCGGCGGGATCGAGGAGATCTCGATATTGGATCTGGCGACGCGAATTATCCGGCTGACCGGATCGGCCTCGGAGCCGCGGCTGATCCCCTATGACGAGGCCTTCGGCAAGGACTTCGAGGATATGCAGCGCCGAGTCCCGGGGATCGGGAAGATCGAAAATTTGATCGGGTTCCGGCCTCGGACCGGCCTCGACGAAATCTTAACCCGCGTGATCGATTATTCCCGCGAGCGACTAAAAGAGGTGTGAATTGCCTCTGCTGCTGTTCAGTCTGTCCCTGGCTCTGGCGGCGCTGCTGACGCCGGCGGTAAGGTATCTGGCGCTGAAAAAGGGCTGGGTGGCCCAACCTTCCCACGACCGCTGGCACCGGCAGCCGACCGCCCTGATGGGGGGAATCGCCATCTTTGTCGCCGCCGCGGCCGGACTCTTTTTGCTGGCCGACTTCGATGCGCTCGGGGCGGCGCTCTTCAATTCCGGCTCCGGGGCGGCGTTACCCTCGGCGGCGGCCGTGATTCTGCCGGGCGCCGCCTTCCTCTTCGGACTCGGGCTGCTGGATGATCTGCGCGACCTCAAACCGCATATCAAGCTGATCGGACAGATCTTGGCCGCGGCCTGGGTGGTGTTTGCCGGGTTCCGGCTGAACTGGTTCGTCTCCCTGACCGCGGACACGATGTTCACCCTGATCTGGGTGGTGGGCATCACCAACGCCTTCAACCTGATGGACAATATGGACGGGCTCTGCGCCGGGGTCGGTTTGGTCGCCTGCCTGGTTCTGGCGGTGATTTTTCGGCCCCTGGCGGCCGAACCCTTCCTGATCTCCCTGGTACTGGCGGGCGGACTGGCCGGGTTCCTCATCTACAACTTCAAGCCGGCGAAGATCTTTATGGGCGACTGCGGAAGCCTGGCCGTCGGCTTCAGCGTCAGCGTTCTGGCATTGCAGTACTCCACCCTGTCCTCATCGACTCCGCTGGGCCGGGTCGCCGTGCCGGTCCTGGTCTTGATGGTGCCGCTGCTCGACACCACCCTGGTAACGGTCATCCGCCTCCTCAGCGGCCGGAAGGCTTCCACCGGGGGGAGAGATCACACCTCCCACCGCCTGGTGCTGATGGGGTTTTCCGAGAGGAGCGCCGTTTTGCTCCTTTACGGCACCGGAGGCGTGGCCGGCCTGGCCGCGATCTTCGTCAGCCGCAGCGATATCCTGACCTCGCCGGCGGTCATTATCCCGGTCTTTGTCGCTTTTCTCCTGATGGGGATCTACCTCTCGCAGCTGCGGATTTACCCGGAGAAGGAGTTTTCGGCGCTGCGCGGCCGCAAATTCACCCCGATCCTCTTCGAACTGACCCATAAACGCCAGCTGCTGATGATCGTCCTGGATATCCTCCTGGTCTCCTTCTCTTACTACGCCGCCTACCGGATCCGCTTCGACTCCCGGCAGTTCGGCTCCTACTTCCCGGTATTCCTGGAATCGCTGCCGATCATTATCGCCGCCAAACTGACGGTCTTTTACTTCAGCGGCATCTACCGGGGGTTCTGGGAGTACCTGAGCACCAGGGACGTCTTCCTCTACACCCGCAGTTCGGCAATCGCGACAATGGTCACCATCACCCTGCTCACCGTTATCTACCGTTTCGATGATTTCTCCAAGGGGGTCTTTGTCATCGACTGCCTCCTGACCATCCTCCTTTTCCTCGGCACCCGGGGTTCGTTCCGGTTGTTCTGGGAGACGATCCGGCGAAAGTCCCTGGACGGGGAACGGGTGGTGATCTACGGAGTGGGGAGAAGCGGGGAACTGCTGCTCCGGGAACTGCTGAACAACCCCCACCTGGGGGTCAACCCGGTCGGCTTCCTGGATGAAAACCCCCTGAAGACCGGAAAAAATATCCAGGGTTTCCCCGTTTTAGGGGGTTTCGACCGGCTCCCTTCGCTGGCCGCCCGGCATAAGATCGACGGGGTCCTCCTCCCCTTTGACCTCCGTAACGGCGAGGCGGCCCGACAGGCGGCGGTCCAACATTGCCGTCGGCAGGGATTATTCCTGAAGGAATTTTCCATCGACCTCCGGTCCGTCGACCTGGAGATCACCCCCGAGCCGGGCCATCCCTCCCCCGCTGTCGACGGCTGAACCGCGGCCGCCGGAACCCGGTTTATTCCGGCGGACTTGACGGGCCGCCGGGGTTAACAAAGGCGAAGAAGAAAATCTCAGCTCTCCTCCGGGCCTGGCGGGAGAGGGACAATCCGGAATCCATTTTCGATTTCCGAACCCCGGGCCCGGTAAGTTAGGGCGATATTATCTTGGCGACAGCCGAAGCGCGGGGAATAAGAAGACCCTTCGATCCCCAATTCTCCCGGTCCGATGAATTCAATCTTCACCCGTCCGCCGGGATGGGTGACGATGACCCCGCCCGGTTCCCGTTCTTCAATCCGACAGTCGGGATGGAGATGGATCCGGGAAGCGGCGGCGACCTCCCGGGTCGCAGTGACCCGATCATTCACCTCCAGTAACCCGCCGGGTTGAAACCGGAAAGTCCGACGATGGACGGGGGACCCGGCCAGGCGGCGGTACCCGTCGTGCCGGCCCTCCAGGGAGAAGCCGTCATCCGAGAACCGGCATTCGACATCCCGGGGCCGGCCCCGGCGGCCGACCCGGAAGATGCCCCAGAATTCGGCCTGATCCTCTCCCTCGATCTCCACCGTATTATGGGCCCGGGTCGAGCGGTCGTAAGCCCGATCCGGCCCCGGTTCATAACCGGAAATCCCGCTGTCCACCACCACCCGCTTTCCCCGGAGCGAAAGTTCAAAGGAGAAGATATCCCCGTGGCCGTGGGCGGGGAGATAGTCCGGCCCGATCCTTCCGGCATCGCAGACCAGGTAATTGTCCTCCCCGTCCCGGAAACCGAAGTAACCGGCGTCGGGGAGGGCCCAGCCGCCCGGTTCTTTCCCCTCCCGGGGTAAAGTTCGACCGACAATCTTTTCAGCCGCCCGGCGCAGCAATTCCGGGCGCGGGTAGATGTCAAAAGCGCTGTCGGCCAGCAGGGCGATCTCACCGTCGGGGTGAGTGAGCCGATCGAGGGCGACCAGCATCCGCTCCAGGAGTCCCTCCGGCGGCTTCGCCGCCTCCCCTCCCCCACCCGCCGCCAGCAAGAGCATCAGCCAGGTAACCCGGAGATGGTACATCGGGGAGAGTTCAAAGTGGACCCCATCAGCCAAAATCTGTTCCCCGATCTCGCGTTTCAGGATCTTCAGCCCCCGCCGCCGCCAGCTCTCAGCCTCCCGCCCCGCGAAGAGATTCCCGGCCATCACCAGGGCCACGGCGTTTTCCAGGAGGTGGTTTCCCAGCAGCCGGAATTCCAGGCGGCGGTTGAGCCAGCGCGCCTGGGCGCCGAGACTCTCCTCGAGTTCTTCCCGGAACTCCGCGTCCGCCTGTAATCGGGAGTAATATTTCCCCAAAAAGGTCCGCAGCCAGTTGATCAGCCGGAGTGAAACCGGGTAGGGCTCCCAACCCACCGTCCGGACGGTGGGGGGATAATGGCCGATCCAGTCGAGCACCGCCACCCGGCATTCCAAATAATCCAGGGACTCCAGCCACTGGAAGTAATGGAGGTTGTAGAGCCAGAGCCGGGGACAACCCGGGAGATCCCAGCGGGGGGGCCAGCCCAGCCGCCGGGACCGGTTGAGGAAGGTAAAATCCCCCGACTTTTGCTTCTCCAAATGGGGCGTCCGGGGGGCGGCCGGGAGCAGGGAGACCTCCGGGAGCAGCCCTGCCCGGAAGCGGGCCAAACCGGAACCCGGTCGCCGCCCGGACCGGCCGGGGACGGTTAACCGACGACGGAGCCGATTGCCGACCTGCCCGGCCAACTGGCGGAAGCGGAGATGCCGGACCGTATGGATATATAAGCTCAATCTCATCGGAGGGATACCGGCCGGGAACGGGCCCGGGCGCCGGCCGAACCATATCTATTGATCGCCCTTCTTGAGTTCAATGTACGAAAATGAGCCGCAATTCCGCAGGGAGGGAAACCGGCGAAAAAGAAAGTCATCGGTTTTTTTCGCCAACCTCAGGAGCCGCCGGCCAACCGGCCCCGGCGGCCGTTTCCAGAACATCTTGATTGAATAGAGCAAGGTGTCCCCGGTAATGTTAATTTCCGCGAACATACCGGCTTTCTCGCGCAGTTCACTGGTGAAGATCGGCACGTCCCCCTCGGCAATCGGCCCCTTGATCTTCCAGTGCCACCGCCAGGGTCGGAAATCAGCCAGGTTTTCCAAAAAAAACGCGGAAGTCCCCGGCTTCATCACCCGGTACAGTTCGGCAAACACATCCGGATACTTGATCGTATGGTGAATGACCCCGTGCCCGATCACCAGGTCAAAATAGTTATCCGGGTATTCCAGCCGGCGGGCGTCCATCGTCTTCAAGTCGATGATGGAGTCCAGCCCCTGCCGGGTCACCCGCTTCCTCCCCCGCTCAATCCCCACCGGGCTGAGATCGAAACCCGAGACTTTCCCCGCGCCGGTGAGCGCGAAGTAGACCGCCCAGAAGCCGTCGCCACAGGCGTAATCGAGGACGTGCTTCTTTTCCCAGCAACGGTTGAGAATACCGTGGAAGGCAATCTTGTTGCACGTGTATTTGTCGCTTCCCCCCTCGTAAAAGGGGCGCAGCACCTGCTCCCTCACGTAATCCAGTGTGACGTCATCCACGGGATCCCGGTGTCGGCGGGCATCCCAGTACTGCCGCTCGATCAGACTAACCTCGCCCCCGGAACGAATTTTGCCCATTATCGGCCTCCCGATGGATTAGTCCCAACAGAACGTGGGCGTCCCGGAGGAATTTCTCCCAGTTGTAGGTTTCCCGGGCGAGCTCCTGTCCCCGGATCGCTATTTCCCGGGACTTCCGGGGATCGTTGACGGAGTCGAGGATCATCCGCGCCATTGCCTCCGGGTTGTCTGCGGACAGGAAGTGGGTGGGATGGTTCCCGGCGACGCCCCTGGCCCCGGCGGCCGTGGAGATCAACAGCCGACCGCTCAGCATCGCGACTAAGCACTTCAGTTGTATCCCCGCCGCGTTGACCTGGGGATTGATGAAGATCATCCCCTGCCCCAGAACATCGCGCTCGTCATCCACGAATCCGAGCCCCTGAATTCCCGCGCCGGGCCGGTCGTATTTTTCGGTGCCGGCGCCCCCCAGAACCAGCCGGGCGTCCGGTTGGACCCGCCGCACGGCCGGCCAGACATCTCGGATGAAACGGTCCATCCCCCGGCTTTTCCGCAGGTCAATCCGGCCGATATGGACAACCGTTTTCGGGTTTCCCAGGGGGATGCCCTGGAACCGGTCGATATCCAGGTAAATACCCAAAATCCCATCGGCCCGCACCCCCAACATCCGGTGGTACTCGTCGCGGTCGTTTTCCGAAATGCACCAGAAATGATCGGCCTGCCCGGCGACCCGCTTTTCGAAACGGCGGAGCCGGGCCAATTCGTAACTCCAGGCGGCCCGGGAGAACGGGTTCCCCTGACGGGCAAAGCCCGCCAGGGCCCGGCTGACGAAATCGTCGCTGTGGAGCACAACCGGACTTTCGGGAAAAACTTCCCGGACTAAGGGGATGAGAATCCCCACCGGCGTCGTGTTCAAGATGACGACCGGCGGCGTGGTTTGGTCTGTTTGCCGGCGAAAGAGTTCCAAGACTTTTCTGGCCGGGCGCCAGACATCCCGGTATCGGATCGTTACCGAAGGATCCCGGCGAGGCAGGCTCCGCAAAAACCGCATCCAGAGTGGCTTCCGGGGGCAGGGGACTCGGCGTTGATCTAATTCGGGATATTCCTGGCAGCTCCGGTCTCCGGTCTTTCGGTCGGAAAAAACCAGGAGGTGCACCCCGGAGAAAAAGGTCCGGCAGGCTTCCAACTCCGAACGAATCCCGATTCTCCCACCGCCGGTTTCGCCCGGCCAGTCTGACGCTATTATGATGGCTTCCGGCTTGTTCACGATCCATCCTCTGTTTCCCGGCAACGAACCAGGCCCAGATTGAACACCAGGACTCGGAAATAGCTCCCCGCCGCCTCGTCGAGCATCGCCATTCTCCGCAGGTGAAGAGGCAGGGGCATCCCCTGGTCCCAGATCACGTAGCGGATCCCTCTTCCCCGGATGAACTCCCCGATCTTTTCCGGGTCTTCGGCCAACTCCGGATCGAGGAAATATACCGCCCGCCGGCCGAAGTTATCATTCTGGACCAGGTGGCCCAAAATCGGCTGAGCCATCACCGGCAGAGGCCCCAGCGCCACGGGTCGGTGATCGTTAAAAAAGAAATCGAAGACGCTTCCCGACAGATCCCCCCAGAAGTACCCGGAAGGATAATCAGCGGCGAAGGCTCCCAAAACCCGGGCCGGACATCGCATATTACCATATCCCGGCCGCTGCTGCCCGCACAATCTGAGGTAATGGTAACGCAGACAGTACAACCCCTGAAAGGTAATTACCGCGACGGCGATCACGGTCCAGATGCCGCCCAGGCGGCGGACAACTCCGGATCCGGCCGTCCGGGCCCGTCCCAGGACCACCGCCCAGGCGGCCAACCCCGGACCATAGAGCCAGAGCACGTAGCGAGTCTTGTGGTTGTGCCCGGGGGGGAGAAAAGAGAAAAGGACCAGAACCATCACCATTATAACAAGAAAGGGTAACTCGGCGACCAGCCTTCTCTTCCCCCTCCGGACAAATATCAGCCTCTTGGCAGTCCCAGCCATAAGAATAATCAGGGCCGGCAACCCCCCGAGAATCCAGAGCAGTCCCATTCCGCCGGAGGGGTGATCGTTACGGGTGATCGCCACCCGCCACTGGCCGAAATTGTCCAACCAGCTTAAGAACACTCTCCTCCACTGGGGCCATTCCTCCGTCCCCGGCAGGAAGGGCTTGCGGAGCACCGTCTCCATCCCCGCTCCCGGGAAGATGGTCCGGCCCCCGATCTCGAGGCCGACCGGGTAAACCGGGCTGCCGGTGAGCGCCAGGTTGCGCAAGCTCCAGTACCCGCCCACCGCCACCCCGAACAGGCAGACACCGAGAATAAAGATCACCCCGGCCTTTACCCATCTTCTCCTCCCGGGCCGGCGGCCGGTGAGGAGGAAGACGCCGAGAAGTAGACCGGCCGCCAGCGGCGGGAGGATGATCGCCGGCCCTTTGGCCCCTAAGGCCAATCCCAGCGCCGCGCCCAATCCGGGAAGAATTTTCCAGGGGACGGTCCCCTCCCCGATCATCCTGACAACAACAGCGATCAGGGCCAGCAGGGCTATATAGAAGGCCGCCGCCGCGGGGTCGATCAGGGTGGTGAAACTAAGGCCGATATTGCTGGGTATAAAGATAAAGAGCGATCCCGCCAGGAGAGAAAGATCGGGCGGTGCGGACCAGATCCGGGCCAGGCAGTAGATCGAGAAGACACCCAGGGCCAGGAAAGGCAGGTTGAGGGCGTTGAGCAGTCGGGGGATCCCGGCTGCCCGCATACCGATAAACCCGAGCAGCTCGACCCCTTTCGGCCAGCCGTTGAAACTGTGATTGATCCGCTCCGTCCAGAGCGGGACATCGCAGGGGATCCAGTGGACGTAACCCCGGACGTTCCAGAAGTGCATCGTCGGGGTGTGGTACCAGAGGCCGTCAAATCCCAGGTCGGGGAAGGCATAGGCCAGCGCCCAGAGCAGGAGGTAGAAAATCCCGGCAAAGAGGACCGTCAGCCGGATCGCCCCGGAGAACCTGGCCGCCGGCCGGGAACGGCCGGCCCCGCGGTGAGTTGCCGGCCCGCGAAGCAGACGATAATAACCCAGGGCGGCCAGGAGACCGGCGGCGATTATCCCCGCCGCCCCGGCCCGGGAGATCTCCCACCGGGCCAGGCTGACCGCCAGAGTCAGAACCTGGACCGCCGCCGGGAACAGCAAGATCGCCGCCAGGACCCGGATCTCCGGTCCCGGGGGGCGATGATTGCCGGGTGGTGCCGTCTTCAAGGCGAAGTCCCCGTGAATTTCTGCAGCTGCGGGTGGAAAGCCAGGACGAATAAACCACCGGGGGCGGACTCCCGAAGGACGGAGAGTTCCCGCAGCGGCCGGGGGACCTCGATCTCCTCATCCCAGACCACGAAACGGATATCCCGATCCGCCAGATAGGCCGACAACCTTGCCCGATCCTCGGCGATACCGGGATCCAGGAAATATATCTTCCTGGTCCCGAATGCCGGCCCTTCCGCCAGTCTCCCGAGGATCAGAACCTTCCGCCCGTCAAGCGGCCCCAGGGCGGCGGCTCCTCCCCCGGTGATCATCGCGGCCGCCAGGGAACCGGCCGGGAAACCGCTGGGATAGGGGTAGGAGAGTGAACGGCAAAGCCGCAGACCGATCGGGGGGGGTCGGCGCCAATCGTCCCAGTACTGTCGGGTGAGATCATACTGGTATAACAGGGAAGCCGACCCTTCTGCGGTTAGGAGGCCGATCACGCCGATCATCCAGAAACGCCCCCCCCAACGGAGCGGCCGGGACCGGCAGTTCCAAGCTCGCTGGCCCGCTAGGACGAAGGCCGGCAGACCGAGACCGTAAAGCCAGATGGTATAACGGGCCAGATGGTTGTGATGCGGGGGCATCAGAAAAAAAAGCAGGACGACGATCAGGATCAGGACAAGGAAAACCCCGGGATCGGAGATGACCGGGGGGCCCCGGCGGCCCTGGAGCCGCCGGATGAGTTCGGCGGCCGCCAACCCGGCGAGGGCGGGAAGCGCCCCGAACATCCAGAGCCGTCCCAGTCCCCCTCCCCGGTGATACCAGTCGCAGTAGGTGGTTACCGGCCACCAGTCGGTGAAGTTGGAAATCCAGTAAGAGAACACCCTGCTCGCCTGGGACCAGTCTTCAGTCCCTTCCGGGTAGGGCGGGTCGAACTGGCCGGGCCAGGAGCGGTCGGGGAAGATCACCCGCCCGGCCAGTTCCACCCCGACCGGGTTGATCGGATTGCCGGTCCGGACGTAGTTCCGGATCGGCCAATAGCCCCCGACCAGGACGGCGATCAGGAGAAACGACAGGATGAAAACCGGGCCCCGGAGAGACAACCCGCCTCCCGGAAAACATTTTCGGATACTGCGCGGGAAAAACACCGCCGCCAGCAGGACCGCGATCAGGGGCGGGAAGATTATCCCCGGGCTCTTGGCCGCCGTCGCCAGCCCGGCCGCCGCCCCCAGCGCCGGCAGGTATCGCCAGCCTAATTCCCCCCGGCGGATCCGGACCAGGGTCACGGACAGCAGGGCCAGACAGGAGAGATAAACCGAGGCGGTCGCGGTATCGACGTAGGCGGTCGTTGACTGGGCGATATTGACCGGGATGAAGACGAAGAGGACGCCGGATAAAACCGAGAAGGTCCGGGTCGCCCCCAGGAGCCGGGAAATGACGATCAGGGAGAAAACGCCCACCGGGAGAAAGGGCAGATTGACCGAATTCGCCAGCCGGGCCAGGCCCGTCGCCCGGACCAGGACGAAGGTTATCAGCTCCACCCCCTTGGGGAAGCCGTTGAGATTATTGTTGATCAGGGAGTCCCAGACCGAGGGGAGGTCGGCGGCGATCCATTGGATTTTCCCGGCCAGGCTCCAAAAATGGAGAGTGGGTATGTGGAACCAGAGCCCGTCATAGGATAAATCCGGCAGGGCATAAGCCAGCAGCCATAACGAAACGTAAACCAGGAGCGCGGGGAAGAACAACAGCTTCAGGGACCGGGGAAAACCCTCGGACCGGCCCTCGGGAGACTGGATCGCCCCCGCCCGGGGTACGAAACCCCGGAAGTAAACCAGGGCCCCGAGGCCGGCGAGGGCGATGATCGCCAGGGCCGATCGGCGGGAGACGACGCCCCCGGCCAGGCTGAGGGCGACGGTGAAAATCTGAATCAGTCCGAGGAAGAGCACACCCGCTGAAAAGATCCCCAGGGTCCACCGGCCAGGACTGGATGATTCTCCCGGGGACCGGCCGCGGAGGCATTTTCCACTGAAGATCATCCCGCTGTAATCTCCCGGTCCCGATTAGCATTTGACTTCTGCCCGCCAGGGAATAGTATAGGAATTTCAAATTTCGCATCGTGGACGCCGGCCAATCGAGCGTCCTTCGGCAGCCAGCGACAGCCCCACTGCGAGGAGACTACTGTCGCAGAAGACTCAGGATGGTAAAGAAGGAGTTCGACTATGGTTTCCATCATAATAATCACCCGCAACCGGAAAGATGAATTATTAACCGCCATCGAGTCCTGTCTCCGCCAGGAAGGCGAGTTCGAATTCGTCATCGTTGACAATAATTCCGACGACGGCACCCGGGAGGCGGTCGAGGCATTAGCCGCCCACCACGCCCTGCGCCTGAAGTACCTCTTCCAGGAAAAGAACCTGGGCGTCGCCGGGGCCAGGAATATCGGGTTTGCCGAATCCACGGGTGAAATTGCATATTTCATCGATGACGACGCCTACATCGAAGGCCGACCCGACGATATCCGCCGCGTCGAGAAATTTATGCTCGCCCAACCCGATATCGCCATCGTGGGGACCGATATTTACAACCTCCAGAGCCGGATCTACGAATACGGGGCCTTCCCGAAAGGGATCCCGCCCCGAACGGAGGGAGAAGTTCTCTATTTCATCGGCGCCAGTCATTTCATCAAAAGAAGTGTCTTCGCCGGTTCCCCGCTCTACCCGGAGAATCTGTTTTTCGAGCAGGAGGAGAGATACGCTTCCTTCACCGCCTGGAAACTCGGCTTCCGGGTCTGGTACACCAACACGCTCAAGGTAATCCACGCCCCCAGCCTCTCAACCCGGATTAGCAGCCGGGAGAGAAGGCTGAACAATTACCTCAATTCCTTCATCATCAAGAAGCTGCTCGTCCCGACCTGTCTGCTCCCAGCGGTCTGGACAATGTTCCTCCTCAGATTACTGCGATTCACCGGCCTCCAGCCCGGTTTATGGAAGACCTGCATCTCTTTATACCGGGTTCGATTCGTTCGCGCCGACCGGCAACCGATGTCCCTGTCCAAGGCAATGGGACTAATCAGCAAATTTGGGATAAAAAAACTACTATAGCCGCTGCGGTTGGTTCTTTAGGACAACCCTGGGAGAACCTGATCGGCGGCGAACTCAAGCCGCGGATAATCGGATCGGCTTTCATAACTCAATTATACCATCGCAAGTGATTTATTTAACACCCAAAATAGATTTGCCGGAATCCGCGCTTAAATGTCCGGTTAGCATTTTATCGCTGATCTTTTCCTTCCGGGCCGTCCGGGCTGCGGAGAGGCCGAGTACGCAGCCCAGGACGGCCCAGGGCGATTTATACCCGCCGATGCTCAGGGTAATCATCAGGGGGATCAAACCGATCAGGAAGGCGAAAAAACCGGCGAAGCAGCTCTTCTCCGCCGGGTCCCGGCCGCCCAACGCTCCCCGGAAGCCGGCGGTCAGCGCGCCGAGGAAGAGGCAGAGGTAGGTGACGAGAAAAAGCAGCCCCCCCTGGAGGTAATAATCGAGGAGGAAGTTGTGGGGCTCCGTTCCCATCTCCCGCCACCATTCCTGGTAGCCGAACCCGAAGAGGGACGGGGCCGAGAGAAGGTCCGCCGCCAGGTAGCGGTAGGAGGCGAGCCGGGTGGAGAAGGAAGTGTCCGAGGCCAGCGACGTCTCTCCCCAGATCCCGATGATCGGACCCAAAAGATCATACTGGATATTGGCATAAACCAGGGCCCCAACCAGCCCCGCCATAAAGAGAACAACGCTTAACCGGCCGCCTCGGTCGCCCGGCGAGATGATCAGGAACCGGAGCAGAAATGCGACGGTCAGGGCGGCAGCCACCGCCAGGCTACCGGCCCGGGTATTGAGGAAGAAGAAGGTAACCAGGCAGAAACCGACGTAGATCGCGGCGGCCAGATCGGTCGGCCGTCCCGCCCGGTCCCGCCGGCGGTGACGAAGAAAGGGAGCGAAGGCGAAGACCGGCAGGTAGTTCAGGGTAATGACATTGGGGTCGAAGATCCCGGCGGCGCTGGTGAACTCGACCGCCCCCCGCCAGCGGTCGATGCGGCCGCCGAACAGCCCGATCTCGCTCCCCAGGACGTAAAGGACGATCACCCCGGAGGTCAGCATCAGGACGGTGCTGATCCGGCCGGCGGTTTCCGCGTCCCGGCAGTTGACGTAGAAAAACAGCAGGAAGGAGAAACTCCCCAGCAGCTTCAGGCCCGGCCCGAGAAGGCTGGCCTCCAGGGAACCGGCACCAAAGACCAGGTAAGGGAGAGAGCCGACCAGGATCAACCCGGCCACCAGGTAGATCCGGCCCGCCCGGAGATACTTCTCCGAGTAGAAAAGAACATCGGCCGCCAGGACCGCCAGGAAGAGGAAGCGATTCAGGGTAAAGAAGGCCGGGAGCCCGGGGATCAAGTTCCAGGTGTAGTCGATCCCCAGGATTAGCGCACCCAGGGTCACCAGAAATAATTTCGGATCTCTTTTCATCCCCGCTCCCGGGCCGGCGGCCGGCCGACAAGTTTGACCAGCTTGCCCAATTCCTTCCAGTCCGACTTCCGGAAAATTAGGATTTCCCCCCAGGTCAGCCCGCTCAAACGGCGAAAACTGGTTAGGATGATCGCCGAGCTGACGAGGTAGCTGACCGTTAGACCCCAGGGGGCGCCGATCACGCCGAACCGGGGCAAGAGATACCAGAGCGCGGCCAGGTTCGCCACCACCCCGGCGGAAACCGCCAGGGCATCGATCCCCGGCCGATCGGTCCCCATCAGGTAGGCCACCATCACCTTGCTCAGACAGCGGACGATCAGACCAATCGCGAGGATGCGGATAAATGAAACCGCGGGCAGGAATTCCGGGGAGAAGACAATTCTGACCAGGGGCGGGGCGAATACCACTAGCCCGGCCAGGATCGCCCCACAGATAATCCCGATAACCCGGGCGGCCCGAGCGACCAGGCGGCTTCGTCCTTCCTGATGGCCCGCCGAACGGGGCAGGAGCACCGCGGTAGTGGCGTCCGGGATCATCTCGATCAGCTGGGTGATCCTGACCGCGATGGCGAACCACCCGATTTCGGCCCGGGTGGCGAAAAAGGACAGTACCATCGGCCCAGCCTGCCAGTTCAGCATATAACTGACCTTGGCCGGGTAGTGCCGGACCCCGTATTTCAGCATCGCCGCCATCCGGGACCATCTCGGCCGTACCCATTCCAGGCGGCATTTCCGCCAGAGAGTCAGCAGGGCGGAGGCGGCCATTAAGGCGTTGCTAAGTATCAAGGCCCAGAGTGCGCCCTGCACACCGCCCTTGATGATCCAGACCAGGAGAATAATCAGGATGAGATAGACCACCGATTGGGAGACGTAAACCAGGGTATAATCCTTGAACCGGTGCGCCGCGGTGAAGAGCCCGATCAGGGCGACGCCGATAATGGAAACCGGGACCAACAACAGGGCCAGCCGAAACTCTCCGGGGGAGGCCTGCTGGAAAAAGGCCAGAGGGAGACGGATCGCGAGCCACCCCGCCCCCACCGCCGCCGCAGAGGCGGACAAGCCGTAAATCAGGGTGTGGATGACCCCTTCGGAAAGTGAAAACCGGCGGGAGGAGACGAAATAAATCACGGCCATATCGGTGCCCAGGGAGAAGATCGTGGCGAGAAAAGTGGCAAAAACCACGCAGATGGCCAGCGATCCCCGGTCGGCCGCGCCCAGGTTCCAGGCCAGGATCCCCTGGATCAGCAGGCCCAGGACAACCTTGCCGGCTTTTCCCCCGATCGTAACCCCGAAATCGCGAACCCCGGTGCGCATAATATTCTCCTCTTGTGACCATCCCGGGGGATCGCCAAGGGGCGAATCCCGGGAAAACCATCGGGACTACCACTGCGGTGCGGGCTTGTCTTCCGGGAGCGGGGGCAGGTCCGGGTCGGCGAACCACCCATAGGCGAAGACTCCGTGCTGGACCCTTTCCGGCCAGATGTACATCTGGGCGAATATGTAATAGGGGATGGGCTGCAAATCCGCGATCGTGGACAAGATATGGTGCTCTCCGGGCTCCCAGGTAGAGGTCCGGGGAAAGACCTGCCAGTTCAAATACTTGGCCTGCTGTCGGTCGGGCGGAAGCAGAGAAACGTGCTGATCGTCCACCTGGGTCATAACCTTGAAGATCCAATCCTTATCCATCTCCCCGGTGACGACGAAATACCCGGAAATCTCGTATTTCCCCTGATCCCGCTCCCACTGCCTTCCCGGGATTTCGCTGGCCGGGCGGATCCTCCAGGCGAAAAAGTCCAGAGCTCCCGGAACCGCGGGAAAAGGCTTGGTCTTTTCCACCAGCTGATCCCGCCGTCCGTCCAGCGCGGCCAATACTGCTTCTGCCCCATCGCCGCCCTGCAGGATGAAGTCTCTCTTCATATCGTGAATCCGGAAGAGGCAATCCACCCCGTCAATCCTGGCCTGGATTTCGTCCGGATCAAGGCGGAGACCGGATTCCTCGGATTTAAACCAGGGCAGATCTTCCGGGGCCCGGGAACAAGCAACGGCGGTTAAAAAGCCAAACACCATTACCGCGACCAGGACCGCCCGGCCGGCAAATCTCATTTTCCCGCCTCCCGCCGAAAACCGCGAATATTTCATCTTGACCTCCTTGTTTCACTTTTTAAGTCCATCGGGATGAAAAATAATAGCGCGGCTTCCGGAGAAAAGTCAAGATCCCGAGCGCCTGAGGCAGCCCGAATTCCGGGACAGATAGAGGTTTTCTCCCTGTATCCACTCATTATCAAAACCGCCCGTGCCGAGATAGAAACTGCGGTTACAACCGGGTTTCATCCGTTCGTGCAACTCCACGATCAGGGCACCGACTTTCCCGATCCAACCGGAGGGATTTTGGAAAACCTCCCGTTCAGCGCCTTCGATGTCGACCTTCAATATGTCGATGCGGTCAAGGCCCTGCTCTTCCATAATCGTCCCGACGGTCATACCCCGAACCTCCTGAATGACTTCCCCCGGAACATCCCCGGGGCCGTCCGAAGACCGGGTCATAAAGCCCCACTTGCCCAGTCCCGGATCGACCAGGCTGATCATCGAGTCCCGATGCCATAAGGCTCCGGCCAGGGAAACGATATTGTCGTAGGGAGCGATATTTCTCCGCAGGATCGCCAGGTTGCTCTCTTCCGGCTCGATGGCGATAATTTTCGCCCGGGGGAACCTGCCGGCCAAGTATATCGAGGTCAGACCGATATTGGCGCCGGCGTCAACAATGGTTTCGGGGGGCTTTCCCACGTCGAAGTCGAATTCCCTCTCGACGAAAACCTGTTCGTAAGTCCGGACATCGGAAGAGGGGACCCTGATGACAAAGGGGAAGGCCAGATCCGGATGCCGGAGCCGGAGCAGGGTTGTCTTCCCGGCGGCCAGGCCCTTGATCTCTGCCACCAGACCCCGGAATCCAAGGTGCCGGGCCGCCCCGGAATTCGCCCGGCCGGCCAACAAGGTAATGAAAGTGTCGGTTAGTCTTCCGATCATCCTATCCGCCCCCTTTCTCCGTTATTGTCAAAGTTTATTCCTGGACCGGACCGGTCCGGAAGGACCACAACTCGCTCAGCTTTTCCCCGTAGCGCCCGCGCGCCCGGACCCGCCAGATATAGGTCGTCTCCGGCAGCAGATCCTTTCCCGGCCGAAAGCGGTTATCTTTCAGCCCGGTGGCGATGGCCCGGGGTGAGAATTCCCGTTCCCCCTCCGGCCAGAGATAAACATCGTAAACAACGGCCCCCCGACACTCTTCCCAGGCCAGCCGGCCGTCAACCGGGACCGCGCGCGTCCGGCTGGGCGGTGACGGGGATCGGGGGGCCGCCACCCGGTTGGCTTCCATCATCTCCAGAATCTCCCCAGCCCGGAAGGTATCGCTCCGGGCTCGGCAGAGACGGGCGAGGTTCTCCCCGAAGAAAGGCCGGTAGGGGTTGGGGCCGAAGATCGCAAACCCTTTTTCCAGGTAACGGGCGGCTTCCGCCAAGCGGCCTTCCTGGAGGGTGATCGCCGCCAGGTAAGTAAGGGCGGTGCGGTCGTAAGGGTGGAGATTCAGGGCCGGCCGGGCGAACTTCTCCGTCAGGCGGTGATCGTTCAGGCTCCAGGCCAGGCCGGCGAACTGGTGGCAGGAGATGTGCCGCATATTGGAGTCGAAGAACATAGTCGGCAAAATCCGGTCGACCAGTCGGTTAAGACGCATCTGGAGCCGGAACCGGGCGTACTCCAATTCCCGCCGAAGTCGGTGCCGGACGGCCTCCGGATAATCCTCTCCCTTCTCCAGGGCCGTCCGGTAGGCAAGCACTTTCTCCGTCTCCCCCTGAACGCTCCGGAATTCCCGGTCCCCGCGGATCGTGAAACCGATCGCCAGGGCCAGGAGCAGGAGCCCGAGAACGAGGAGATAATTGACCGGGAGCGCGATCCTGGCCGGCCAGGGGATTTTTGTTATCGGGCGGAGGGGAGACGGCCGGTTGAGAATCGCCGCCACCCCGGCGATCCAGACCTGGGTGCTGACCACCTCCATCGTGAAGACGGTGAACTGCATCACCGCCAGACCGACGATCGACACCCCCGCCGCCAGGATCAGCCCCCGGCCCCTCCCCCGCCAGGCCGACAGAATCAGGATAATGAAGACTCCCAGGAAAAGAACCGCCCCCGGGACCCCGAGATCGACGTAAGCCTGGAGATAGTCGTTGTGGACTTCCCAGTTCAGGGTCTTGACCTTTCCCTCCCGGTCCGGCGGGGTGGCGACGATGGGGAAGTTGCCGAAGCCGGCCCCGAGCAGGGGGTTGGTAATCAGGGGCACCTCCCGCCAGAATTCCAGCCGGTTGCGGGGATCGAGCACGGTCTTCCCGGTCTGGATCAGGTCGGCCTTCCCGGCCATCAACTTCGCCACCGGCCCGGGCGGCTTGACCACGACGGCAAAGATTATCACCGCCAGAAAGGTCCCCGCCAGCCCGGCCGCCCGCCGCCGGCAGCGGGCCAATTTCTTCCCCCCGCCGGCAATCAGAAAGAAGACCACCCCGGCGGCCAGACCCAGCCAGGCCCCCCGGGTCTTGCCCAGGAGCAGAAAGCCCATCCCCAGAACCAGGGCGGCAAAGGGTAGCAGCGCTTCCTTCCCCCGAGCAGAGAAATAATAACGGGCCAGGAAAGGGAGGGTGACCATAAAGTACATCCCGGCATAATTCCTGTGTCCCATCGTCCCCCGGGGAACGGCGGTGCCGGGAAAGTAGTTGGCCGGCGCAAACGAGGGGAGGTAATACTGGAGGATCCCGATCAGGGCCGCCAGACCGGCAATCAGGGAAAAGCCCCGCCAGAAGAGCGGAGACTCCCAGAAGCGGGTCCGCCCGGCCAGAAGATAGGCCAGGGACAAGACGAGCATCACCAGCCAGCGCTCCAGGGCGACCCGGGGCTGGAGGGCCCAGGCCAGCGAGAGCAGGGCCCAGGCCAGGTAGGTCAGCCAGACCCCGCCGAGCAGGCTCAGGGAAAACCCCTCCCCCCGTCGGGGCGCAAGGAGGGCCAGTCCGATCCCCACCGTCAGGACGACCCAGAAAATCTTGGGGAGATAATTCCCCGACATCATCCCGGGAAGGGCGGCAAAGACCGCCAGGGAGACCAGCAGCCAGATGATGGCGCCTCGGGGTAACGCGGAAGCTTTTTCCGCTCTCCTATGCCGGGCGGCCTGCATTCTCTGGGGAGGGGCGGAGGGGAAGTTCAGCCCGTCCCGGAAGTTGGGCGCGGTTCCATCTGCCGGACCGCCTCACCCAGAACCAGAACCAGGGAATAGATGAGAAACCCGAGCAGAAACGCGATCAGTACGATCCGCCCCCGGGGGGGGCCAACCTTAAGCGGGTCCTCCTCCGCCCCGTAAAGGAGGACTGTCCCGCTGCGGGAGACATTCTCCATCGAAACCCTGAGCAGGGCAACCTCCTGGGTCCGGGAGGCCAGAGATGACCGGACCTGGGAGAGGTTGTCGAGATCCCGCTGCTGGCGGGCGAGGGAATTCTCCCCGGCGTAAACCTTCTCTTCCAGATCAGAAATCTTTTTGGCCAGCTGATCGAGGGAATCGCTTTTCGCCGCCAGCTCCGCCGCCCCCCGGTCGAGTTCCTTGAGCAATTTCTCGTATTCCCGGCGATCCTCCCGGTAGGAAAGAGCAAAATAATCGAGCAGTTCCCGGTCCCGCTCGATCGCCGCCTGGTAAACCCTCTGCCGGGCGGAGAGGGAGACAATCTCCCGGTTCAAATCACTGACCTCACCACGCAACTCCTTTAACCTCTCCCCACCCTGTTCGACCTTATTCTTCAAGCCATCGGTCTCAGCGGAAAGCCGGACCGCCTCGGTCTTAATCTCCTCGTAGATCGGATTGCTGATCTCCGATTCCATCTTGGGAAATTCTTCTCCCGCCTGTCCCCTCTCCGGAAGAACCATCAGCAGTTCATCGCCCAGGGCTTTCTTCAGGATAATGGTCGGTTTGAGCTCCTCGAGTTGCTCCGCCAAGCTCCGATAGGCGGGTTCCACACCGGAGAGTTCTCCCCGGGCCTGGAGGATTTCCCCGGAGGTCTTATCGATCTGATGTTTCAAGACCCGGGCTCGGGCCTGCTTCGACTCGATCTGGCTGGTCTTTTCGAATTCGGCCAATGCCTCTTCGTTCCGAGCCAGGCTCCGGATGGTCTCCACTATCCGCTCGGTGAGCGAGGCGGCCGCCGGAAAGGGGAATTCCTCTTCCGGATCCCCCTGACGGGGAAAGACCTCGCCGACCCAGACTCCTTCGACTTCCTGCTCGGCCAGCCGAACGGCGATCTGATCGGCAATCGCCCCTGAGGTGGCCGCCTGGTCTTCCAGGTCCAGTACTCTCTCCAGGAGGCGGGAATATACTTTCCGGTTGTGACCGAGAGCGAGCTTATTTCCTTCGAGGTTGGCTCCCAGCTTGATTTCCGCGAACCGGTCCTCGCTCTCCCGGAGGGACTTGCTCACCTGATCGTACATAGACTCGGTAAAGGTGCTCAGCTGGTCAACCCCGCTCTGGTAAATCTTGCTGGTCTCACTTAAAACCACCTCCGTCCACTGGTTGGCGATCTCCATCGAAAGAGCCTGATCGGAGGTGGTGGCGGTCAGCTTAACCAGGGGAAGCAGCGTCCGCTCGCGGCCCTCCACGTACTGGACCTGGGTCGATAACATCCTCTGGAAGCGGCGGAAGTCGACCCGGTCTTCAAGCCGGCCCTGATCTCTTAATCTGTCGAAAAGTTCCCGCTTCACCCGGGTCGATTCGGTCAGGGAACGCAGGGCTTCTACCTGAAGCGGAGAAACTTCGCCCGTAACCGGAACCTCCGGCCGCTGGACGCTGATCGCGGCCGTCGAACTGTACTTGTTGGGAAAGAAGAGGGAGATCGCTCCCGCCACTGCGGCAACGGCCAGGGAGACCGCCAGCAGCCGGAAGCGGTTCTTATAGAGTATCTGGAGAATATTAAACTCGTTCATTATCCCTCCGCTGATTTGGCCTGCCCAGAATTCAGTTGGTTTCAGCTCCAACCGAATTATCGATCTGCCGAAAATAATAGCATTCAAGATCCGGTTCTTCAACCAATGACTATAGGAATAACCTTTTATGATGTCAAGAAAGGTCAGCCATTTTAATTGACAGCGGAGAGAGGGATAGATAATCTCCACTCATTATGCACAAACCAGTTTCCATAGTCCTGCCGACTTATAACGAAAAGGATACGATTGCGCTGCTCCTGAGGGAGATCGCCAGCCGGATCTCCTCTGACTCCGAGATCATCGTGGTCGATGACGAATCCCCGGACGGGACCGGGGAGATCGCCGCTCGGATGGGAGAGACCGATTCCCGGATCCGGGTTCTGAGACGGAAGGAACGGGGGCTGACCTCGGCGCTGAGGGCCGGGGTCGAGGCCGCCCGGCAGCAGACGGTGATCTGGCTCGACGCCGACTTCGCCCATCCCCCGGAGACCATCCCCGACCTGATCGCCGCCGATGAAAGCTATGACATCGTGGTCGCCTCCCGTTACGTCCCGGGCGGCAGCGACGGCAGAAAAAGCCCCCTCCGCCGTTGGTCCAGCGTGGTCCTGAATCGGGTCGGGGGCTTCTGGACTCGCTCGAAGATCCGCGATCTCTCCAGCGGCTTTGTCCGGGCCAGCAGGACCGTCCTGACCGAGCTTCCCTTCTCGGGGACTTACGGCGACTACTGCATTACTTTCCTGGTCCGGGCGGAACGGAGAGGGTACCGGATCGGCGAGATCCCCTACACCAACTCCGAGCGGGAACGGGGCTACTCGAAGACCGGCTCAAACCCCTTGATCTTCCTCCGTTATGTATTACTATATCTACAGACAATCATCAAACTGAGGAATGGCTGCGATGAATAAATTTGACGAGGCAAAAAGCCGAGAAGCGCTCCAGAGGGCATCGGCGATGGCCGGACCCGAACCGGTCACCCCGGAGGGGGTGGAGATCATCCCGGTCTGCCAGCCGACTTTAGAGGGCAACGAGAAGAAGTACGTCATTCAATGTATGGATACCAACTGGATCTCCTCCCGGGGGAGGTTCGTTGACGAATTCGAGGAGAGATTCGCCAACTACTGCGGGGTCCGCTTCGGGATCACCACCAACAGCGGGACGACCGCGCTCCATCTGGCCCTGGCCACGATGGGGATCAAGGCAGGCGACGAGGTAATCATCCCTTCCTTCACGATGATCTCCACCGCCAATGCCATCGCCTATCTTGACGCCGAGCCGGTGGTGGTTGACGTCGAACCAGGCACCTGGAATATCGATCCCGACCGGATCGAGGAGAAGATCACCGAGAAGACCCGAGCGATCATCCCCATCCACACCTACGGGCACCCGGCGGATATGGACCGGTTGCGGGAGATCGCCGACCGCCGCGGTCTGGCGATCGTCGAAGACGCCGCCGAAGCTCACGGGGCCGAGTATAAGGGCCAAAAGGTGGGCAGCTTCGGAGAGATGGCCACCTTCAGTTTTTACGCCAACAAGATCATCACTACCGGCGAGGGGGGGATGATCGTCACCGACAACCCCGAACGGGCCGCCCTGTTGCAGACAATGCGCAACTACGGCTTCACCCCGGAGCGACACTTCTGGCACAAGGTGATGGGCTTCAGCTACCGGATGACCAACCTCCAGGCCGCGATCGGTCTCGGCCAGTTCGAGAGGATCGACCAGCTTTTGGGAGCCCGCCGAAGCAACGCCCAACTCTATAACCAGCTCCTGGCCGACGTCGAGGGGATCAGCACGCCACCGGAATCTCCGGACGTTAAATCGGTTTACTGGATGTACGGGGTCCTGGTCGAGGACGAGTTCGGACTCTCCAAGGACCGGCTCCGGCAGGTTCTGGCCGATCACGGGATCGAGACCCGCTCATTTTTCATCCCCATCCACCTCCAGCCGATCTACTCCTACCTTTTGAGCGATGAGTATCCGGTCTCCGAGGAACTGGGAAGAAAGGGCTTTTATCTCCCCTCGGCCAGCTGCCTGAAGCCCTATCAGATCGAGTTCATCTGCGACGTGATCCGTAACGCCCGATCCTGAACAATTTTCCAGCTGCCAGCCCGAGAGAATTCAAATGAGTTCCAAAATGACTATGATCTACTGGAAAGAAGATAAGTTCTGGCTGGGAAAGCTCCTTGAACATCGGGAATTTATGACCCAGGGAGCAACCCTGGACGAGTTGGAGGAAAACATCAAAGACGCTTTTCTGATGATGGCGATGGATGATGTCCCCCGAGAACATAAGTTAAAAGCCATCACAGTTTAATTATTATCACCCGGAACCCATCGGGAATTTTTTGTTTTAACGAGGCTTTAGCATTGCGGGATGATGATGTGGCACCCCGTTGGGGTGCTTGTCTGTATCTGCTCCAATCTTTCAACCCGGGGCTGCGCCCCGGGCTATAATGTAAGACGCCGTTGGCGTCCTTTCATTCCGTAGCAGTAGAGTTTCACAACACTGGGTTATGATACCAACGCCGTTGAACGTTCTTTCGCCCCAACGGGGTGCCACATCTCAATCGCGTTTGATAAGATGAACATCCTGTTGATCAACCCCCCATTCGACCCGGAAGAGTCGGTAGGTGAAAGCCGGTCGGTAAGGTTCGTCCTCAACATCACCCCTCCACTGGGATTGGCCTACCTGGGAGCGGTCTTGGAGAGGGCCGGCCACCGGGTGAAGATCATCGATTACACCGCCCGCTTCCCCTACCCTCCCCTCCCCGAACTGCTCCGGGAATTCCTGCCGGACCTGGTCGGCCTGACCGCCACCACCCCTTCCTTCGAGTCCGCCCGCCGACTGGCGGAAGAATTGCGAAACCTGGCCCCGGCAATCCCAATCGTTCTCGGCGGCGCTCACGTCACCTGCGTCCCGGAAGCGGTAACGGCTGATAGCCTCTTCACCGTCGGGGTTATCGGCGAAGGGGAAGAGACGATGGTCGAGCTGGCCCGGCGGCTTCAAGGCGGGAGTTTCTCCGGACTGGAGACGGTCTCGGGGATCGTTTATCCAGAAGGGGATAACATCTACAAGACCCCGGCACGCCCGTTTATCTCCGACCTCGACTCCCTCCCCTTCCCCGCCCATCATCTTCTCCCACCGCTGCGATATTACCACCCGACTCCGGCCTCCTACCGGAAGCTCCCGGTCGGGATCCTGATGACCAGCCGGGGCTGCCCCTTTCACTGTACCTTCTGCGACCGTTCGATCTTCGGCAACACCACCCGCTTTCACAGCCCCGACCGGGTGCTGGCCGAGGTGGAGTGGACGCTCGGAGAGCGGGGAGCAAAAGAGATCCGCTTCTTTGACGACACCTTCACCCTGAGAAAGGACCGGGTCCGGGAGATCTGCGCCGGGATCCGGGAACGGAAACTGAAATTTCCCTGGACCTGCCTGACCGCGGTCAAGACGGTCACCCCGGAACTCCTGAAAGAGATGAAGGCGGCCGGCTGCTGGCAGGTGCTCTACGGCCTGGAATCGGGGGACGACCGGATGCTGAAACTGCTGGGCAAAGGAAACGCCGTCGAAGATAACCGCAACGCCGTCCGCTGGGCGAAGGAAGCCGGGCTGGAGGTCCGGGGGGATTTCATTGTCGGCACCCCGGAAGAGACAATGGAGAGCCTGGAGAAGACGCTGAAATTCACCCTGGAGACCGGCCTCGACTACGCCCACTTCAACAAGTTCACCCCCTTCCCCGGCACTGAACTCTATAGGAGGCTGGTGAAAGAAGGCTACTCCTTTGACTTTACCCGCGGCTGCTCCATCCTCGACCACGGCGCCCTACTCTTCGTGCCCGAATCGCTCGACCGGGAAGAATACCGCCAGTGGCTCGACCGGGCCTTCAAGAAGTTCTACCTCCGCCCCGCCCACGTCCTGAAACGTCTGCTGGCCGTCCGAACCGTCACCCAGTTTCGCGGCCAGGCCCGTGGCGCCCTGGCCATCGCCGGCTTATAGAATCCTTGAGACCGGGGAAAGAGATAACCCGGCCCCGGCCGCCTTGCGCGGCAGGGGAGAAAGTTCACTAACGTTTCGCCGACCCTTCCCAGATCTTGATCTCCAGTTCCAGCCTGGTCCCGAATTGCTTCTGCACCTCCCCCCGGGCGAGATCAATCAGGTCCAGAACCTCTCGAAAAGATGCTTCTCCCCGGTTGACGATCACGTTGGCGTGCTTCTCCGAGATCTGGGCATCCCCGATCCGCTTTCCCTGCAGACCCGCCGCCTCGATCAACCGACCCGCGTAATCCCCGGGCGGGTTCTTAAAGACCGACCCGGCGCTGGGATACTCCAGGGGGAGGGACTCCTTTCTCCGGCAAAGGACTTCCCGCGTCTTCTCCGCTATCTCCTTGCGATCGCCCGGAAAAAGTTCAAGGTCGACCCGAAGCACCACCTCCCCGCTCTCCTGAAAGCGGCTGGCCCGATACCCGAACCGGCAATCTTCCAGATCTAATTCCACCATCTTGCAACCGGGACGGTAGGCCCAAACCTTTCGGGTCACCCCGGCGATCTCCTCCCCTCCCCAACCGGCGTTCATAACCGCCGCCCCGCCCACCGTCCCCGGGATCCCGGCGGCAAACTCCAACCCCGCCAGCCCCGCTGCCGCCGCCGCCCGCACCAGACGGGCCAGCTCCATCCCGGCCGGCGCCACCACCCGGCCACCTTCGATAACCAACTCTTCCGGATCCCAGTCCGGTCGGACCACCACCCCTTTCACACCCCGGTCGTCAATCAGCAGGTTGCTCCCCCCGCCCAGGATCCGGTACAAGCTGTCTTCTTCTTGAAGGATCTCGCAACACCGAAGAATTTCCCAAAGCCCCCGGGGCTGGAGTAGCAACTCCGCGGGCCCCCCGACTTTCAAAGTGTTAGAGATCGGCTTCCGGTCCTGAGACCGGATACCCCGAAATATTGTTTCCAGAACTTGATTCAAAACCCGATCCTTATTTCAGGAAAAAATAGCGTCTTATTAAACTTAAATATTCCTTTAACGATCTTTTACACGGGGAATATTCAAAAGCTCCGACATAGACTTTGTAAACCTTGCCCAGAAAGGAGTAACCGGCGTCTAACCTTAATCTTATCAGCCATCTGATGTGACGGTAGAGAAAGGGGAACCTGACTGTCAGGGCGAAGAGCCTTTGGAGGTTTTCACGTTCAGCCTTATCCTCAATTTTTAAAACAGATTTATCATAGAATGAATCCGGAAGATTATCCAAAAGATTCCCTTGGTATAACCCCTGACTCCGAACGATATCGTACATCTTGGTGCCCGGATAAGGCTGCATAATGCTGGCAAGAGGATAGCGGCTTTTGCACTCGATATTTAATTTTAGGGTTTTTAGATCATCCTCCAATGTGGAATTTGGAATAGCCAGGATATTTTCCGTCGTATAAAATATCCGGTATTTTCGGAATAATCGTGCACAATTAATAATCTGATCGTCAGACATAGATCGTTCCAGGATTTCCTTCCGTACTTTTTCCGATCCGGCTTCAATCCCGAAACTTATGGTGATACAGTTCGCTTCTTTTAATAATCTGACTTGCTCTTCATCGATCAGATCTGCTCTTATCCCCGTACAGATGAATTTTAAGTTGAGTTTTCTGAACTCCTGGGAAAATTTTCTTAACCATTCTTTATCCGTGTTAAAAGTATCGTCTTCAAATCTTGCCACTTCAAAATTGTATTTTCGCTTAACTTCTTCGACTTCTTTTATGACATTATCCACGGATCTTCTTCTAACGAAGTTTTCTCCGGCATATATTTTCTTGAACTGAGCATTGAAACAATAAGAGCAGTTAAAGGGGCACCCTCTTCCGATAATAAAGCTCCTGATTCCGGCATTCCTGATCTCCGGATACTCAGCAAATATTGATCTGGAGGGAAACGTTAGTTTATCTAAGTCCTGGACCAATGGACGGCAGGGATTCTTATGGATTTGATTCGCTTTTTTGATCCAGAAATTCTTGACTTTCGTGATGTCTTTTTTATCTTCCAGCAAATCTAAAAATTCAAGAAAGGCTTCTTCC
Organism: uncultured bacterium; assembly: GCA_964465735.1. Lineage (GTDB taxonomy): Bacteria > Auribacterota > Erginobacteria > Erginobacterales > Erginobacteraceae > Erginobacter. The sequence goes on from CAYXKT010000006.1 coordinate 42,879, forward strand.
GCCTCTCCCCTGCAGACGCAGTCAACTCCTTCTTCATTGATCATTTCCGGAAAAAAAGTTGGATGAGGCCCTCCAAATACTGAGATAAACCCGTATTTTTTCTTTAGCACTTTATTCAGGTCGATATAATACTGATGATAGCCTGAGCGCAGGGAATAAGCAATAATCTGGGGTTGTATATTTTCAATTTTCTTGAATATATTTTCCCTTACCGGCTCCAGGATGAAGACATTATGTCTAAGGCTGATTGCCGAAGCTAAACTCATAATACCTAAAGGTTCACGATAGATTGTGTGTTTATCCAAGAATTTGTTTATGAATAAAACCGCATATTTCGGCTCCATCTGTTCGAAATGATAAATACTTTATCAATCTATTTATCTCAAGGTCAAACTCAATCAAACATCTGATGTGGCACCCCGTTGGGGTGCTGGTTCAAGGGGCCATCCGCAGACCCCGGCGATTCTCGCCGGGCTA